>CAYLUJ010000122.1:0-6388 GCA_964386805.1 uncultured Pelolinea sp. | reverse complement strand
TCACTGATCCCAATAACCCCTCGAACCATTAAGTCATTAATAAATACTTTATCCATAATGTTCTAGACCAAGTGTCTTCCTCCGTCAATGTGAATGATCTCGCCTGTTAAATACAGCGGTGCAGTTAATAGGAAAAGAAAAGTTCGGGTCAATTCATCAAGCGCTGCCCAACGACCCGCTGGCACCTGTTTAATGATGTTGCTCGTATCACCACCATCGGAGGGCGGCAGAATTGCGCCCAATGCCAGCCCATTGACCTGAAAAGCCGGTGCAAGCGAGAGGGCAGACGCTTCTGTAAGCGCAGCCAGTCCAGCTTTACTGATGGTGTAAGCAAAATGATCTTTCCCCGGGCGGAGGGCTCTCCAATCCAAAATATTGATGATCCTGCCGGAAGTGTTGCGAGGCGAGTTCGCATAGGCTTGTATAAGGAGGAAAGGCATAGTCAGATTGATTGCTTGATGAAGATTCCAATCGGGGAGGGTCGCATCACGCAACGTATTTTGCATGAAAATGGATGCGTTGTTCACAAGCGCATAAATTTCGTAATCTGTAAATACTTTTTCAAATACAGATATCGCCTGTTGGGGATTGCTAAAATCAGCCTGAAGAAGTTCACACTCCCCCCCAGCTTTCTGAACATCCTGTTGTGTCTTTCGCGCTTCCACTTCAGAAGTGCTGTAGTGCAGGAACACAAAAGCTCCCTCGCAGGCAGCAGCGAGTGCAAATTCACGACCAATCCGTTTGGAAGCGCCAGTGATGAGGATCTTTTTGTCTTTGAGAGTTTTCATTTCTTACCCTTAGATTTATCCTATCGGAAAAACCTGTTTCGTCAAGAGTAAAATTCTACAAAAATATTAATAATTATGAAAAAAATCATATAATATAATAAACACGAAAAGAAAGGAAGAAGAATGAACAAGACATATACGATCCCCAATATTCACTGCCAACATTGTGTACATACGGTGAAAATGGAGTTGGAAGGAATTGAAGGAGTGGAGAAAGCGGACGTTGATCTGAATACCAAAAAAGCGAGCGTCACATTTAATCCCCCCGAAGTAGAAAAAACAATAATCCAAACATTGACTGAAATCGGGTATCCTCCCGAAGCATAGATTGTAGAGACGAAAATGGAAGAAACGAAGAATATCATTTTACCGATACAAGGAATGACCTGTGCCAACTGCGTTGCAACTATTGAACGCAACTTAAAAAAAGAAAAGGGCGTTGCTGCTGTTTCTGTGAATTTATCATCGGAACGGGCAGTGGTGAACTATTCTGAAAAAGAGACCAATCTTGATGCGCTCATCCAGCGCGTGGAGCGCGCCGGATATGGGGTGCTGCAAATTGAAAATGATATTCTTTTGGAAAAATTAAGTGACTCTCACGAAGTGGATCGAATTATCGAAAAACTGAGCGATATAGATGGGGTGATGAAGGTCACGGGAAATGTGGTGAAAGAGAAGATCACTGTTTTGTATATCCCCACCATGGTGGATATGCAAGATATCTATAAAACACTCAGGAAGATCGGCTTTCACCCGATCGTTCCGGTGGATGCGCTGGATTCGGAACAAAAAGCACGCGAAAGAGAGATCAAACACCAGCGGATGCTCCTGACTGTTGGATTGATCTTTACCATCCCTCTATTTGTGTTATCCATGGCACACGATTTTAACCTTCTACCGGAATTTTTGCACATGGCAAAGTGGCTCAATTATCTATTCCTGGCTTTGGCTACCCCAGTTCAATTTTATGTCGGAGCGCAGTTCTATGAAGGTGCAGTGAAATCACTGCGGGGTGGTTCAGCAAACATGGATGTGCTGATCTCTCTCGGTTCCTCTGTGGCATATATCTTTTCAATCCTGGTGATGGCTGGCGTGGTCCAGGGGCATGTGTATTTTGAAACCTCTGCAGTGATCATCACCCTCATCCGATTGGGCAAGTATCTCGAAGCGAAAGCTAAAGGACGTACCAGCGAAGCCATGAAGAAGCTGGTCAATCTTCAGGTGAAGAATGCTACAGTGAAGCGCGATGGAGTGGAAGTCAAGATCCCAGCTGAAGAAATTCAAGTAGGAGATATTCTCGTTGTGCGACCCGGTGAGAAGATCGCGGTGGATGGGGAAGTGGTGGATGGACATACCTCCATTGATGAATCCCTGATCACGGGCGAGTCTTTACCTGCAAATAAAGAAATCGGCGATCAAGTTATTGGGGGAACTATCAATAAGCAGGGTGTGATCGCTTTCAAGGCTACCAAAATTGGGAAAGATACCGTCCTTTCGCACATCATTAAAATGGTCGATGAAGCTCAGAGCAGTAAAGCACCGATCCAAAGACTGGCGGATACGGTATCCGCTTATTTTGTACCCATCGTGATCTTGCTGGCTCTGCTCACTTTTGTGCTGTGGAACTTTATCTTGAAGGTTCCTCTTTCGGCTGCTGATCAGACTGTATTTTCTCGTGCTCTCATTAATATGACCGCTGTATTGGTGATTGCCTGCCCGTGCGCCATGGGGCTGGCGACACCGACCGCGGTGATGGTAGGGTCGGGCAAGGGTGCTGAGCGAGGTATCTTATTCCGCTCGGCTGAAGCGCTGGAACGAGCCGGAAAAGTGGATACACTGGTTTTTGATAAAACCGGCACGATCACCAAGGGGCAGCCTTCTGTTATTGAAATCTTTGTAATTGGAAAAAAGTATGCCGAGAATGATGTGTTGAGATTGGCTGCCAGTGTTGAAAATGGCAGCGAACATGTTTTAGGGGAAGCCATTCTTGCCGAAGCTGGCAATCGAGGGATCAAACTGGCAGAGATGACAGAGTTTCAAGCATTTCCTGGATTGGGAGTATCTGCGCAGGTAAACAAAGAATTGGTCGAATTAGGGAATGAGCGTTTTCTCCAGCAGCAAGGAGTTTCCTATTCGCCGGACCAAACGGTTCTGAAAACTTTGCAAGAGAAAGCGCTTACCGGCATTTCTATTGCGATCGACAAGCAACTGGCGGGTGTCTTTGGGATCGCTGACCAAATAAAGAGTGAATCCATTGCGACCGTGGAAAAACTGAAAGCCATGGGAATGAAAGTGGTTCTCCTGACCGGAGATAATCAAGCTACTGCCGAGGCAATCGCACGCCAGGCTGGAATTCGTGATGTGCTGGCAGATGTACTGCCCATGGGGAAGGCGGATGCGATCAGCAGCTTGCAGAAACAGGGAAGAAAAGTTGCCATGGTTGGAGATGGCGTGAATGATGCGCCCGCTCTGGCACAGGCAGATGTAGGCATTGCGGTCGGTACCGGAACCGATGTGGCTCTTTCGACAGCTCCCATTACACTGCTCAGTGGAGAATTAGGAAAAGTGGTTGAGGTGATCCAATTATCTAAAAAGACGTTGAACACCATCAAGCAAAACCTGTTCTGGGCTTTCTTCTATAATGTCATCCTCATCCCGGTGGCTGCCATGGGGTATCTCAGCCCCATGTTCGCGGCAGGTGCCATGGCATTTTCCAGTGTGTTTGTGGTTACCAATAGTTTGCGACTAAAAAGAATGAAGATCTAGTTCATACAGCTTTAGTTCGGATCATGAATCCTATAGTTAAGGTTAATTCCGATTATTGAAATCAGGAATTGATTTAGAATTTAATCACATGGTAGAATAACAAAAATCATATCCCAAGGAAAAATTTATGAGCACAAAAACTGACCTGGAATTGAACGCCATCAAAACTTTACGTTATTTATCGGTAGATGGTGTACAAACCGCGAATTCCGGACACCCTGGATTACCCATGGGGACAGCCGCCATCGCATATACAATCTGGACGCGCCACCTGAAAATTAATCCTGCCAATCCGAGTTGGTTCAATCGTGACCGCTTTATCCTCTCGGGTGGTCATGGTTCCATGCTCATTTACAGCTTACTGCATTTAACTGGCTTTGACCTTAATCTGGATGAGTTGAAGCATTTCAGGCAGTGGGGCAGCCGCACCCCCGGTCATCCTGAATATGGCTTGACCCCCGGTGTAGAAGTTACCACCGGTCCCTTAGGGCAGGGTTTTGCCAATGGGGTAGGCATGGCGATCGCCGAAGCGCATCTGGCAGCCGAATTCAATGAACCGAATCTTGCGGTTGTTGATCATTATGTATATGCCATCGTAACCGATGGGGATCTAATGGAAGGTGTTACTTCCGAGGCTGCTTCCTTAGCCGGTACCCTTAAATTAGGAAAATTAATTTATCTGTACGACGATAACCATATATCCATCGATGGATCCACCGATCTGGCTTTCACCGAAGAGCGCGCTTTACGCTTTGAAGCATACGGTTGGCATGTTCAAAAAGTTGCAGATGGGAATGATGTGGATGCGATCGATGCAGCCATTCAAATCGCCAAAAAAGATCCGCGTCCATCTTTGATCGTCTGCCGGACGCATATCGGGTACAGTCTGCCCACCAAACAGGATACGGCTGCAGCACACGGTACTCCACCCGGGTGGAAGGAGATCGATGCATCCAAGGAAGCGCAAAATTGGCCTGTGGAACCCCATTTCTACATCCCCGCTGATGTGCTGGAGCACTATCGCACTGTCAGGCAAAATGGGATTGCCTACGAAAAAGACTGGCAAATCCGGTTTGTAGAATACCAAAAACAATTCCCGGAAAAAGCTACTGAATTGAAACGTCGCATCGAAGGGAAATTGCCTGCGAATTGGGACGCAGTCTTACCTGAATTTCCTGCGGATGCCAAAGGCATGGCAACCCGCATTTCTTCAGGCAAGGTGATCAACGCTATGGCAAAAAGCCTGCCTGAAATGATGGGCGGTTCGGCTGACCTGACTCCCTCCACCAAAACATGGATCGATCAAAGTAGCGCTTTTTCTGCCGAGAACCGTGCAGGAGCCAACCTGCATTTTGGGGTGCGGGAACATGGAATGGGTTCGATTCTGAACGGGATGGCAGTCCATAAGGGAGTCATTCCTTTCGGTGCTACCTTCCTGGTTTTCTCTGATTATGTGAGACCCGCTATTCGGGTATCGGCGATCTCCGATTACCCGGTGGTATGGGTCTTTACGCATGACAGTATTGGGCTGGGAGAAGATGGTCCTACTCATCAACCTGTCGAACATCTGGCAGCTTTACGCGCGATTCCAAATTTGGTCACCATCCGTCCGGCAGATGCCAATGAAACCCGGGAAGCCTGGAAAGCTGCCGTCGAACGCAGGGATGGTCCGACTGCGCTGATCCTCAGCAGACAGGATGTGGCAACATTAGACAGAGAAAGACTGGCCCCGGCAACCGGATTGCACAAAGGCGCTTATGTGCTGGCGGATTTCGGAAAAGGCAGACCGGAGATCATTTTCATGGCGACCGGCTCCGAAGTACAGCTTATCCTGGATGCTGCTGCTGTTTTGGTTGAAAAAGGGAAGAATGTACGCGTGGTTTCCTTCCCATCCTGGGAATTATTTGAAAAACAATCCCAAGAATATCAAGATTCTGTTTTGCTCCCAACAGTGAAATGCCGCCTGGTAGTAGAAGCGGGTATACAACAGGGTTGGGAGAAATGGTTGGGGGAGAAGGGTGTGATGATCGGAATGACCAGTTATGGTGCCTCTGCCCCGGCGGAAATTCTATATGAAAAATTTGGGTTTTCGGTTGAAAATATTGTAAGCCATGCCATGCAGCTACTGGCTTGAAAGGATTCACAATGAAAATCGCGATTGGTTCTGATCATGCCGGATTTGTTTTAAAAACTGAGGTACTCGAAGTAGTCCGCAAAGCAGGGTATGAAGTTCTGGATGTGGGTACCTATGCAACAGATCCGGTGGATTATCCGGATTTCGCCTATAAAGTTGGAAAAGCGATCCAGGAGGGGAAAGTAGAGCGCGGAATCACGATCTGCGGTTCCGGGATCGGTGCTTGTATTACCTCTAACAAAATGAAGGGCATCTATGCGGGAATTTGCCATGATACCTATTCCGCCCATCAGGGAGTGGAACACGATGGCATGAATGTTCTGTGCATGGGTGCGCGCATCATTGGTTCCGAGCTGGCAAATGAGATCGTATTGAGCTTTCTTAACGCGTCGGTGGAGCAGGCAGAACGGCATCAGAAACGCCGCCGCAAGATTCACGAAATTGAAGAGGGTACTTACAAAGGTGAGTAATGGAACAAGCTGCTGAGCTTAAAAAAATTGGGCAATCTCTATGGTACGACAACATTCAGCGCGATCTATTAAAGGACGGAACTATACAGAGATTCATTGATGGGGGAAGGATTTCCGGGATCACGTCCAATCCATCCATCTTTAAGAAAGCCATTTTAAGCTCAACATGCTACCAGTCTTCTTTGAAAACAATGGCATGGGCTGGTTGGACAACAAAAGAGATTTATGAG
>CAYLUJ010000121.1:0-6495 GCA_964386805.1 uncultured Pelolinea sp. | reverse complement strand
GTAATGATGTACATCAATTCACTTGTATTTCTGAAGAACCCATGGGGTTTCTGTGCATCATCAAACCCCATTCCACCAAGAGCAATACTAAATAATTTCAAAAAGCATTCAAGCAAAATGAATTTTTGAAGTCCCTTCCTATATGCTACAGGAAGGGACTTCAATGTAATAACATGACCATCACCGACGCCAAAGCAGATGCATTCCAGTATCAAATTCAAGGACATAGTCTCTCTACGCGCGGAAGCAAAGCAGGTTGTAGCAGATGGCGCAGCGCTGGCTGGTGGATATGGCACGTAAAATCCCTGAAACTAAAATCGGTGGGGTTTGGGGATTCGGCAACGAAGTGGTGATTGATGAAAAAGAACAGGCTGCGATTGCCAAACTAGCAGCTTTTTATTTTCTACTGTCCGGATCACATTTTGATTTTAGTAGAAATCTATCAACAGTCTCGGGAAAACTAAATAAACTAGCGTCATGAAGAGAAGCGCCAGTGCGGTTGCAGGGAAAGACAGACTTTTACTTGCAAATGAGATGAAAGTGATTATGAGGGAATTTCGATGCGGTTTCTTCCGTTTTCCTTGGCTTGGTACAAACATTTATCTGCATGTTCAGTAAATTCATCAATAGTATCATCCCTATATTCAACGATGCCGCCACTGATGGTGACCTGTATATTAGATATAAAAGCGGATTGCATAACTGTTGTACGAATCTTTTCTGCAATTCCTGCTCCATCGGATAAAGAACAATCCGGAAAGATTATCAAGAACTCTTCCCCACCGAATCTGCCAACAATATCAATATTTCTAATTGTTTCTTTTAGGATCTCTGCCACCCGAACTAGAATTTTATCTCCGGTGAGATGCCCATAGGTATCGTTGATATGCTTGAAATGATCGATATCGAGCATGAGCAAGCTTAAATGGCTTTTAATACGCTGCGCTCGACGAATCTCATAATCCAATTTTTCATCTAATACTCTTCTATTAAATAATCCGGTCAAAGGGTCAGTGCGGCTCAATTCCAACAACTGCTGATTTTGCTTTTCGAGCAATTCTTCCATGCGTTTTTGTTCCGTAATGTCAAATACGATGCCCGCCACCAATTCTGGCTTACCGTTTTCATCACGCTTGGTAATCTTTCCACGATCATAGAACCAAACCCACCGCCCATCCTTCGTTTGGATGCGATAGGTAGTCTCATATACCGGGGATTTTCCGTAAAGATGACTGCGCATATTATCCATGACACGCTCATAATCATCCGGATGCAGTTTTCCGGTGAAAAAGTCAAAACCGATCTTTCCCGGAATATCTTCTTTGTGATATCCCAATGCAATGATCTTGGCTTCGTTGAAAACCACATGATTGCTTTTTACATACCAATACCAGTTTCCGAGATTTCCAATCCATGGAAAATTTAACAATTCCCAATTATCTTTTTCTTCTTTAAAGGCATCAAGAAGAATTTGTAATTCATTAACCCTGGTGATCAACTCTTGTTTGGAGAGCATCTCTAATTCATTCATCGATCCATCACCTTTGTATTCGTTAAGATGAGAATTACATTAAATTATACAGAACTCGATATGTGTATTCAATTTATCACTCTGACCTTTTAGACCCAACATAAATTATTATGAGAATTCTCCAAGAAAGAAATTCACAATTTTTTCCTTTCCATAAGGGGTTTGGGCTTCAAATAATCAAATAACAAACACTATAAAATCTTTACAAGTTGCTTTCTCTAATACAGGTATTGTAGTACCACGTAGATATCATGGAGAACCTTATCGGCTAATTTATGATCAGTTTGTTTGGAATTCGAGAGAGGTATTGTCGTCATCTTGATTCGTGTACAATGGATATAGTAAATGAAAAAGAAAGATATATCTATTTCAAAAAGGTGGTTTATCAAGACATTGTTATGGAGGAATCAATGAAAAAAGAAGTGGGTTTGTGGATCGATCACCGCAAAGCCGTGATTGTTACCATCGAAAATGGAACAGAATTGATACAAGAAATATCCTCGAACATGGAGAAGCGCGTCAGATTCTCAAGCGGTACACATTCAAAAGGACCCATTGATTCCCGGGCACCGGCAGCAGAAGACATGCGAGATCGACAGTATGAAGAGCATCTTGAAAAATATTATGACGGGGTTATCGCTTATATCCGTGATGCCGATTCAATCTGGATATTTGGCCCTGGTGAGGCAAAGGTCGAACTTGAAAACCGCCTTAAACACCATGGATTCGGAGAATATATCGTTGGCGTTGAGACCGTTGACAAAATGACCGATCGCCAAATTGCTGCCAAGGTTCGAGAGCATTTTCAGAAAAAATAGATTACCAGAAATTTTCAAAATAAATGGTACAAAAAGAAATTTGAACTAGAGAAGCAATAGCCTTTAAATCATTCAAATTAGTCCATTCAAATGCTAGTGAAACCTTGAATATCTTTTTTCGTAATTAATGTAGGAAATGTATGTTCACATAGAGCAAAATTGGTATGAGCTCTAGAAAATGAATATAAAGTTTCGGAATTGTTATGAAAGCAAAAATAAATTTAGAGGAACAATGAGCACATTAATATTTCTTATCGGATTTGCAGTTTTAGTTTCCAGCGTATTATCCATCGCGAATATTACAGATGTGGGATTGAACTATCTTCTCACCACCAAGATCCATTTATTACCGTTTCTTCAGGGTTTTCCGAGTGCGTGGGTTTATGCAGTAATTGGATTTCTACTTCTTCTCATCGCATCCGGATTAAGAAAAAGAAAATAGCAAAGTATGAACCAATTTTGATAATAGAAAGAGCGACTTCAATTTTTGAAGTCGCTCTTTTGTTTTTAGATAACCTATTGAACAGAAATCTCAACAAGACCTTTTACATTCTGTTTTCCGGCTAGACCGGGCATCACAGAGCGCAGGGTACCATCTTCATCGAAAGCGACAATGCAGTTCGCGCAAGCAACCAGTTCTTCTTTGGTGACATCGGCACTGAATCCATCGGATGCAATAAGAGAAACGGTAGCATAATCAGTTACGCCAGCCGCGGTCAACAAGTCACTGATGAGAACGCCACTAAATTTGGAGGTTTCACCATCTTTATTGGTATATTCCGCTTCGACCTGGGTCATGGCATTCAGTTCATCTGCTGTCCAAGCTGCTTCAACCGTGCCGCTGAGGGTAAGGGCAGGTTCAGCAACTGCCACTACTTCTTCAGTGGTGGTTTCTGCTGTTTGAGTTGCGCAAGCCGAAAGCAGCAAGCCGGCAACTAAAACACTGATCAAAATAATTTTCTTGTTCATTTTCTTCTCCTATTTCTTGTTTTATGAACGATGTTTAGGCGGTTTTACGATCCCTGCCTACAGTGCTGTTAATAAAAAACAGCAGCTGGAAAGGGCTGCTGAATTCGAACACAATTTATCAGCACATCCTCTTTCCAAGCGGGAGGCGGGAGCGTTTCCGCTCACACCCTATCGGTCCAAATGCCATAGCCTGATCGCTTTAGGCAAATGAACTCGAAGATGCTTGACAGTATTTTAGCACAATCAGAAAAAGATATCGTAGGAAATTCTATTTAATCTTCTAATGAAAATTCATAAATTTCGTTAAAATCTCCACCGATAACAACCTGCAATTTATTATGGGTGAGATCATAAACCGCTGACCAACGCGTGGAGAAATCCCCATGCTGCGATACTCTTTTCAACAATCCCATTCCAGTTGCGCCGTCCAGTATTCCATTTGAGTGCTGGAGAGCATCTTCAAGCAGATTGTAACGCCAGCAGGATGTCACAGGTGCTTCAGTGATCAGGAAATTAGTTGAAACCTGCCATGCTTGTTCATTGCGGATCACCAGTGGTTCTCCATCAATATATTCGATGACCGCTGAATGCCCTCCCTTATCTGCGATCATATAATGAACGGGAATATCGTCAAAGTCAACATTAAAATCTTGGATCAAGAGAATAGCTTCTTCTACACTTCCTGCATAGTCAAGCATTAAACGCATTAATTCTAAACTCCCGATAGTAATTTTGTGGGGATCCTCTCCGCCCTCAGCATGCGCTACGCTCATCATGCCAACCGCAAAACCCATTTCGTTCATTCCATCAAAAGGGATATAGGGAGCTTGAAGAAGTGCTTGAGGGTCCTCCAGGGGAGAATGTTGAGCATCAAAGCCCAGATAAGCGATATCCACAATCGAAACAGAGTTGTAGCCTGTAGACGGTTTCGTGAACAAGATCAGAACAGGATGGTAATACCAATCAAAATTCCTTCCAAAAACAGCTTGATTTTCATTCCCAAAAGCCGAAAAGCAAGAACAAGCATATTCTCTCTCCTCCAGGATAGATGTTTGAGCAAAACCATGCTCTCCGGTTTGCAAATATTCTTCAAAACCATAATCACCGGGGTAGGAATAAATATATACAGGGTAATCAGAGATCTGCTTCAGACTGGAGAATTGATCAGGGTCAGCATCCGTTTCCAGTGAATCAAACTGAACTGGTTGTTTCTCCATACAGCCGGCAAGTAGCATGATGGAAAAGAGGGCGGTAAGAAATAAATTTGTTCCTTTCATCTATCACCAATCCGATAACAATTCATTTTCCAATGGAATCCAGTGGTTTTATTTGATTTGATACTAGCATAAACGAAATTGAATTCGCTGCCATTGGATACATGTAGTATCCCATTTTGCATGTTCTTCGGAAAAGATAATGCCATTGATTTTTTCGCAGAACGATTTTTATACGAATTTCTAACATCTTTCTTTACAATTCTTATTATGATTATTTTGATAATAATGATAAATATTATGGGAGGTTGACATGATTTTCAAAACTATAGAACAGTTATTTGATCTCGGTGGCAAGACCGCTATTGTCAGCGGCGGATCGATGGGGATCGGTAAAAGCATCGTGGATCGATTAAGCGAAGCGGGAGCAACAGTGGTCATTGCGGATATTGACATCAAACATGGTGCACAAACGATAAAAGAATTTGTGGACAAGGGCAGAAAAGTGGATTTCATTGCCACTGATGTCAGCAATCTTGATGATATCGACAAAGCAGTGGATTTTACAATGAAAAGGTTTGGGACTCTCGATATTCTTGTCAACAATGCCGGCATCTTCCCGTTTATGTCTGCTCTAAACATGACCGAAGCTGCGTGGACCCGTGTAATGGACATCAATCTACAAGGTACTTTCTTCTTTGCTCAGAAAGCTGCAAAAATAATGGTGGAAAGAGAAAAGAGCGGGAAGATCATTAACATCGCATCTATTGATGCATTTCATCCTACCGGAAATCTGGCACATTATGATGCTTCCAAAGGTGGCATTGTGATGATGACTCGCTCCCTTGCTTTGGAATGGGGTAAATATGGCATTCTCGTGAATGCTATCGCCCCCGGAGGAATTCTGACACCGGGAGCCACGCAGAGTTCTTCAGATATGATCAAAGCGTCCGGTTTGAAACCGGAACAGATCGCGGAAATGGGGAAAACCTTTACCGCACGTATTCCCCTTGGGCGACAGGGGGAGCCAGACGAAATTGCCACGGTCGTTCTATTTCTGGCGAGCGATGCGGCAAAATATATCACTGGAGAAACCATCATCGTAGACGGCGGATACTTACTTAGTTAATTTGTAGTAAATACATCTCCTATCTCTTATTCCTGTTGCTTCCGCAAAAATAAGAGGGAATTCTTCCAGAAAAATGAAGGATTATTTGGCGCTTTTTACGGTAAAATGACGTGGTTCAATCACATATTTGAGGAAAACAATCTTTCATGCCAAAAAGCCATTTCTGTGTCCACGGACATTTTTACCAACCTCCCCGGGAAGATCCCTTCACGGGAGAGATCCCCAATGAATACGGCGCCGGTTCCTACGGTAACTGGACGGAACGCATCTTCCAGGAATGTTATCTCCCAAACGCACAGGTCGGCAATTTTCAAAAGATCAGTTTCAATATAGGACCAACGCTTTTCGCCTGGATGGAAAAGCACCATCCCGAAACAGTACGCTCCATTGCAGACCAGGAAAAGCAGGTCTTTCAGCGCACCGGCATTAGCAATGCCATGGCGCAGCCCTATTTTCACAATATTCTACCCCTGGCAAGCAAACGCGATAAAAATACCTTGATCCGTTGGGGTATTAAAGACTATACGAAACGCTTCGGTCATGCACCACAAGGAATGTGGCTGCCGGAAACTGCCATGGACATGGCTTCCCTGGAAGCTATGTCAGATCACGGCATCCAATATACCATTCTGGCACCCTGGCAGGCGAAAGATCCGCTGGTGGATGCCACCCAACTCTACCGGGTTGCCTTAAACAATAGGAAAGAATTTTTTGTTTTCTTCTACAATTCCTTCCTGTCGGGGGAGATCAGCTTCAATCCCAGCGCCAGCGAGAATGCGGATACCTTTGTGCAAGATTGGTTGATCCCGCAGATGGATTCTTTGAAAGTAAACC
>CAYLUJ010000120.1:4671-6529 GCA_964386805.1 uncultured Pelolinea sp. | reverse complement strand
TCCTTGCCAAGGGATTCTATACTTTACAAAATTGGGCACGTACCAGTTTCTTATCTGTCCTTATTTTGGTTATCCTTTTCATCTTGATAAAATTGCTATTCGAATTCTCCAGTACAGCTTTCTCAGGAAAACAAGTTCTGTCTTTTGGAGAGATCTTAAAATATTTTGGGGAGTTCTTTATTAAAACCCTTATCCAAATCTCCACTCCAGGAATCCTTTTCTACTTTTTATATAAAGCAGATGCTGTTTTCTCTGAAACCCCTAAACAACGTCATACTTTTGATCGTATTGTGAAGAACTTTCTGTTGACTACGGCACTCAGTTCGATTCTCATCGTGCTCTTCATTTTTTTCTTTACTTTCCAGGAATCAACGTTAGCCATCTCTGAAATTGGATTGAAAGAATTGCTCACTGGTACGATCTGGCGTCCAGGTTCCGGTGGTAGCAGTGGTGCTCAGTTTGGACTGGTACCTATGATCATTGGATCTATTTATAGCACGATCGGCGCCATGCTGATCGGAATTCCCCTCTCGTTTGGCACTGCTATTTTGCTGGCAGAGATCGCACCCGATTTCATTCGTAATATTTTCCGAACTGCTATTGAGCTGCTTTCTGGTATTCCATCCGTTGTTTATGGGTTATTCGGTATGGTAGTCATCGCACCCCTGATCCGCCAGATCCAAGTTGAAGGCAATACCACCGGTTTTGGCATTTTCAACGCTTCCCTCATCCTCTCCATCATGATCCTACCAACCATCACAAACATCACCGAGGATGCCATTCGCGCTGTGCCCGATAGCTATCGTGAGGCATCTTACGCCTTGGGAGCCACCCACTGGCATCGCAGCAGTTATTCTGGGGATCAGCAGAGCGTTAGGTGAAACCATGGCATTGATCATGGTGATCGGTAACTCCATCGCCATTCCAGCTCCGGTCAACGATAACCCATTATCGATCATCTTTTCCACAGCCCGTACCCTTACTGGCAATATTGCGGTGGAGATTAATTACGCCGCCGGTGCACACCGTTCGGCATTATTTTTTACAGGTGTACTCTTGTTCCTATTCCTCTTGATCATTAACCGATTGGCGAATCGCATTATGAAAGGAAAGAAAAACGCATGAATCAGTCTCTAGCCAACCAGGTAAAAAAAGCTCTTGCCAAAGAGAATGTTACGCAAAAATCCAATATCAAACAACGTAAGCTCTCGCAAAACCTGGCTTTTCTTTTTTTATGGATCACCGGGTTTACAGCCATAGCGATTTTAGTTTGGATCATCGGGTATGTGTTTGCCAAAGGATTCCCTTCCATTAACCTGGAATTTCTCACCACCCGTCCGGCTGGTGGCTTTGATGGAGAAGGGGGTATTTCCACCACTATCGTAACGACCATTTACCTCGTCATTTTTACTATTGCGATCGCTGCCCCCCTTGGAATTGGCGCAGCCATTTATTTTGTAGAATATGCCAATGAAGCCCAAAATCGCAGCAAATTTGTCCACTGGTTGATCAAAACCGCCCGCACCGGCGTGGAAATTCTAGCGGGGGTTCCCTCCATTATTTTTGGATTATTCGGTTTTGCTGTTTTCGTCTCATATATGAAACTGGGATTTTCATTATTATCTGCCGGATTGAGTGGCGCCTGTCTTGTTTTGCCTGTCATCATCCGCACCACCGAAGAAGCGCTGCTGGCCGTTCCCGAATCATACCGCGAAGGTTCCTTTGGGCTGGGAGCAACGAAATGGCAAACAGTAACCGGAGTTGTTATTCCAGCAGCAATTCCGGGAATTGTTACCGGAATTGTGTTGAGTGTTGGTAGAATCATATCAGAAACAGCAATTTTTTGGGTTACACTTGG
>CAYLUJ010000120.1:0-4661 GCA_964386805.1 uncultured Pelolinea sp. | reverse complement strand
CAGCTATCGCCTTCCTCAGAATCTGATGTCATCAGGAAGAACACTGGCATTACACGTTTACATGCTTGCTACCGAAACTAGAGCAATGGATAAAGCCTTGGGAACTTCTGCTATCTTGATCTTAATTATTATGATATTGAATCTGGCAATCAATCTTTCATCAAAATACTTTCAAAAACGCCTGAGTGGAAAGTAGGAAGCATGCGATCATCAAAACGAAACGGAAATCCAAAAATTACAGCCCAGAAATTTAATCTTTTTTATGGAGACTTCCAGGCATTAAAAGACATCAACGTTGATATTCCTGAACATGCCATCACTTCCATCATTGGACCCTCCGGCTGTGGTAAAAGCACCTTCTTACGCTCCATCAATCGTATGAATGAATTGATCCCAAGTGTGAAAACGAGTGGAAGCATCTTGCTGGATGATGAAGATATCTTCACAGAGGATGTCGTAGAACTTCGCAAGCAGGTCGGCATGGTTTTTCAACGTCCCAATCCTTTTCCGAAATCCATTTTTGACAATGTCGCGTATGGTCCACGCGCTCACGGGTTGAAAAATAAGGCAGTCTTGGAAGAGATCGTGGAAAAAAGTCTTACTGACGCTGCTCTTTGGGATGAAGTGAAAGACAATTTGCATAAATCAGGTCTGGCATTATCTGGCGGGCAACAGCAGCGCCTATGTATTGCGCGCGCTTTGGCTGTGGAACCGCAGGTTATTCTGATGGATGAGCCGGCATCTGCGCTTGATCCAATCGCGACTTTAAAAATTGAAGAATTAATTCAGAATTTGAAAAAAGAATATACAATTGTCATAGTTACGCATAATATGCAGCAAGCCGCCCGTGCTTCTGATTACACCATGGTGTTTAACATGCACCCTGACCGTTCTGGTTATATTATCGAATATGGAAAAACAAGCCAGATCTTTACCAATCCGCGTGAAAAGATCACCGAAGATTATATTTCCGGTCGATTTGGATAGATTACATAGAGGTGAATGATGCCGCGTAAAACTCTGGATTCAAAATTGACACAAATTCAAAATGAGATCTATATTCTGGGCAGCATGGTCGAACAGGCAATCCTGGATGCTACCAATACTTTACAAACCCGTGACTTAAAAGAAGCCAAACGGATTTTCGAAGAAGATACCGTCATCAACGAAAAACGCTTCGCATTGGAGAATGCCATCATTATCCTGCTGGCTACCCAGCAACCATTCGCGCGTGATCTGCGCTTGCTCGCAGCGATGCTGCTGGTGGTGAATGAATTGGAAAGAATGGGAGATTACGCCAAAGGAATTGCCAAGATCAATATCAAGATCGGCAAATCTGATATTGATATACCAGTTCGAGATTTTCAAAAAATGGCAGAACAGAGTGTAAGTATGCTACATCGCGGGCTGAGTGCCTTCATCGAACAAAACCCCAATCTGGCAGCTGCCATACCACAAGAAGATGATATTGTGGATGAGCTGTATACCAAGATTTATCACAATACCATCCAATATGCTATTACAAACCCATCGCAAATGGACGAAGCTAATGACATTCTGTGGATCGCCCATAACCTGGAACGGTTTGCCGACCGGGTCACCAATATTTGTGAACGTACTATTTTCACCACAACCGGGGAATTAATGGAAATGAGTTCGAATGATGATGAAAGTGACTTCTCTGATTTTTGATTTTTTTTGAGTAACCAGACAATAGATCAAAGCATCTGCCAGGTCACGACCGATTTCATCTCATATTTAAAGTGAAACATCATTCCAATTTTATTGTTATTTGGTGTTTTTTATTTGTCATAGCAATTCTTTAGATAAAAATATACAATAAATGAAAACCAAGTTGAAGAAATGGAAATGGTATGTTAAAACCCAATCCAACCCAAGGAAAATTGATTATTGTTGAAGGGATCGATGGAAGTGGAAAATCCACACAAATAGACCTGATCTACAAATGGCTGAAGGACAAGGGGAAATCAGTCTATTTCAGCGAATGGAATACCTCACCTCTTGTAAAAAGCACAACCAGATTCGGCAAGAAAGAACGCTTGTTTACACCCACCACCTTCAGCTTGATTCAAGCTACCGATTTTGCCGACCGTTGGGAAAATCATCTGTTCCCCCTGCTCAAAGCTGGTGTGATCGTCATCGCAGACCGTTATGCCTTCACCGCTTTTGCACGGGATGTTGCGCGGGGGGTAGATCCCAAATGGGTACGCAATCTCTATTCGTTTGCCATTCAACCCGATCTTGCGCTGTACTTCCAGGTAGATATTGATACTGCGGTGGAACGCATTCTCGCATCCAGAGCAAAAATTAAATATTATGAAGCCGGCATGGACCTAGGGTTATCTGATAAAAAAGTCACCAGTTTTCGGCTCTTCCAGGGTAGAGCCTTGGAAGAATACGAAAAGATGGTCGGGGAATTTAACTTTAAGGTCATTGACGCAAAAAAACCAGTGGAGAATCAGCAAAAAGAGATCCGCGGGTTGGTCAACGCTATATTAAGGGGTTGGGAAGGTTTACCCAATCCGACCTTATCTGCGAAGAAGTACGAGAAAATACAGCGTGGAGCTGGTACCGCACAGGAGTAGCCCATGGCAAAAATGAAATTTTACGGTAGTGGTTTCCCTTATCTGACCAAAGAACCATTGAAAGGGAAATTGATCGTGCTGGAAGGGACAGATGGCGTTGGAAGATCGACCCAGGTTGCCATGTTGAAAAAATGGCTCGAGAAGAATAGTTATGCTGTCTCTGATACCGGTTTGCGTCGCTCTCCCCTTACCCAACCCGGGCTGGATAAAGCGAAAGAAGGAAATACCCTTACCCCTACTACACTCAGCTTGTTCTATGCAACCGATTTTGCTGATCGCTTGGAGAATCAGATCATTCCGGCTATGCGGGCTGGCTTTCACGTCCTTTCAGATCGATATTTCTATTCCATTATCGCACGCGATGTAGTACGTGGACTGGATCCAAATTGGGCGCGTGCAGTATACGGATTTGCTCTCATCCCGGACCTGGTGATCTATCTTAAAGCCGATATTCCCACGTTGGTCACCCGCATTGTGCACGGACGTGGATTCAATTTTTGGGAATCCGGCATGGACATCATCAAAGAGCAGGATCTGTATGACAGTTTCGTTCAATACCAGAATAGCATGATCGGGCAATTTGATTTGATGGCTGAAGAATACAAATTCAAAATAGTGGATGCAAACCGCTCGGTCAAGGAAATCTTTGAAGAGGTCAGGAACTTGGTTGAAGATCTGATCGAGTCCGGTGATAAATCCAAGGACAAGAACTAAAGGAATTTTTATGAAGGTGAACAAGGATATACGCATTCAAAAATACGTGTCAGAAAATATCCTGGCTAATACACAAAACCTTCTGCAAATACTTGAAAGAATTCAAACTCGTCACGAAATTGAGGATATCCATGATCTGCGGGTAGTTTCCCGCAGAATTCGTATTGCTCTCTCAATTTTTAATAAATTCTTCCCCAAGCGGAAGGTTAAGAGCTGGGAAGATACCCTTCGCACGATCACCCGGAAATTTGGTAAAACCAGAGACCTGGATGTCCAGATTGAATTCTTGGAAAGTTTACTCGCAACTGTTTCTGATAGGCACCTGCGCGCTGGTATTCTGCGCGTGTATTTACGCCTGGTTCAAAAACGCAAAAAGAAAAACCGCAGTGTCGGGAAGCGTTCTGATGATCTTCTTAAAAACCAAAACATCCTGGCTATGCAGGGCACTATGCAAGAGATCATTCAAACCAACAATGAAGACGGATATCCACCAGATTTGTATCAACTGGCTTTCCATACTATTTATACAGCTCTGGATCAATTCTTGTACTATGAAGTATTCATCCACCATCCTGAAAACATCCATGAATTACATCTCATGAGAATAGCTGCCAAACGCCTGCGCTACACGCTGGAAATATTCCTACCGCTTTACCAAGGTAAGTTGGAAGAATTTTTGAATACCATGAAGATCGTCCAGCAAAAGTTGGGATTGATCCATGATTGTGATGTGTGGATCGCTTTCATTCCTATCTTTATGGAATCCGAAAAACAGCGGACTTTACGATACTACGGTCGCTCTTCCGTTCTGAAGCGCTTGGTGCCAGGTTTCAACTATATTGAACAAAACCGGCAGGCTGAACGTGATCGAATTTACGCAGATTTTATGCAAGATTGGCAAAAATGGCGAACTGAGGAGATCTGGTTGAGATTGCGAGAACTGATTCTGCAAGCGACAATTTCTAACGCGGATACCACTCAACATACTGCACAGGTCTCAGGGGGATAAAGAATCCAAGAAATATGCACCAAAATAAAAAATCAGCAGATCCCATCCAACGCATTGCATTGTTTAGTGATATTCACGCGAATTATAAACATGCCAATGATCTTGGCGCACAACTTTTTTTGAATGCCGGTGACACAATTGGATATGGACCCTTCCCAAACGAATGCTTAGATTTCATTCGCTTCAAGAAAATAATCAGCGTAAAAGGCGATTATGATCGGAAAGTGCTTGAATTTCCAAAGAAAAAGAATATTTTTGAACAAAAAAAACACCCTCTGCGTGTGTTCGCTTTTCAATGGGCATATGAACAGCTTACCAATCGTAATTTTCAA
>CAYLUJ010000119.1:1578-6549 GCA_964386805.1 uncultured Pelolinea sp. | reverse complement strand
CTGATTTGCAGAAAGGAAATGGAGTGGCTGAAATTGTAGAGCGTCTTGGTTATGTGCAGATCGATACGATCAATGTACTCAATCGCGCCCATCACCATACCCTTTGGACTCGCTTACCACACTATCAGAGCCAGGATCTTCATCAGACACAGACAGAACAAAAACGTATTTTTGAATATTGGGGGCACGCTATGTCGTACCTTCCCATGGCTGATTACCGCTTTTACCTGCCGTATAAACTGCATTTCAACAGTCCATACGGGAGCTGGGCGAAAGAACGGCTGGAAAAATATGGGCATATCATGGAACCCACACTGCAGCGCATCCGCGAAGAAGGTCCTCTGGCGACCAAGGATTTCATCTCCGAAGAGACCGATCATCGAGGAACCTGGTGGGATTGGCGCCCCGTGAAAATGGCGCTGGAATTGCTTTTCTGGCAGGGGAAGCTGATGATTGCCGAAAGAAAAAAATTCCAAAAGGTCTATGATCTTCCCGAAAGAGTACTCCCGGATTGGATTGATACCAGCATGCCTTCTAATGAAGAACTGGGGCGGTTCCTAGTACAGCGAGCGTTGAAAGCCTACGGATTGGCAACCGAGAGGGAGATTGTGGATCATTTGCGCGTGGCTGAAAAAAAGGTCATTGTGAAAGCGCTGAAGGAAATGTGTGCGGTTGATGAGGTTTTAACTGTCACTGTGAAAGCGGATGAAAAGGAATTAATGTACTATGTGCTTCCTGAAATGGTGGAGAAGAGCAGCAAGGTATCCTCTGCAAATAACGAAGTTTTCATCCTTTCCCCATTTGATAATTTCTGCATCCAACGTGCTCGGATGAAAGCACTTTTCAATTTTGATTATGCGTTGGAATGCTATTTAAAACCAGAACAACGCAAATTCGGATATTTTGCCCTACCACTTTTTTGGAAAGATCGCTTTATTGGCAAGATGGATGCGAAGGCAGATCGGAAAGAAAAAACTCTACTTATTCACCATTTGCAATTTGAAGATGGTTTTAAACCAGACGAGCCTTTTAAATCGGCTTTGCATAGTAAAGTGGCTGCATTCGCAAAATTTCAAAATTGCCAGCGTTTTGTCGTTGAAAAGATCTCCCCAGGAAGAAATAAAAAGCTAATAGAGTTTGAATTAGACAAATAACCCCTTTTTTATCATAATTAAATTAATAATTGGATTATAATGCCGGCATGTTTAAAAGTAAAAGAAATATTTTAATTATGGTTGCCTGCCTTATCCTCATTTTGGGATATGTGCTGGTGTTCAATGCTCGTATACAGGAATGGATCGGCTGGCATGCTTCTCAGGCTTTTAGCTGGCTGAAGGTTCAATTCGACCCTCCTGAAGAAGTGGCTTTTACCGCACCCGGTGACAGTACGCAAGGTCTGCCACAACCGGAAGTTACTACTCCAACCTCCACAACGCCAAATGTGCCGGAAGCTGCGCAAACAGAAGAAACAACCCTGCCAACCGCCACTTCCATTTCACTCCCTGCTTTTGTGGAGTTGGAAGGAATCACTTACTTTTCTCAGCACAACCGCTGGAATTACTGCGGACCGGCGAATCTGGCAATGGCGCTTTCTTATTGGGGTTGGGAAGGTACACATGATGATGTGGCTCATGTGGTGAAACCCTATCAGAAGGATAAGTCTGTCATGCCATATGAATTGGTAGATTACGTGCAAACCCAAACCGATCTGGATGCGCTAACGCGTGTTGGTGGCGATCTGGAATTATTGAAACGGCTGATCGCCAGCGGATATCCGGTGATCGTTGAGAAAGGACCTTATTTTCGCGATATCAGCTACCGCATCACTTGGATGGGGCATTACCAGTTGTTGAACGGCTACAATGATGCGACCGGAGTTTTCATCACGCAGGATTCCTATAAGAACGCGGATTATGAACAACCGTATACAGATCTGATGGATGAATGGCATTCTTTTAATTACACCTATGTGATTGTTTTCCCAAAAAATGAGCGTAATGATGTCTTAAATCTTCTGGGTGAAAATAGTGATGAGGATGCAAATTACCGCCTGGCAGCTCAAAAAGCAGTGGATGAGATCTATTCATTGGAAGGATTGAATCAATTTTTTGCCTGGTTTAACTATGGGACGAATCTGGTATATCTGCGCGATTACAGCGGTGCAGCGGATGCTTATGATCAAGCTTTTGCGTTATACAATGCGCTTCCTGAAGATAATACGGTGCGCCCGTACCGCATTCTTTGGTATGAGACGGGACCATATTATGCCTATTATTTTATGGCGCGCTACCAAGACGTGATCGACCTGGCAACCAATAATTCCATCGATATGGTGCGGGATGACGAACCTGCCCTCGAGGAGAGCTACTATTGGCGCGGAAGAGCGAAAGTCGCCATGGGTGACCAAAGTGGTGCAATCGAAGATTTCATGACCTGCCTGACGTACCATCCGGATTTTAATCCGTGTATTGATGAATTGAACGCATTGGGGATTTTCTTAGAAAACTGACGGAATATGATCCCCGCTCTACAGATACGTTTTGTGTGACTGGCTCGGGAATCGCTAAGCATTAGAGATTCCTCAGTCGCTGCGCTCTGCCGGAATGACCTATTAATTACATCATGTTGAGCGTCAGTTCTGGCGTGTTTCCATACGCGCCATCATCAAACTGGCGGGATGTGAATCCCGCCCTTGAAAGAAAGTGGTGGGTTGGAAACCCACCAAAAATGTTCGAAATGATATCCCCATCTTCCTCTCCCCCATTGTATGGAGGAAGAAAACCATTCGCCTTGGGTTTCAACAGGTACAATTAGGTGGAAGAGAAAAATATGGTCAGGATATTGCACTTCTCCGACGCTCACATTGATATGGTCCGTCAGGGTCGCAGAGATCCGCAAAGCGGATTACCTTTACGCACTCTGGATTTTCTGCATGCACTGGATACCATTGTTGATACGGCTATTACACAAAAAGTAGATCTGGTCATTTTTACGGGGGATGCTTACCGCAACCAACTGCCTGCCCCTACCTTTCAACGGGAATGGGGAAAACGTGTTTTACGGCTATCACAAGCTGGCATCTTTACCATTCTGGTGGTGGGAAATCACGATATTTCCCCGGCTACCGGGCGTGCTCATGCCCTGCAGGAATTTGAGACCTTGCGCATTCCCAATACGCATGTTATCAGCGAACCGTGCCTATTGAAGCCGGAAGATCTTAATGGGTTGCCTATTCAAATTATTGGACTGCCGTGGATCTCGCGCTCTGGATTGATGGCATATATGGAGATGCAGGGCAAGTCGCTGGATGACGTGCACGTGGAAATTGAAGATGTACTTTCAAGATTACTGAAACACTTTTTGAATCAACTGGATACATCTCTGCCAACGATCCTTACTGCACATATCACCGTGCAGGGAGCAGTATACGGCAATGAGCGCAGCGTGATGCTCGGACGTGATCTGGTTATCGCCCCCGGATTATTAAAGGATGAACGGCTCGATTATGTGGCACTGGGGCACATCCATCAATTCCAGGACTTGAACAAAGGGCATTATCCTCCCGTTATCTACTCCGGTTCTATTGAAAAAATGGATTTTGGCGAATTAAAAGATACAAAAGGTTTTGTGCTGGCAAAGGTAGAACGGAAAACTACAACTTATACATTCCATCCACTGCAAGGCAGGAAATATCTTTCCACAGAAATAAAAATCTCGGAGCAGGATGGTATTAACGAAGCCATCTTCAAGAAGATGCCCGCACAGGAGAGTTTGAAAGATGCGATCTATCGCTTGGTATTGACATACCCGCGTAAATGGGAAGCGCTGATCGATGAACATGCCATCCGTGAACATGCAGATAGCGCTTTTGAATTCTACCTGGTGCGTAATCCGCACAGCGAGAACCGCGTGCACCTGCCTGATTCCATTCAACTAGGGCAAATGGCACCTGTTGATCTGTTGGATTTATATTGGAAATCTATTCACATGGATGAGGTTCAGACAAAAGAGTTACAGCGTATGGCGATTGCCATCATCAATAGCAGCGAACGAAACGAATCCGTGGATAGTCTGTTGGAAAGCCTTACTCAAAGAGCGGATAAAACATGATCCCGGTTAGCCTGCAGTTGCGTGGATTTCTTTCATATAAAGGGCAGGTCGACCTATCTTTTGATGGTTTTGATCTGGCGTGCATTTCGGGGGATAACGGAGCAGGTAAGTCATCGCTGCTGGACGCTATGACCTGGGCATTGTTTGGGAAGGCGCGTCGCAGCGATGATGGGGTAATCAATAATACCTGTGATGAAGCGGAAGTAATTTTTCAATTCTATTACGAAAATGATCTTTACCGTGTACAGCGTATCAAAGAGCGCAATCGTGCGGTTGTGTTGGAATTTCAGATCAAAGGAGATGAGGATGCCTGGAAAGCTCTGACCGAGCACAGCGTAGCGGAAACGCAAAATTTGATCAATGCGACCCTGCATCTGGATTACGACACGTTTATTAATGCATCATTTTTCCTGCAAGGGAAAGCAGACGAATTTACTCAAAAGAATTCGACCCAGCGCAAGGAGATCCTGGCGGGTATTCTGGGGATGGATGTGTGGGAGCATTATCAGGATGTCATCCATGAAGCGCGTAGAAGCCTTGAAAATAAAATGAAAGTGATCGAGGGTTTGTTGCGCGAGATCGATGATGAGTTGGCACAGGAAGTACAACGCAAAGAAGCGTTGAAACAAGCCAAAGTCGAACTGGAGAATTTAGAAAAGCAGCGCAAAGAACAGCAGAAAATTTATGACCAAGCGCGCAAGGTTGTGGATCTACTTCAAGAACAACGCACAACAATGGATGAACTAAGGGAAAAACAGAATATCCTGAAGACAAACGTGCAGCAAATTACACAGCAGATAGCAGATCGCCAGGTAGAAGAACAAGAACTTACACAGGTGATGAATACTGCTGACCCGATCA
>CAYLUJ010000119.1:0-1568 GCA_964386805.1 uncultured Pelolinea sp. | reverse complement strand
AGTGCGAGCAGTCCTTAAAGAAAAATTGCAAATACTGGATGGTCTTTCCAGCCGGTTTTACGCACTTCAACAAAAACAAGCTGCGGTGGAACGATCGATCGCAGTAGAGGAAAGCCGTCTTAAACAAGAACTGTTATCTCTCGAAAAAGAAAAAACCAAAGTTCAACAAATGAATGAAAATTCGCTGGAGTTGGAAAAGAAGAAGACCCAACTTTCTTCTGAGCTTTTACACCTACAAGCGGAAGTTGAGCGACTGACTGAGCTTAAAACGAAATTAGAGGAAAGTACATCACAAAAGAATGCGCTGCAGGCAGAAAGCGCCACCTTGCGCGAACATATGCAAAAACTTAAAGAACGTATGGATCGACTGCAAGGAGAAAAAAGTTCCACCTGTCCGCTGTGTGGTCAACCTTTAAGCGAAGAACACCGCAAGCAGGTGATCAAGGAGATCGACGCAGAAGGCAAGCAGGATGCAGAAAATTACCATAAGAATGAAGAATTGTCCCGTCAACTCCAGAATGAGATTACTGCCTTTGAAAAACAGATCGCATCCTTGAATAATCAGACACAACAGTTTAGAGTAGTGGAGCGCGAACTGAGTGTGCTTGAAAATGAGTTGAGCCGAATGGCCCGGGAAATAACAGATTGGAAAAATGAAGGCGCGCAGAAATTAAAAACGATTGAAGCCAGTTTGAAAGAAAAAAAATTCTCGCAAGATTTACAAGCTCAAGAAGCATCCATCCTATTGGAAATGGAAAAACTGGATTACGATGCCGAACTGCACGAATCCTATCGTAAAGAAGAGCAAGCTAGCCAGAAAGTGGAACAGAGTCATCAGGAATTGCTGATCGCTGCCAGCCAATTGGAACCACTGCGCAGAGAAATAGAAACACTACGTGCTCAGCACCAGGCAGAACTGCAGGAGAGCGAAGCCTTGGGGATAAGGCTCCAGGCAGCAGAACGCCGGTATCAAGAAACCGAAAGCCAAGTGCCTAACCTGGAAGATATTGGAAGCCATTTAAAAGAATTAATCGAATCAGAAAACCAACAGCGTACAATAGTCGGGGGCGCCATGCAGCTGCTGGCCGTACTCGAGATTCAAAAAGAACGCAAACAAAAGATCCATGCCGATCTGGATGCCTTTTCTAAAGGACAAACGAATTTTTTATTGTTAGAAAAGGCGTTTGGACGCGATGGTGTGCAGGCATTGTTGATGGAAGAAGCGTTGCCGCAGATGGAAATGCAGGCGAATGAAATCCTCAGCAGACTATCTTCGGGTTCCATGAGCGTGCGCTTCGAAACGGAACGGGAATATAAAGATAAGAAACGTGATGATAAAATGCAGGTGCTGGATATTTTCATCAATGATGCGGAAGGAGTGCAGCGCCCGTATGATCTGTTCTCCGGTGGAGAGGCTTTTCGCATTAACTTTGCGATCAGGCTGGCACTTTCCAAAGTACTAGCGCAACGCGCCGGTGCGCGCCTGCAAATGCTGGTGATCGATGAGGGTTTCGGCAGCCAGGATGCCGAAGGGCGTCAAAAACTGATCGAGGCTATTAATGCTATCC
>CAYLUJ010000118.1:0-6612 GCA_964386805.1 uncultured Pelolinea sp. | reverse complement strand
GAACGAATATTTGGCAGTCCCATCCTATTTGCGCAACCGCCAAATTCCGATAGAATTAATAGAGGAAGAATATGGAAAAACAAATTTACGACCTGATCTGCAGCCAGATCTATAAAAAATACCCGGCTGTCAAACACAGCAGACCTGAGATCAAAGCCCAACCCAATGGCGATTACCTGCTCATTTTTGGCGCCAGTCAAAAGACCGCCAACGGGCATGCGTTATCTACTAGCTTGCGTGTCACCGCGGATGAAAAAGGCAAGATCAAGAAGGTTAGTAGCTCTAAATAATCCTCTACATCTTTCATAAGCAGAAAAAGAAGATTTATCGCCTTTGATAAGCTTCCATCGTAATTTGACCGGAAGTGAATCAATAATATCCCCACTAACTCTACTGTCGTTATCACCCATTTATTTTCACCTTCACAAATTACCTCAAATGGAATTGAGTGAATGAAAATTTTTTGTTTCAGCGCTATTGCCCCATTGAGATAGTAAGTATAAAATGAAGGGATTGATCGGTTTGTTTGTTTTTATGAATCGGATTGTAATAGATCAATATCTGGGAAATAAGGAAATTTTTTTATGTCAACGACAAAAGCTTCAGCACAATATTTTGATCAGGTAGCCGGCCAGTGGGACGATTTACGCTCTGCTTACTTTACCGAAGAGGTCCGAAAAAGTGCGTTTACTAAAGCCGATCTAAAACCGGATATGATCGTAGCAGATGTTGGCGCTGGAACAGGTTTTATGACTGCGGGATTGGCTCCGCTGGTTCATCAGGTACACGTTCTGGATAGTTCTGCAGCTATGTTAGCAGTGGCTCAAAAGAACCTTAATCAATTTAATAACCTTGTTTTTCATGAAGCAGATGGGCAATCTCTCCCTTTAACAGATGCGAGCATGCATGTAGTATTTGCAAATATGTACCTGCATCACTGCCCAGACCCTTTGGCAGCAATCTGCGAAACGGTACGGATTCTCAAGCCCGGTGGTAGGCTGGTGATCACAGATCTGGATTCTCATTCCTACACATGGATGAAAGAGGAAATGGCAGACGAGTGGATGGGATTTGAACGCTCCCAGGTTCATGATTGGTTCAAAGAAGCCGGTCTGGAAAACATCATCATAGATTGTACAGGTCAATCTTGTTGTGCTGAAACAAAAGACAATACCATTTCTGATGAACGAAGACGATTTGCGAAAATCAGTGTTTTCGTCGCAACTGGTTCCCGTTAACTGATGCAACAAAAGGGATGAACAACTGTGATGAAAGTCAATGACGTTGACGAAAAGACAGTAGAGCAGTTTTCCATTACCACTGTTCTTCACGTCATGGTGAGCGTCAGCGAGCCATCTGTCACCCAAGAAATATAGCCAACCAGTAATTGGGTGAATTCTTTGTGACCTATAGAGAACCATAAAATGGAGATTCCTCCGCCGCTGCGCTCTGTCGGAACAGTGATCCTCGTTCCGAAACGGTCTTCTTGGCCTAATGACGGTCGATCTGCCGTGGCCCATTTAATCATACTAATAACGTCTGTGCTTTCAAAGCTGAATTTAAAAGCCATCTCTTTACCAGGAGTAAATGATGAGATGGGAGAGAAATGAAGTTTCATTATTTCAATTCACTCGATTTCCAATTTGAAAAACTTTGATTAAGAACAATTCTTCAATGGCCGGGAGATGGATGGTGTTTTCTTCCAGAATAAAGATAATTGGAATACCCATGTACTCATGATTTCCGAAAAAACTCTGTCTTTAAAGCTTTTTTTCAAGTTTTGTTAACAGATAAAAATTGAGGTCTTGACAATCTTGTCTTGTATGTGTAACATAGGCAAATGTTTTCTTTACGAAGCCAGTCACAGATGTGTATGTGCGCATGTAGGATGCTCAAGCGATGGAGTTCATCTCTACTGTTAGTACATGCTGATGACTAGCCAGTAAAGATACGAGCCCATCGCTTCCTCATTTTGAAAAAGGATGATCGGTGGGCGAACCGCTATAAGAACGCTTTTAAAATTAAAACAGCACCACCAATTATCCTGGTGGTGCTGTTTTGTTTTCCAGAGTTTCTGTGTACCAAAACCAAATCAATAGGAGAAGAAAATGAAAGAAAATGTAAGCCGTAAACAATTTGTAACTCGCAATAAGTCAGCAGTCATTGTATTTGCAGTATTTATTGCATTGTCGTTTGTTTTATCAGCATGCTCGTCTGATGCTGCCACTCCAACCGCTGCAGAAACCACTGTAGTGGAAGCGGCAACCGAAACCACAAAAGAACCGATCAAGATAAAGATAGGTGTCTCTCCAGTTCCCCATGGAGATATCATCAAATTCATCAAGGAAAATCTGGCTGAGGCAGCCGGTTTGGATATTGAAATCGTAGAATTCACTGATTATGTCCAACCCAATCTCGCTCTAGCTGATGGTGAGCTAGACGCTAACTACTTCCAGCATGTTCCCTATTTGAATGATTTCAATACAGAACACAATCTTGAACTGGTTCCAGTGGTTGCTGTTCATATAGAACCGTTGGGTATTTACTCCAAGACGATCAGCTCTCTGGATGAGATCAGCGATGATGCAGTCGTGGCGATTCCCAATGATGCCACCAATGCCGGTCGCGCTTTGAATTTACTGGCTGCGAATGGATTGATCACCCTCAAAGAGGGTGTGGGATATTCTGCTACGGTTAATGATATTGTGGAAAATCCTAAGAACTTACAGATCACAGAGCTTGAAGCTGCACAGCTTGTACGCTCCCTGGATGACACAACCATTTCTATCATCAATGGTAATTATGCCCTCGAAGGTGGATTAACCCCCAGCACAGATGCATTGGCATTGGAAAGTGGCGAGAATAATCCCTATGCCAACGTCCTGGTTGTGAATGCAGGTCATGAAAATGATGAGGGTATCCTGATTCTTAAGGAATTACTCACTTCCGATGAAGTCAAGCAATTCATTGAAGAAAAATACACTGGATCTGTAATCCCAGCTTTCTAATAGCACTACAATGAGTTGTTTGAAAAAACTTAAAGAAACCACTTCCAGTTCGACAAATCAAAACACAGAAACAAACTGGAAAATCAAGCCCAAATCTGGAAGAGCATTTCTAATGAAAGAACCGAAATCTTGAAGCGTCGTGGTCTGGGGGCAAGTTCGAAGTACCAGAGGAGAAAAATCACTCCTCTGGTACGCTTTTATTTTAGTCGAGGTATTGTAAATTATGATTTCAATTACAAATCTTTGTAAGGTTTATAACCAAAACAAAAAAGACATCAAGGCGTTGGATGGTGTTTCTCTGCATATTACAGCGGGGAAAATATATGGAGTGGTCGGACCCAGCGGTGCAGGTAAAAGCACCTTAATCCGCTGTGTAAATTTGCTTGAGCGACCTACATCGGGTTCTGTAAAAGTGAATGGGCAGGAGATGACCACCCTTTCCAATCTTGAACTGCGTCAGGCACGGCAGCAGATCGGTATGATTTTCCAACACTTCAATCTACTCAGTTCGCGAACAGTTGCAGGGAACGTTGCCTTTCCATTGGAAATTATTGGCTGCAGCAAGACCAAACAAAAAGCTAGAATTGACGAATTACTAGCTCTGGTAGGGTTAAGTGATAAGGCTGATGTTTATCCCGCTCAACTTTCGGGTGGTCAAAAGCAACGCGTTGGTATCGCCCGCGCCTTGGCAACCGAACCTCAGATACTCCTTTCGGATGAAGCAACCTCGGCGTTGGACCCCCAAACAACTATATCCATTCTGAATCTGTTGAAAGACCTGAATCACCGCCTGGGATTGACCATTCTATTGATCACCCACGAGATGGACGTGGTAAAGCAGATTTGTAATCATGTCGCCATCTTGCAGCAAGGAAAAATTGTTGAAGAGGGTGCAATTAGTGAATTGGCTGTTAACCCAGACAGTTTATTGTCACAGGCATTTTTCCCACCAAGCGAGGAAATCGTCTCAACGGTAGGTGGTACCAGCGCAACGATTACGTTTATCGGTGAAGCGGCTGATCAACCTGTGCTGGCTAGCCTGGTTAGAAAATTTGATGTTGATATAAATATTTTGGGCGGTAGCATTCAAAACATCGGCGGCAGACGCATCGGTCGCCTACAGGTTGAGATCACAGGGAATCAAGTAAATCTGGCATTGGATCATTTGAAAGAACTTGGGTTGCACGTGGAGGTACATTAATGGACTGGTCAATATGGTTGCCAAATTTATTAAAAGGCACACAGGATACTTTGTACATGGTGGGGGTATCCACCTTTTTTACAATAATAGTTGGTCTCCCTCTAGGAATTTTGTTGGTCATTACAGCGAAAAACGGCCTCGTTGCCTCACCTGGATTCAACCAGGTGATAGGTGCTATTGTGAACATCGCCCGTTCTTTACCCTTTATTATCCTGTTGGTGGTGATCATTCCATTTACACGCTGGGTGGTTGGCACCACTATCGGTGCAACGGCTGCCATTGTGCCGCTGTCGTTGGCAGCGATTCCTTTCTTTGCCAGGGTAGCTGAAACAGGTTTGCGAGAAGTGGATCGGGGCCTGGTGGAAGCAGCGCAAGCCATGGGTTGCTCGACAGGACAAATAATCTACAAAGTGCTTATCCCCGAAACAATGCCGTCGCTTATTCTAGGGACTGCCCTCACGATCATCAATCTGATCAGTTATTCAGCCATGGCTGGGGCAATCGGGGGTGGTGGCTTGGGTGATCTAGCCATTCGTTATGGCTATCAACGCTTCGAAACAGAAATAATGATCGCAACTGTGATCCTGTTAATCTTGCTCGTACAAGGAATTCAGATCCTGGGCAACAAATTAGCACAGAAAGTATCGCGGAGATAAAAATTACCCTTCGCAGTAAAATAACAAGTAAAGAAGGATCTTTGTGCGTAAGATTGTTTTGTTAAAGGAATAAAGTATGGCAAAAATCTCACATTTTGAAACGCTGGCAATTCACGCCGGCCAATCACCAGATGCAACTACCGGTGCCGTGGTCAACCCAATCTATCAAACTTCTACCTATGCGCAAGAACAGGTAGGTATAACCAAGGGGTTCGATTACAGCCGAACTGCAAATCCCACCAGGCTTGCTCTTGAACAGTGTCTAGCAGCACTGGAGGGTGCTAGTTTGGACCAACCTGCCTATGGATTAGCTTTCTCTTCTGGCATGGCTGCGATCGATACCTTGCTGCGCTTGGTAAAACCCGGTCAGCATGTTCTGGCTTCGAATGACGTCTATGGTGGCACTTATCGTTTATTTGAACGCGTCTTGAAAGACTATGGTATACAATTTTCCTATATAGATGTCAGCAATCCAGATCTGGTGGAAGACAATTTGCGGGCAGAAACCCACCTTGTATGGTTAGAAACACCCACCAATCCATTGCTGAAGATTGCTGATATTGCTGAAATTTCTCGGCGCGTAAAACGATATTCTCCAACGACCCTGATAGCAGTGGATAATACCTTTGCTTCCCCCTATTTACAACAACCCCTGGCACTTGGCGCTGATTTCGTAGTCCATTCCACCACGAAATATCTTGGTGGGCATTCCGATGTAGTCGGCGGAGCCATCATCACAAAAGACAAGGATGCTTATGAACATCTGAAGTTCTTACAAAATGCAGTCGGAGCGGTACCTGGGCCAATGGACTGCTGGTTAACCTTACGCGGAATAAAAACCCTGGCAGTTCGCATGGAACGCCACTCTGAAAATGCTGCAAAGATAGCAGATTACCTCAGCACTCATTCGGCAATCGAACAAGTTATTTATCCAGGATTGACGAGCCATCCTGGCTATGAGGTTGCCAGAAAACAGATGAAAGCATTTGGCGGAATGGTCTCAGTGATTTTAAAAGGCGGAGAGAAGGCTGCGCGGAAAATGGTTGAAGCTACCCGGATCTTTACCTTAGCCGAGAGCTTGGGAGGTGTGGAATCTTTGATCGAAATTCCTGCAGCGATGACACACACATCGGTAGCTGGAAGTCCCCTCGAAGTACCTACTGGTTTGGTGCGTTTATCTGTTGGAATCGAAAATATCGACGATCTACTAGCTGATTTGAATCAGGCTTTACTTGGAGTATAAAACCCTTTTGTATTCAAATATTTTCATCTTGATAAAAACAGTGGGCACTGATAATTTTTTAAGCGCCCACTGTTTTTATACAGTTAACCCATTTTCTTCGTGAGGTAATCGATTAAATCGATCTTGGTTAACATGCCAATGGGTTGGCTTTTATCATTGACAATGACAACCACTTTGCCGCGTTCAAATGCTGGCAGCACGCTTTCAATACTAACCTCAGGTCTGACGGTCAGTACATTAGGATTGACGATGGCAGCAATGGTCTCCAATGGGTCATGCACGTGGTTTGACTTCAGCAAGTGATCCAAGACATCCGCCTCGCTAACCATACCAATCAATTTATCCTGGTCGTCCACCACGGGTAATTGTGAAATATCATACTGGCTCATTTTATCCACGACAATATTTATCTCTTCACTAGATCGAGCTACCACTAATGGCATCTTTCTATGAGTTTCAATTAACGAGAGAATAGTATCGATAACCTGATTGTTTGCCAGAAAT
>CAYLUJ010000117.1:0-6665 GCA_964386805.1 uncultured Pelolinea sp. | reverse complement strand
TCCCTTTTTTAATACACCGCCCTATTCACCTGCAAATGTTCAATCCATGGCAATTCTAGGTCTGGCGGGTGGGACCAGCGCCAGGCAGGCTGCCAGTGTATTTCCGAACTGCATGATAGATGGGTTTGAAATAGATGAAACGGTCATTGAAGTGGGTTATGAATATTTTGCAATGGATATCCCGAATTTGACCGTCCATGCTCAAGATGCCCGGCTGGGTTTGCGCAGCATGCAAAAGAAATATCAACTCATTTCCATTGACGCCTATCGCCCACCCTATATTCCAGCCCACCTGACCACACTGGAATTTTTCCAGGAAGTATATGATCATCTTACAGAGGATGGCGTTCTTGTGCTCAACGTAGCGCAGATCGCGGGAGATCGCCGATTGGTGGATGCACTCACCACCACCATCAGCCAGGTTTTCCCATCCGTATATACCAGCGATGTACCCAACACATTTAATACCATGGTGTATGCCACACGCTCTGCAACAGATATTCAAAATCTTTACACAAACTATCTGCTTTTGGATGGATCGGGGAATTTTCTTGCCTTATTGAGAGAAACGCTGGAGACAACTATTTTAAATCTCAAGCCGCTTGGAGAAAGCGATCTTGTCTTTACAGATGACCGGGCACCGGTCGAAAACTTGGTAAATACGATGTTGATCGATTTTTATCGCACTGGAGGTATTGAAGATCTGCAATGAAAACAATCTATAAAATCGTCATGATTGTTGCTTTTTTCTTAGTGATCCTAATCAGTGGGATCCGTTTCTGTTTGACCCCTCTCTTTATTGACCTTGAATATGACTCACCCGGCTTTCCAACGGATAAATATGGTTTTTCAAGAGATATTCGCACCGAATATGCTTACCAATCGGTTGATTATCTGATCGGAAAGCTCACAGATACCGAGTTCCAAACCATTTCTTTACCGGATGGAAAACCTCTTTTTAATGAAAGAGAATTCAGCCATATGCAGGATGTGCGTGACCTCACAGTAATTGTTCTGCGCGTATGGTATTTCAGCATTGGAGCCATCCTAGTAGGGATTTTTCTGGCATGGCAATTGGGTTGGAAAAAAGAAGTACATAAAGCAGGTAAAATGGCAGGTATGCTTATCTTCTTGTTTATCCTTTTTGTACTTCTCGGAGTTTTTCTCAATTTCGACCAGCTTTTCACTGCTTTTCATTCTATTTTCTTTGAAGGGGATTCGTGGTTATTTTATACGAATGACTCTTTAATTCGCTTGTTCCCAACACCTTTTTGGATAAATGTTTTTATCACAATCGGTGTTATCAGTCTTACATTTGCGTTCTTTTTATATTTCTGTTGCGGGTGGCTGCTCAAGAAAAACAAAGAAGAGGTGTAACGAAACCACCTCTTCTTGAATTCCTGCAGTGCTTTGCTCTATCGAACTGCGATAGGATTTTCTGGGTTTTTAGAAGGATCAAAGATATGGATGTTTTCCATATTAAAAGCGATCTGGATCGTTTCTCCAACCTGCACACGGGTGCGTGGATCAACACGAGCCACATACACCGGATCATTTTCTCGTGGTTTTAGATGCAAGAAGATTTCATTCCCCATTAATTCAGTCACATCCACGATACTCTTAATAAGCGCTGGTTTGATACCGGCGGGCAAGAATTCAGGATTATGAATGTCCTCAGGGCGAATACCAAAGATGACCTTCTTTCCATCCAGATATTCATAGGTCTTGGTCTTTTCTTTCGGAATATCCACCTCAAAACCGTCTGCCTTGATAACTAGCTTGCTGTCTTTCTTTTCAATTTTGCCATTGAAGAAGTTCATCGCTGGTGAGCCGATGAATCCGGCTACAAATAGATTATTTGGCTTATCATACAGGGTTTGTGGAGTATCGACCTGCTGCAGAATACCAAGGTTCAAAACTGCGATCCGTGTTCCCATCGTCATGGCTTCCATTTGGTCATGGGTAACGTAGATAAAGGTAGTCTGTAATCTCTGGTGCAGTTTGGTAATTTCAGTTCTCATCTGCACGCGCAGTTTTGCATCCAGGTTTGAAAGGGGTTCATCAAAGAGGAAAACTTTGGGTTCGCGCACAATAGCACGCCCAACGGCAACACGCTGTCTTTGCCCACCCGATAATTCTTTCGGTTTCCTCTTCATGAGATTTTCGATGTTCAGTACTTTTGCTGCCTCCTCCACTTTGCGTTTGATCTCATCTTTTGGCACTTTGCGTAATTTCAAACCAAAAGCCATGTTATCAAATACGGTCATGTGTGGGTAGAGCGCATAGGATTGGAACACCATCGCAATATCGCGATCTTTGGGTGGCACATCATTCACCACTCTGCCATCAATCTTTATTTCCCCTGATGAGACTTCTTCCAGCCCCGCTAAACAACGTAAAGCGGTGGTTTTACCACATCCCGAAGGACCGACTAAAACCAGGAATTCCTTATCTTCCAATACAAAACTGAGATCGTTCACTGCGACAACGTCACCAAATTTTTTGACCACATGGTCAAATATAACGTTTGCCATAGTTTCCTCCTTTCGGAACGAATATAGTGGCTTAATTATAGGCTTATTTTGAAAAAAAGAACCGGGATTTTCTTCCGGTTCTTTGACTTTTCACCATGCTTTTTCTATTTGTGAAATGCCATCAATGCATCACAAACCAGTGTGATATCTTCTTTTGTCATAATCGGAGACATGTGCCCAATGCGGAAGATGGTTGATTTCAAAGCTCCCAAGCCACCCGAGATCTGAATGGCGTATTCCTGGAGCAAATAATGCACGATCTCGGCACTGTCGACCCCGGTTGGGGCGTATCCGGCAGTTAATACAGGATTCAGTTTTTCATCGGACGTAAATGGCATCATTCCTGCTTTTCGCAGCCCTTCACGCAGTTGCATAGCAAGTTGTCGATATCGTTCCATCCGCACAGGAATTCCTTCATTTTTCAACTGGGTAAGCGAAACCAGCAGTGCATTGACATTATTAGTAGACATAGTGATCGGTGAGGGATGCCAATCACCCCATTCCTGTGCATACTGGCGCCAGATACGCAGATCAGTGTACCAGCCATGTTCGCCCACTTTCAACCTGTCAATACTTCTCCAGGCACGTTCATTGAGCGCAATGGGGCCTAATCCCGGAGGAGATCCCAAACATTTTTGAGTGGCAGAAGCGCAGGCATCAATACACCATGCATCCATTTCAAACGGAACACCGCCCAGCGAGGAGACCGCATCTACAATGAACAATGCTCCCCTTTCTCGCACGATCGGTCCAATTTCCCGAATCGGGTTTAAAACCGTGGTGGAGGTTTCTCCATGCACTACTGCAACAGCTTTAACGGATGGATCTTCTTGAAGAACTTTTTGAATCTCATCCGGGTCGAGTTCTTGACCCCAGTCCGCTTTTACTTCAACAATATCCAGCCCGTTGTGCTGTGCAATGGAAACCAAACGGTCTCCAAAGTACCCATTATTTCCTATTAATATCCGTTCCCCGGTTTGCAGGCAACTGCCGATGGCTGCATCAATGGCACAGGTACCTGACCCGACCATGAGAAAAACATCACCGTTCGTATTAAAGATCTCTTTTAAGATCTCCAACACCTGTTTGTTTTTTTCAACCCATGCATCTCCGTAATGAGGTTCAACCGGAGCTCCCATCGCTTTTAGCACATCCGGGTGCACTTCGACAGGACCCGGGATCATCATCCTGATTTTTCGATTTTGATCCACTGATTCACTCCCTTCTGCCACGCTTATAATATCTTCAATTGCGCTATTTGTATGCTGAAACAAATCAGTATATTAACCGGAAAAGATCGTTGCTTCAGATATCGAATTTTTTACTGTAAGGCGGTCGATTCCAAATCCGACAATGCTCCATTAATTCCTGCAATTTTATTACAAGTTTGTTTAAAAATCTCATTCAAAATAGAAACTTCACGTATAATTCAATCGTATTTTCACAGGAATCGCTTCAAGGAACAGAATTTATGATCAATAAAAAACAGTACCTGGATCTCAAGAACATCTTGAGCGAAAAACGGTTAAATGGCTTATGGATGTTAATGAGCGGATATCAGACACAATACGTTGGCGCAATGATTTATCAGATCCTTTCAGCTCTGGCAAAATCAGGAACCTATTTGCTGGTTGAATATTTTGTCGATAATTTTCTCCTAGCGCAGACCGCCGGTGTTAGTGTTTGGGTCATTTCTGTTGGATTTGTCCTTCTCTTTTTATTTCAAGGAGTCACGACATTCCTTAGTCAAAGAGCAGCAGCGCAGACCGCGGAAGGCACCACTCGCCGTTTGAGAGATTATTTGTATGATCATATTCAGAATCTAACTTTTTCTTATCATGCGAAAACGGATACAGGTGATCTCATCCAGCGTTGTACTTCCGATGTAGATGCCATCCGGCGATTCTATGCTGATCAGGCTATCGGTGTGGGTAGGATCATTATTCTATTTTTTGTTAATTTCATCGCACTACTGCAACTGAATGTGAAACTTGCTCTTGTTTCGGTCATTGCGGTTCCGATTGTTGTTTTTATATCAATCTATTTTTTCCAGAAAGTTACCAAAGCCTATGAAGCCTATCAGGATCAAGATGCGGTACTTTCAACAACCCTGCAGGAAAATTTAAGCGGTGTACGTGTCGTGAAAGCTTTTGCACGCCAACCTTATGAAATTGATAAATTCAAACGCGATAATCTTGAAAAATATAATCGCGGAAGAAAGCTATTGACCCTCCATTCTCTATTCTGGCCGATTTCTGATATTTTGTGTGGTGCGCAATTGTTGGTGGGATATTTTATCGGTGCCAAGATGGCGATTGATGGTGTCATCACGGTCGGTACCTATATGGCATACGCCGGGCTGGTAATTTGGATCATTTACCCTCTCAGAAACTTGGGCAGAATGATCGTCCAAATGTCAAATGGTCTTGTTTCGTATGATCGTATTTATAAGATCATCAAGGAGGATAGAGAACCACTTGATCAAGGAAGTATCTCAGTAGATGCAAAGGTTAAAGGAGACATCTCATTTAAAAATGTTTCTTTCCGCTATGAGGATGGGAGCGAAGTACTGCACGATATTTCATTCGATTGCAAATCAGGCATGTCGGTCGCACTGCTGGGTTCAACCGGTTCAGGCAAAACTACTCTGGTGAATCTGCTCCCGCGCTTTTACGATGCAACAGAGGGTGCAATTCTCCTGGATGACTGTGACCTGCGCCTGTATTCACGCCGATTTTTAAGGGAGCAGATTGGCATTGTAGAGCAAGAACCTTTCCTATTCTCACGCTCAATATACGAGAATATCACCTTCGGAATAAAAGAAAAGGTAACCCATGCGCAAGTGGAAGAGGCTGCGAAAATGGCAGCCATCCATGATGTGATCCTTTCATTCCCCCAAGGTTATAAAACTTTGGTGGGAGAACGAGGTGTCACCCTATCCGGTGGTCAAAAGCAGCGAGTCGCCATCGCTCGAACTTTCATCAAAGATCCTCGCATTCTTATCCTGGATGACTCTACTTCTTCTGTGGATGCAGAAACGGAAGCTCATATTCAAGCTGCTATTCAGAAACTCATGCAAAATCGCACAACATTCATCATCGCGCATCGTGTTCAGAGCATTATGAAAGCAGATCTCATTCTCGTTCTGGATAAAGGAAAAATCATTCAAAAAGGTACCCATCAAGAACTCCTCCGACAGGAGGGAGTCTATCGCAGTATTTTTGACATTCAAACCAGAATTGAAGAGGATTTACAGAAGGAGATCAACAGTGCCAGTTAATACGTTTGAAGAAACCGATTATTCACGCGAAGGAGCGACCGGCAAGATCTTTCTTCGTATCTTTAAATTTATGAAACCGCACTGGGGATTAATGGGGCTGTTCCTGGTAGCAGTTATTCTCACCTCGATTATGGATGCGTACATAACGTATTTAACCAAACGCATCATTGATGAGGGAATTCTTTCTGGACAGGTCAGCATCCTTCTGAATATTTTGCAACAGTATGGAGCATTGATACTTTTTGAAGCATGTACCGTGTTTTCTTTTGTCTATCTGGTCAGTATCGTTGGTGAAAAAGTTAGGTTCGATCTGCGCCAAAAAATGTTCAACCATTTGCAGAGCCTTTCCCTTTCTTACTATAACCAAACTCCTGTAGGTTGGATCATGTCGCGCGTTACAAATGATACAGAGCGTGTGGCAGAACTGGTGACCTGGGGTATTTTGGATTCCACTTGGGGGATCGTGAATATCGCGACATCCATGTATTTCATGTTCAAAATTAATTCCTCCCTGGCACTGATCGTTCTAGCTATCTTACCTTTATTACTGATTGTAGGTATTAAATTCCAAACACGTATTTTGCGCCAGTACCGCGTTGTCCGTAAGATTAATTCGCAGATCACCGCTTCTTATAATGAGAACATTACCGGTGTGCGGGTGATCAAAGCGCTGGGACGAGAAAAAGAAAATCTGCGAGAATTCAGCGAGCTCTCAGGGAACATGTATACATCCTCCTATAAAGCTGCTTGGATTGGCGCACTTTTTCTACCCACTGTGCAGTTGATCTCTTCTTTGGCATTGGGGGGAGTGATTTGGTACAGTGGATCACAGGTAAATCTCGGTGGTATCA
>CAYLUJ010000116.1:0-6787 GCA_964386805.1 uncultured Pelolinea sp. | reverse complement strand
CGGTTTGGGAAGTGCGGTTGCAGAGGTGTTGAGCGAACATCAACCTACACCTATGCTCAGGATGGGTATTGCTGATACATTCACGCGCACAGCACTCGATCCGGACACTCTGATGGATGCCTATGGGCTTTCCATTGACCAGATCGTTCGAACAGCGATGGAAATCCTCAAGAAAAAGGAGTAAAGAATGAGAATTGCGATCTTGAATGAGACCAGTGCAGCTGATCGGAATGCAGACATCATGTCAGCCTTGGAAGGGCGAGGACATACGCTGATCAATGCCGGGATGAAAAAGAATGGCGCAAAACCGGAACTTACCTATATCCATACCGGGCTGCTCGGTGCTCTCTTCCTCAATCTTGGCGCAGCTGATTTTGTGATCGGCGGCTGTGGAACGGGACAGGGTTTTCTCAATTCGGTCATGCAGTATCCTGGTGTAAGTTGTGGGCATATTCTTACCCCATTGGATGCATGGCTGTTTACACAGATCAACGGCGGAAATTGTATCTCCTTGATGCTCAATCAAGGGTATGGTTGGGCTTCGGATATTAACCTGAAAATGATCTTTGATGCTCTTTTCAGTGTTGAATCCGGGATAGGGTATCCACCGCACAGAAGAGAATCACAACAGAATTCACGCAAGATATTGGCGACTATATCGACAAGTGTACACCTTGCGATGCATGAAATTATTCAAAGACTACCTGAAGCAGTGTTGGAAGAGGCGCTAACATATCCAGACATTTTTGACGCTCTAGGATTTGATCAGCTGCCCCAAAGTACTTTAAAGGAAACCATCAAAAAATGGAGGTAATACGATGGAACAAAAAATATCTTTAAGAAAAACAATACCCGAAAAAAAATCTGAAATGAAACTGCCATTTAAAACGAAATTTTTCTATGGAATTGGCGATCTGGGCAACGCCATTATTAATTCCGCCATTCAATTTTATTTATTGAAGTTCTATACAGACACTGCACTGGTTTTACCGGCACTGGCTGGCAATGCACTGCTGATCGGAAAGATCTGGGATGCCGTCAACGACCCACTATTTGGCTGGTTGACAGATCGCACCAATTCCAAGATCGGGCGCAGGCGAGTTTTTATGTTCTTCGGGGCTATTCCTCTGGGAATCAGTATTGCTCTGCTGTGGTTCATACCGCAAGGTTTATCGCTCAATCTTACCTTTTTGTGGATCGCTCTAACTTTCGTCCTCTTTGATACGTTGTGGACATTAACGAACGTCCCATATTATGCGCTGACCTCAGAACTTACCGATGATTATGATGAACGCAGTGCTCTTACTACTAGCCGTATGGTCATGGCAGTCCCCGCTTATTTGGTGGGGGTTGCGCTTACCCCTGTCATTGCAGGTTTATTTGCAATCGAAAGAACGGGATGGGGTTATGTCGGTATTATCTATGGGGCTATCTGTACTGCTGTTTTACTCATATCGGCTGCCGGATTGAGGGAGCGTCAAAAGGTTATACAGACCAAAGCCAAAACCAATGTTTGGCAGAGTGTGAAGGCTGCGTTATCCAACAAACCATTCCAGCGCTTATGTATCGCTTATTTTGTGATCAATCTCTCCTTCGCGCTGGTGAAGACTCTTATGGCGTATTACCTTGAGTACCAATTATTAATGGAGAGTGAGATCTCATTGGTCATGGGATTGATGTTGATTTGTGTAACGATCTCCTTGCCGTTCTGGAAAAAACTCAGTGAAAAAATAGATAAAGGTCCAGCATACGCGCTCGGTATGGTTATTGGCGCAATTGCGGTGGGCGCTTCATTCTTCCTGACACCGGAACAAGGGAAGCTTATTTATCCAATAGCGGTGCTGGCAGGAATTGGTTTTGGTTCGCAGTGGATCTTCCCCTGGGCGATGGTAGCGGATGTGGCGGATTACGATCGTGTGGAAACCGGCGAGTTTCGAAGCGGTATGTATTATGGCATATGGGGATTGGCTACGAAAATATCTGAAGCACTGGCAATTTCTGGTATCGGTTGGATGTTAACCGGTTTTGGTTATGTGGCGAACGTTGCTCAAACAGAGCGATCGCTCTTTGGAATCCGCCTGTTCTTTGGACCTATTCCTGGTGTTGTGATCCTGGTCACCCTTCCATTGTTGATCTGGTATCCGATAAACCGAAAGAAACATGCTGAAATTCGGGAGAAGTTGGAAAAAATGGAAAACAGTGAAGAGGGAAAAGCATGAAGAAACTTGGTGTGGCTTTAGTGGGTTGTGGAAGAATCTCTGATCTGCATATGCTTGGCTATCAAGATCGGTCGGATGCTAACATCATCGCATTGTGTGATGCAAAAGGAACGCGTGCCAAACAGAAAGCACGTGAATGGGGCGTTCCAAAAGTCTATAAAGATTATTCGGAATTGTTGAAGGATCCTGAAATCGATCTGGTGGAACTGCTGGTTCCCCACTACTTGCATTGCCCCATGACCATACAAGCTGCCAAAGCTGGAAAACATATCTCTGTTCAAAAACCTATGTGTTTATCGGCTGCAGAAGCTGATGAGATGATCGATGCTTCTGAGAAAGCAGGAGTGGTACTGCGAGTCTATGAGAATTTTGTGCACTATGAACCGGCGGTAAAAGCGAAGGAATTGGTGGATGCCGGGGAAATCGGTAAACCGGTGATGCTGCGTATGCATATCAACACTGGTCAATCCCCACATGGATGGAAGATTCCTCTGGATGCCTGGGTATGGCGTTTTAATGAAGGAAAGAGTGGTGGAGGAGAGCTGGTTTTCGATCATGGATACCATTTGTTCTCGTTAGCTTACCATTTCATGGGGCAGGCGGAACGTGTCAGCGCCTGGATCGATAAAACCTCCGTTGCTCCGGGTGTATTCATTGATGCTCCGGCGACCATCATGTTCCAGTTCAAACAAAAATGCAGTTATGGGGTGTTTGATATTTCGCATACACCTGATATTGTCATGGATTCAAAATATTATTCTGATGATGATCGGGTAGAGATCATCGGTGAAAAAGGGATCGTTTTTATTAATCGCTACACTACCCGGGCAGTCGATCTGCCTGAAGTAGTTCTGTTTAGAGGAGGGAAGACGATCCCTGTACCGGTAAAGAACGCGGAATGGGAAGACAGTTTCATCGCTGCCACTCACCATTTGATTGATATTCTTCAACATGGCGGTAACCCAGTGTTGGACGGGCGTACCGGAAAAGCCGTTCTGCAGTTCACCCTAGCAGCCCAACAATCTGCTCGTGAAGGTCGGGAGATCAAGCCAGACGAGGTCCAATAAACCTCGTCTGTGTTTTTAATATGCAGACTATTTCTTACTTGGATGTCAGTGCTTGTTCATATACAGAGCGGGTTTGTGCCGCAGCCTTGCAGGGGCTGGTCAATCGAAAAGGTCCACGCTTGTACCTTGACTATGGAATCTACGATGAACCGAACGCGCGACGCACCAATGAAGATTTCATAGACGATGCCAATTGGTATGGAAAGTATCGTCAGTTATTGGGTAATCAAGATCAACATAATCTTGCATATTACCAACAAACCCATGATTTACACGCAGAGAAAATAAAAGACCTCCAATCGGCATTGCAAAAGTATAAAGAAGAATACAAAGGATTGGTAGTTTGGGATGAGGATCTGCCGGATACGGTAAATACTGCCATCATGCTGGCAGGGCAGGAAGCTCTCTTACCAGTTAATAGCGAATTAAAGGAGAAGCTAGATCTTCAGGATATACCGGTTGTGCATGACTTGTGTGGTAAGTGGAATGACCGGCTGGAATTGTATCGCTGGGCTTTTGAAACGCTTTTCGAACGATGTAAGCCAGGGGTGATCGCATGCATTGAACCGGGCTGGCAGCGACCGGAATTCTTGGATTACGTGGTGCAGGAGAAGATTTTTACATATAGTCTATCCAGCCAGCAGAAGGGTCTGGGGAGTCAACTCTTGATGCTGCTGGCGTTCGGACCACCGGCGCTGCGTGAGGTGATCTTTGCCTTGCACCTGGATGCACCCATGCGCAAGTTTGCTCTGAGATGGATGGAAAGAAGATCACCGGAAGTCAAGCTTTCCAATCGCTTCCAAGAAGAGATATGTTCTGATACATATCCCACCATTTTCGGCTGGCACACAAAGCGGGATGACGAACTTTCTTTCATGCTGCAGCTTTCAGCAAATGGATTGAGACTGGTTCCTGCACATCTGGCTGGCAATTTCTCGTTTCACAGTAAAGTCATTCCTTTGAAACCCAAAAAACTACCGAAAAGGGAAATTCCCGACCTTGATCCCGAAGGTATCTATCTGACCTTCACTCTTTCTGATGGCGACCAATTAGTGATGATGCACACTGGTGAATTGGGAAATTGGCGCAGTCCAGCCCGCGGGAAGGTAGCTTTCAACTGGGAAGTACAGCCTTTGCTGTTCGAGATCGCTCCCGCTTTACTGGATCGTTATTTCCGGCAAGCTAGTGAACTGGACTGTTTGATCGCCGGACCATCGGGTGCTGGATACGTCATTCCTCCTTTGATCCCAGATCAGCCTGCTTATTTAAAGGAAACTGCGCGCATCTGTAAAGAAACCGGGATTCAAGTTGTTACATCGTATATTGCTGATCCTTGCCGTAGGGTGCTCAAGCAATTGGAGAGATATAAGGGAGATTTATTAGGGTATCTGGCAGGATATGCCGTCGTCACGCGCACACTGCGTATATACCGTAAGAATTTGATCTTCTTTTCCAACCAGGTACCGAAAGCGGACGAGATCGCGCTGCCGGCTGAACAACTGCTTGACAGAGTTAGAGTATTAATTGAGGAGGTTAAAGAGCGCCCTGTTTTCATTGCTGTTCATCTGTTCGCGTATCGAACTACTATTGCGAATGTACTGGATTTCTCGAAAAAGATCAGAGACTTAAATGTCCATGTGGTCAGAGGGGATGAATTCTTATCCCTTTTTGCAGCAAGTGAGAGAAGAAAAAAGGAGAAATTGCATGAATAATAAGCTCAGTACCAAAACAAAGATCTTGTATGGTGTGGCTGATCTCGGTATTTCTTTATTAACTGCGTCGATCCAATTTTTTCTATTGTTTTATTACACCGATATTGCAATGATTGATCCGGGACTTGCAGGAACGGCATTACTGGTTGGAAAATTGACCTGGGATGCCATCAATGATCCCTTATTTGGATATTTCTCCGACCGAACACGCAGCCGTTGGGGGCGCCGAAAACCCTATATGTTGTTCAGCGCCATTCCCTTTGGATTGACCATCTGGCTACTGTTTTCATTGCCGGAGGGATTGGTTGGAGTGAAAGCTTTCTTAGCTGTTCTCGGCACTTTCTTATTGGTGGATACAACCCAAACCTTGGTCTCGGTCCCATATTACGCGCTTTCTGCTGAGTTGACGTATGACTATGATGAACGTACTTCGTTGATCGCCATTCGCATGATCTTTACAGTAGTTGGGTATATTCTGGGTGCGGCTGCTACCACTTTGTTGGCAGGAATCTTCATGAACATGGGTTGGTCAAAAACAACAGCCTACAGCGGCACTGGTGCCATTTTTGGGATCATCGCAATAATAACGGTCCTAATCACAGCTCTGGGTGTAAAAGAAAAGCCCAATCCTGAATTGGTGCCCGCCAAAATGCCAGTCTGGTCGCAGATAAAACAAGTATTCAAGAACAAACCCTTCGTGATTTATATGGTCGTAAGTACTATTGTCAGCATCAGCTTTACACTGCTCACCAGTCTGCTGCCGTATTTCCTTACCTATCAATTAAATATGTCGAACGAGATCTCTCTGGTGATGCTGGTGATGCTTGGCACGATCGGGATCTTTCTCATCCCCTGGCGCCATGTTTCCACAAAGTTGAATAAAGGTCCTTCGTACGCACTTGGGTTGGGAATTGCCAGTATTGCTATTCTTGGAGCGTATATGCTGCCTAAAGGTCCCACTCCTCTTATTTATGTGATCGCGTTTGTTGCGGGCTTGGGTTTTTCGGCGCAGTATGTTTTCCCCTGGAGCATGATTCCGGATGTGATTGAGGTTGATTATGCGGTCACTGGAGAACGGCACGAAGGCATTTATTTTGGGGTTAATGCTTTCCTTGGAAAGCTAACCGGTGCGATTGGGATCGCTGCAAGCGGCTGGGCTTTGGCTCTATACGGTTACGTTCCTGAAGTAGAGCAGACAGTACACGCCTTATTCGGGATCCGATTCTTCTTTGCGATCGTGCCGGTCATTGCTTTTGCCATATCCCTACCTTTGCTGATCTGGTATCCGCTCACTCGAAAAAAACATGCCGAGCTCACACATCAATTGAAATAATAAAAAGTATTGTAAAAAATAAAGCCTGCCAATTCCATAAGAAGGGCAGGCTCTTTGATTAATGGGCTTTAGCCTGTTGAGAGAGCGGAGCGAACGAAACAAAAAACCATGGTGGGCCAGAGGGTAAACCACAAATCACCAATCCGCTAGAATAGTGATTGTTCAAGCCACTAACATAGCAAAGGGAAGGTGATTTGATGGCAAATAGTTTAGCGCATACAAAGTGGATGTGCAAATATCATATCGTATTTACGCCAAAGTACAGGAGAAAGATCATATACAGCCAATACAAGGAGAGCATAGGAGGAATATTACGCCAATTGTGTAACTATTAAAGAAGTGGAGATAATCGAAGGACATCTAATGCCAGACCACGTACATATATTCGTCAGTATCCCACCCAAATTGGGTGTATCAGAGTTTATGGGGTATTTGAAGGGGAAAAGCGCGTTAATG
>CAYLUJ010000115.1:5103-7064 GCA_964386805.1 uncultured Pelolinea sp. | reverse complement strand
AAGGAAAGATCAGCGAGGGGCATGGTCGAGCTTTGCTGGGATTGGAAAATCCTGCTGCCCAAAGCGCAACAATGAAAAGCATTATTAACAACAATCTCAATGTCCGCCAGACAGAAGACTTGATCCGCAAACTGACTGATCGAAAAAGTCCTCAACCTGCTCCAAAAAAGGAAATTCCAGCGGAAATTCAAAATATTGAAAAGCAATTGCGCTCTCAATTTGGCACAAAGGTAGCTATCAACCATGGAAAACAGGGTGGGTCGATCACGTTTTTCTATTATTCAGAAGAAGAACTGGAAAACTTGATCGAGCAAATGTTGCACCCCTAGACCATGCTTTTACTCCATAATGGCATCATCCATACCATGCACGCCCCGCAACCGCTGGCTGAAGCGCTTGCCATTCAAGGGGAGCGCATCTTCGCAATCGGCAAGAATGAAGATATCCTGAATTTAGTGGATCGGGATAGTGAAATTCTTGATCTACACGGCAAAAGTGTGCTGCCTGGCATTACCGACGCTCATATTCATTTGCTACAGTATGGCTTGAAACTTTCTTCCATTGATTGTGAAACCAGCAATAAAAAAGAATGTCTGCAAAGGGTTTCCGCAGCAGTTCAAAATGTACCTGCGGGAGCTTGGATCAAAGGTCAGGGCTGGAACCATAACCTCTGGGAAGATGGGAGCGGCAGCAAAAGTGATCTGGATGCCATCAGCACCATCCATCCCATTTTCTTGGCAGCCAAATCACTGCATGCGAGCTGGGTGAACAGCGCGGCTCTAACTTTGGCAGGTATTGATCGAAATACCTCCGACCCTGCAGGTGGCAAGATCGAAAGAGACCAGCATGGAGAACCCACTGGTATTCTCCTCGAATCCGCTTCCCTTTTGGTTGAGAAAAATATCCCACAGCCCAATGAAATGCAAATGCAAGCAGCTTTATTGAAAAGCCAGGAGCAGCTGCTGCAGTTTGGCATCACATCAGCACATGATATGGATGAATGGAAGATCTATCCCTTTCTGGAAAAAATGAAAAAGAGTGATATGTTTCCGTTGAGGGTCGTAAAAAGCATCCCCGCTGGTTATCTTGAGGATGCCATTTACAATGGGCTTTATACAGGTATGGGAGATGAACATTTAAGGATCGGTTGGTTGAAATTATTCATGGATGGCGCACTCGGTCCCCAAACCGCTGCCATGCTCGCACCTTATGAAGGCACGCCGGATAAATATGGGATGCTGATCCTTTCAACCGCCGATCTGGTCGAGATCGGTGGTCGGGCTGTCTGCAATGGGATCAGGCTTGCCATTCATGCAATTGGGGATAAAGCAATTCGATGTGCATTGGATGGGATTGAAGAATTATCTTCATCCAACCGTCAAAGCAAAACCACCTTCCTGCACCGTTTGGAACATGTGCAGGTCATTGACCCGGCAGATATTCAACGCATGGCTGATCTGCATGTGATGGCTTCCATGCAGCCCATTCACGTGATCTCAGATATGGATATAGCACAGAAATATTGGGGGCAACGCTGCAAATATGCTTATGCTTGGAATTCCATTCAGGCAGTCGGCATCCCGCTGATTTTCGGTTCGGATGCACCGGTTGAATCCCCGAATCCCTTCTTGGGTATTCATGCTGCGGTTGCACGGCAAAAGAACGAGACAGAGGATGCATGGTATCCACAGCAAGCGCTATCCCTGCAAACTGCCCTGGAAGCATATACCTGCACGCCAACCTGTATTCTTCAAAACCAACCCTCTCTTGGAAAACTTTCGGCTGGCTTTCTGGCAGATCTCATTATTCTGTCCGAGAATCCATTTAAAGTTCATGCGACATCTCTGCAAGGTCTCTCCCCATGCGCAACTATGATTGCCGGGGAATTCGTTTGGGAAAGTACTGATTTTCCTCAATAAAGAACCTGCAAAAAGAAGAATCCCTTACTCAACGTCATTTCG
>CAYLUJ010000115.1:0-5093 GCA_964386805.1 uncultured Pelolinea sp. | reverse complement strand
CAAGAGCGTAGTGACTGAGGTATCTCTAAAACTTTAATTATTTATGAACCAATTGTGACGCAAAGAAAGCTGCCTTTTCTTCAACGTCATTTCGACAAAGCGCAGCGACGGAGGAATCTCTCCATTTCCTTATAAATTCCTGATTGAGTCGTAAAGGATTGACTAATAGTATAAAAAGTATTTTTGTTCTACTACTTTTACTTTCTATAAAATTACTGAATACAATCATGGTTAGTGAACAAGATGAAAAAGTATTACGTATATATCATGACCAATCTTTCGCGCACACTCTATACTGGTATTACTGGCAATCTGCAAAGGCGAGTATACGAACATAAGAAGAAAACTCTTTCTGGTTTTACCAAAAGATATAATATTTCAAGACTTATCTATTGCGAAGAATTCGAGTCATCCATCTCTGCGATCACTCGCGAAAAAGAGATCAAAGGTTGGAGCAGAGCAAAGAAAATCGATCTCATTAATTCCATCAACCCAGCTTGGGATGACCTCGCTGAGGATTGGTTTATCGACTAACTCACATCATTGCAAGTATTACTTTTTTATCCCATCAAATTGGAGAGATCCATCGGTCGTTTCACTCCCTCTGGATGACGTTGGGAGAATTGTTAGCGTCTGCCATATTATGGGCTGGTTTCTCGCACTCATGGAGAGATCCCTAGTAGTGCTCAGATGACGTGGTAAATAAGACAATGGAAGACTGCTCCATTGTCTTTTCTTCACCGTCATTCCGACAGAGCGCAGCGTCGGAGGAATCTCTCCATTTCGGTATTGATTACTGAAAAAGTCACAAGGAAATGTGAGTGTATTGGGGACTGACAATTGAATTCTCTATTCTTGGCTGGTTTAATTTGCTTATGGAGAGATAGCTCGCTGATGCTCACCATGACATAAGTCAATGGTTGACCTATTTTGGCTGGTTTGACCTACCAATAGAGAGATTCTTCACAAAAGTTCGGGATGATATGGAAAACACAGCAATGGGAAATCCTTTTTATTTTTTCCTCAACAAAGAACCTACGCTATAATAAAAATACACGTATCCAAAACAGAGGTTCATTATGGGATCATACAAAGCTGAACTGGAAACAATTTCTCAAAAACTTACTCAAGCACGTTTTCATTGCGGAAAATCCATGAGGGATTGTGCCAACGCCATTGGCACTACCAGCGCTCATTATAAAAAGATCGAATATGGTGAGAGCTTTCCAACACTGCCAGAGCTTGAGACATTATCCCATTTTTTGAACATTTCCTTGCTTGGTTTAATCGGAGACCAGGAAATTTCTGATCTCATTGCAAACATCAGTAATTCCTCCCATCTCATAGAAATTCGCAACAGCGTGATCGGCACTCTGCTGCAAATCGAACGTGAAAGAAAAAATATCCCATTAAAAGAGATGGCGGAACGCTGTACCATGCAGCGCTCACGGTTGAAACGCTATGAATCTGGGGTATCGGGTATCCCACTGAATGACCTGATGAAAATGGCAGAAGTCCTTTCCATGGATCTGGATACCTTCTTTGATAAAAACAGCCCGATCGGCATCTGGCAAAAATCCCAACAAACCCTGCAAGCCTTTCTTGCGCTCCCTTCTGATCTGCAGGTTTTTATTACGGATCCTGCCAACCTTCCATATCTGGAATTAGCTCAGAAGTTAAAGGGTTTCCAACCCGAAGATCTGGAAATTATGTCAGATGCAATTCAACTGATTCTGCAGAATCTTCCAGCAAAACAAAACACAGAGACAGATCAAAACAACCAATGACGCTCCCTGCCGAAATAGTCAGTACCTTTGATGAGTTTGGTAATCCTCAAGCAGTACTTGATTTTCTCAAAGGACAAAATCGCACACACGCACATTTGGATTGGCGTACCCCTCTTGAATGGTTTCGCAAGCCCCCCTCTCAAATTTTGCACCTGGAGGCAAGAATCAATGGTGTGCTCAGTTTGGCACCCGATCCCCCTCACCTGCATTGGGTGCGTTTTTTTTGTATCCGCCAGGAATGTAATTACACGTATGTTTGGAAGAAGCTTTTCTCATCCATCATGGAAAGTTATCCTTTTGAAGCAACTGATTTGATCGCTGCACTTTGCTATCAGAATTGGATGGAGACTCTTCTGCAAACCAATGGATGGCAAAAAGCTCAAAAAGTGATCGTCCTGCTATGGCGAGGTACTCTTCCTCCAAAAATGGAAAAGGAGAAAGACATCCAAATTCGTAAAATGAAGTGGGATGACCTTTCTCAAGTCGCTCAAATAGATGATCTATCATTCACATCCTTTTGGAAGTTTTCCCCAACCACCATCACCCTGGCATTTGAACAATCAGCATATTCAACAGTAGTTGAGGTGGAAGGGAAAATTGTCGGCTTTCAGATCAGCACTGCAGATCTGTATAGAGCACATCTCACCCGTTTGGCAGTTTTGCCTGACTATCGGAATCGCAACATTGGCGCCAGCCTGGTACGGAATATGCTCTGGCACTTTTCAGTTCCCTGGATACGCCAAGTCACAGTGAACACACAACACGATAATCAAGCTTCCATCCATCTCTATCAGCGGGCAGGCTTTGAATATTTAGGGGAGTCATTTCCGATTTTTCAATTTCCGGTTAATAAATAATCAAACATTAACAACTACACGCATAACAAGCTACTTTCGATGGGAAATTTCCAACTAAAGCTGCTCTGCTTGAATCCAAAGAACATAAAAAAATGTAGAAAGTCTATTTAGATAAGCCAGGGTAGAAGAATAACTCTCATCATCAGAATGGAGAACCGTGACCGCGCTTCTTTCCACTCTGCGTGAAATCGCGCGAGCCAGATTCAATAATGCCCCACTTTTGGAATTGCCGGCTTGCATAAATGTATGTGGAAATTCTGTATTTTTTTCAAACGCGGCTATCCAGTCCTCAAGAGTTTGTAGATTTTGAATTATTTCTGGAAAAGTCGTTAGGGATTGGGATTGCGATGAACTGATCACTGCCATGATCGTCGAAAGATGGATTTGTATTTTCTCCAGGATTGCACGAAGCGCAGTATCGGGGATTTCACTGCGGACCATCCCGATCCAGGCTGCTAATTCATCGATTTCCCCCACTAATCCGACGATCGGATGATCTTTCCTCACACGTGGTCCACCCAACAGGTCTGTGTATCCAGTATCCCCTTTTCCGGTTTTGACTGGCATTTTAAACCCCTTTACTTGTTGTCTGTTTTTGCGACCATATACCAATCCAGGATGGAGAAGAAACGATCCGGTGTATCGTAGAAAGAACCGAGTCGGATGCCATTCACTCCCTCATCCACAGCATAGTTATAAATCGGATAGTAAAGTGGGAGAGCTGGGAGTTCATCCTGGAACACAACCTGGAAATTTCGATAAAGCTTTGCTCGTTCTTCCTGATCGGTAGAAACTCTTGCTTCTTCCAGATATTCGCTGATCACCGAATTTTCCCATTGGGAATAATTCTGTCCATTCCCTTGCTGTGATTGATCCCAGAAGGGATATGGGTCAGGGTCAGGAGAACGTTCAAAATTTAGATCGATCAAAGCGGCTTGATAGGTTAAAGGTTTGAGATAATCCAGAATTAACACATCATACGGGACAGCCACCAATTCAACTTCGATCCCCATCTTCTGCCAATCAGCTTGAATAGCTTGGGCAATCGCTGTGTGAGTGGCATCATCGGGATGAACTAGTTCAATTTTAAGAGTCGTTCCATCCTCGTTCTTTAGAACCGCATTTTCAGTGCTGGAATCAAGTGTAAAACCAGCTTCCTCAAAATACTGGGTTGCTTTTTGTGTATCATAGGCAAACTCTTGAATTCCGTCATAATATGCCCAGTTGGAAGGAATGAGCGGAATATTTGAGATAACACCCTGACCGGATAATATAGTGTCGATCATGCGCCGGCGATCGATGGAATGTAGCAGCGCTTTTCTGACATTTTCATCCTGCAAGTATTTCACTTTGTTGTTATTCAAATTGAGCAACACCATGGAAACTTCAGGTTTAACCGCTGAATAAACAGAAATGCCGGGATTATTTAAAACATCCGTTAGAATTTCATCCGATACTTCACTGATTCCCTGTACCGTCCCTTCGGCATACGCGGTATAAGCCGAAGTAGCATCTGCATAGTACATGAAAACAATCTGGCTGATTAAAGGTTCTCCGCCAAAATACGCTGAATTTGCAGAAAGAACCACACCCTTGATCGTTCCATTCTCTGTGATTAACCGCTCAAACTGATACGGACCGCTTCCAACTGGTTCGAGGTTAAAAGAAGAATTTAGAATCTCCTGGTAGGAGAGATCCCCTAGTAAATGTTGGGGGAGAATGCCGAAAGAAAGATAATCCATAAAAGGAGCAAAGGCTTCTGGCAACCGGAATTGGATTGCCTGGTCACCCAGAGGGATGACCTCGACGTTATTCCAGAATTCCTTTAGATCATCCGGAAGTACTGATTCTGAACTGCGTAGAAGGTCGATGGTAAACACAATATCTGCGCTCGTTACCGGGGTCCCGTCATGCCAGGCTGCATTGGGGTTAATGTCAAAATTGTAAGAAAGCCCATCGTATGAAATACCCCAATCCGCTGCCAATTCGGGTTGTGGCTGCCCATTTTCATCATAGCTGATCAATGAACTGAAGACCAAGCTGTCAACATCGCGATCCGCTGAATTATAGTAATCCAATATGGGGTTTAATCTTTGCAGGTTGCCGACCAGTGCTTCGGTGTAAGTTCCTCCCCGGCTTGAAACACTGCGAGCAATATTGAAACCGGTTTGCTCACTGATGAGGAGAATACCAATAACAAACCCTGTTACCAGGATAATGATTAGTTGCCATCGAATATTTTTCATCGGAGAAGAATTCTAGCATAAAAATGGGCATACTCCAATCATGCAAGAGCAGCCCATTTTAAGATCGTGACGATCGATTATTTTGCTACAGCGATTGTTCCGAGAACCAGTGCAATAAAGAACACTGCCAGCACAATGGTGATCTTGAACATGGTTTTTTCAAGTCCACGCCGTGTGGTAATGTTGGAACCAAGATCGGCACC
>CAYLUJ010000114.1:3163-7253 GCA_964386805.1 uncultured Pelolinea sp. | reverse complement strand
ACGGGCTGTTTCACTATTAATGGTTAAGCTGTTCACTGTGAACTCCTGCTTTTGGAAATCAAATTGTCATGGAAAACTTCATTATAGAATAGAAAAAAAGGTTGCCAGGGGAACAACCTCTCCATGTTTAACTTCTCTGACCACCCCAGTATCCGCGGTGAACGGGTTCAATATCACGAGAGGTGATAAACGCATGCGGATCGATTTCTGTAATCATGCTCTGTATCTTTACCAGATCTTTCCGTTCTACGCCCAATTCAAGCATGGAAACCATCCCGTCTTTTCCACGTGCCGGAATCTCGGTGACTGCGTACCCTGCACTGCGCAGGGCTTCAACCAATCCCGCACCACGCCCAGAGCTGATTATGGTAAGGAACGTATGCCCCATGGCCATCTTTTTTTCCAGGTTCATTCCAATAATCGTGCCGTATGCGAATCCAACGCTGTATGCGGCAATTTTGAGTGGGTTCGATAGGTCAGACATGACCCATCCGATTGACAGAACGAACAAGACAGATGTTGCCACTCCCAATACCCAAGCTATTACTTTTTTCCCTCGCATCACAGATATCATGCGTACTGTATCCAATGCAATGCTTATTACGCGCACCAAAAAGATCCCCAGGGCTGTTAACCATGCCATTGGATCTAGCAAAATTTCCATTAAAACTCCTTAATTATTTGTCTTTTCTTTTTGCATGGCAGGCAAATACATTTCCTGCATATACTCACGCAACATTCGCCGCGTGCTGAATTTTGGCGCGCAGGAACGGATGCTCTCTTTAATCTTTGAAACCCATTGTTCAGAAAGATCGCCCATTGTGCGAGCTTGATAGTATAACGGAATTAATTCGTTCTCTAGGATCTGATAGATGCTTTCTGCATCTTTTTTATCTTGCTCATTCGGGTCGTCGTAATCTTTATCACTCCCGATGATCCAACCATTCTTTTCATTATATCCTTCACACCACCAGCCATCCGGAACAGAAAAATTCAAGGTTCCATTCAACGCCGCTTTCATTCCGGATGTACCGGATGCTTCATTCGGGCGACGGGGAGTGTTCATCCATACATCCACACCCTGTACCATCAGGTGTGCGATGTTCAGATCGTAATCTTCTAGAAACACGATTCGTCCTTGCGAACGGGGATCTTTCGCTGCCCGGTAAACCTGCTGAATAAGCAGTTTGCCGGGTTCATCGGCCGGGTGGGCTTTGCCCGCAAAGATCAACTGCACTGGCATGTCTTCATGAGTAATTATTTTTAGTAGTCGTTCGTAATCTGATAAGATCAGGTTCGCCCGCTTATAGGTAGCAAAACGACGTGCAAACCCAATGGTGAGAGAATATTGATCCAACAACACACCCTCTGCAATCACCTGGGATGGTTGGTGCTTTCCTGAAGCCCAATGCATGCGAGCAGATTCAATGGCATGATTGATCAATTTTCGCTTGAGATGCCGGCGAATATCCCAAATCTCAATATCCGGGATCAGATCGATCCGCTTCCACAATTCTTCATCATCCACGTGATCGTACCAATTAACACCCAGATAACGGTCAAAAAGCAGACGCATACGGCGCGCCAGCCATGAATTTACATGAATACCATTGGTAATGGATCCAATAGGTACTTCATCTACTTTTTTATCAGGCCATAGAAAGTTCCACATTTCCCGTGCTACCCGACCGTGCAATTCCGACACGCCATTAGTACGTTCGGAGAGTTTGATAGCCAAAACTGGCATGCTGAATGTTTCACCCCAAGACTGCGTTTGTTTACCCAATTCAATGAACTGATCGCGGGTCAAACCTAATTCACTCCAAATAGCCGGAAAATATTTATCGATCAACCATAATGGGAATTGGTCATTTCCCGCCGGTACGGGCGTATGGGTGGTAAAAACATTGGTCTTTTTCACTTCATTCGCCGCTTCTTCAAACGGCAAGCCTGTCTTCATCATTTCATGCACACGTTCCAGAGTTAAGAAAGCGGAATGCCCTTCGTTCATGTGCCATACGGTTGGTTTTTCACCTAATTTTTTAAGCAGCCGTACCCCTCCACAGCCCAGCAAGATCTCCTGTGAAATGCGAATCTCCAGGTCATTGCTGTACAATCTGGCAGTCAAATGCCGGTCATGCGGGGAGTTCTTTTCAACATTGGAATCCAGTAAATAAAGAGGTATCCTTCCCACCTGGATCATCCAGGTGCGAGCATACACCTTTCTATCTGGAAGCTGAACAGATATTGTCAGCGGTTTACCATCTGTATCAGTCAGTTCAATGATGGGCATTTCTTCAAAGTTGAAATGGTAATACGAAGTTTCCTGCCAGCCATCTTCGGTCAGTTTTTGAACAAAGTAACCCTGATGATAAATAAAACCTACCCCAACCAGAGGAATACCCATATCACTGGCTTCCTTGAGGTGGTCTCCCGAAAGGATCCCGAGACCGCCGGCATAAAAAGGCATACATTCATGCAACCCGAATTCGAAGGAAAAATACGCAATTTTCCCTTTTAGAGCAGCCGGGTATTCACGACTGCACCAGGTATCTTTGGCTGCCATATAGGTATCGAATTGCTGCATCACCGCATCATACTCATCGAGATACAGACTATTCTTTGCGGCATTTTCCATCAGTTCATGATCGATTTTATGTAAGAAAGCGATCGGGTTATGATTCATGGAATCCCATAATGGTCTATCCAATTCAGAGAAAAGGCGCAAGGCAGCCGGATTCCAAGCCCACCAAAGGTTATACGCCAGTTCGCCCAGCCGGTTGATGCGCTGAGGAAAATTATAATGATTGGGGAAGACCTTTTTATACGTCATAGATTGTTTTCCTTTATATAATTTTCCTGCCCTAAAAGCAAGGCGGGATTATAACATACTTGCGTTTCAATTCTATCTTAAGTAATGTGATTTCAGATGCCAGTCTATGATCATCAAATAGAGTGACATCGCCTATAATTATCAGGGTATTTTTCATTAATACAAATTGGGAGACGAAGATGAAACAAGACATGCTCTCATTCCCTAAGGGGTTTCTTTGGGGTTCCGCAACAGCTTCTCATCAAGTAGAAGGCAATAACACAAATAACAACTGGTACCTCTGGGAACAGACTCCGGGGAAAATTATGGGGGGTGCTAAAGCCGGGTTGGCTTGTGACTGGTGGAATGGGCGTTGGAAAGAGGATCTCAAGCATGCGGTTGAGGATGGACAAAATACGCACCGCCTTTCCATTGAATGGAGCCGGATAGAACCCCAATCGGGAAAATGGGATGAAGCCTCAATTCAAGCCTATCGACAAATGTTGCAAGGGATCAACAAACTGGGACTCAAACCTATGGTAACCCTGCACCATTTTACCGACCCAATCTGGATCTATGAAAAGGGTGGCTGGGAAAATGAGGAAACCGTAAATTTCTTCGTGCGCTACGTTGAGAAGATCGTGCCAATATTGCAGGACCTGGTAGATATGTGGATCACGATCAACGAACCAACCGTTTATGTCTTCAGCGGTTATATGGCCGGAGAATTTCCACCCGGCAAGAGTGATCCAAAAGCTGCTTTTCAGGTGATGCGTAATATGGTGCGCGGGCATGTCAGGGCATATCATGCCATTCACAAAATCCAAGCACATGCCATGGTTGGATTTGCCAAGAACTTTCGCGCCATGGTGCCTGCCAGAGCATGGTTTCCGCCTGATCACTGGATGAAGAATTTTGCATATAACACTTTTAACAATGCGTTTGCTGATACATTGATGGATGGAAAATTGAAGTTTGTCTTCTGGAAAGAATCCATCCCAGAAGCGATCGGCACGCAGGATTACATTGGGGTTAATTACTACACGCGCGACAATATAAAATTCAATTTATTGTCGGCAAAAACCTTTTTTCAAGAGCGATTCTTTAACCCCGATGCTGAATTGAGCGAAAATGGCTTTATCGCCACCGAGCCGATCGGATTTACAGAATCACTGCAGTGGGCAAAACGCTACCGTATACCTATCTATATTACGGAAAATGGCGTGGAAGATTCCCATGATACCATGCGCCCGCATTATCTGATCACCCATCTCTATG
>CAYLUJ010000114.1:0-3153 GCA_964386805.1 uncultured Pelolinea sp. | reverse complement strand
ATGTGGAAAGCCATCCAAAGCGGAATGGACATCCGCGGTTACATGCACTGGTCGCAGGTGGATAATTTTGAATGGGAGCGCGGCTGGACACAGCGTTTTGGATTATGGGGTTTGAACCTTGAAACCCAGCAACGCATCCGCAGACCCAGCGTGGATATCTATCGCGACATCTGTACACAAAACGCCCTTCCCGCGGAGAGCATCCTGCACTATGCTCCTGAACTGCAAGATTCAGTAAAATAATTCAATGCGGGGTTTGACGCTGTTTGCAGTGAAGGTAAAATTGAAATCCAACATCCCAAATACGAAAGCAATACTATGTTAAAACGCGTTTTCATTCCACTTTTGCTGTGTATTCCCTTTTTACTGGGATTTATTTCCCTTTCACAGGTTGAGCCCACCTCCAGATCCGGCAGCGATGTCATTCTATTCGATGAAACACCGCAACCGTTCAATCTTCCCACAGCCATCAGTACGGAATTGCCCTGCAGTGCCCAAGCAGTGCACGGACTATTCTTCTATCGAACCGACTGCCCGCATTGTGCAGCTATTTTGGAAGAGGTTATCAACCCTTTGGAAGAAGAATTGGGCAGCGACCTAGATATCCGTCTAATCAATATTGATTACGCTGATAATTATGAGCTCTTCCTGAAAGTTCAGGAACTCTTTGCAGTACCCAATGAAGATCGGGTAATTCCCACCCTGGTATTGGGTGATTCATTCCTCTTTGTCGGAGAAGATACCATCCGTGCAGAATTGCGCGATAGAGTACTGGCAGGGATACAGGCAGGTGGTATTGAATGGCCTACTCTAGAAAACTTTGACCCGGCTGCCATTATTACCGCAGGAAATGCCACCTCTACCGACGAAGTTTGCTCGCTGGATAGTGAAAACTGTAAGGTAGAAAATCCTATCTATGTAGCATATTTCTATCAAACCGGATGTCAGGAGTGCAGCATGGTGGAAGCTGACCTGGCATATCTGCGCTCGAAACATCCACAGTTGATCGTGGAAAGTTTCAATATCTACGACAACGCCGGTCTGGCTGAATGGATAGCCGCGCGTGTTGGTCGGAATGATTTTCACACCCCCGCCGTTTTCATTGGCAATCAAGCCTGGATCGGCGATAGCGAGATCTCACCCGAATCATTGACCACAGCTATTGACTGTCTCAAGGCAGATGGTTCCCCACGCTTTTGGGGTGAATATAACGAATCCCAGGGCAATCAGAACATTATTCAGCGCTTCCGCTCGATGAGCTGGGTCACAGTTGTTCTGGCGGGTCTCGTAGATGGGTTGAATCCCTGCGCTTTCGCCACCTTGATCTTTTTTGTATCGTATCTTTCGTTAAGCGGAAGAAAAGGAAGAGAAATCCTTCTGGTAGGGTCAGCTTTCACAATAGGTGTATTTTTGGCTTATCTGTTGATCGGGCTCGGTTTTTACCGCATTCTGGATCTGCTGGGAAGCTGGTTAAATGTGTTGGGTAAGATCGTTTATGGCATCACTGCATTAATCTGTCTGGCTTTTGGAGTCCTCAGTTTTTCTGACTACCTCAAGACAAGAAAAGGGGATCTGGGAGACATGGCTCTGAAACTGCCAGACAAACTGCGCAGCCGTATCAACAATATCATCCGGAAAGGTAGGAATATCCAGGCGTACGCTTGGGGAGCATTTGGGACAGGGTTGGTGGTTTCTTTACTGGAGCTGGCTTGCACCGGTCAGGTTTACCTGCCGACCATCATCTATGTCAGCAGTGTGCCGGAACTGCGGCTGCAATCGGCAGGGTACTTGATTCTCTATAATATTATGTTCATCATCCCCCTGATTGTCATTTTCGCTCTGGTCTTTTTGGGAACCTCTTCCAAACAATTGACCGGTTTTATCCAGAAGCAGGGATCGAGTATTAAACTCGCCATGTCGATTATTTTCCTGATCCTCGGGATCTGGCTGGGATGGTCTGTTTTTAAATAAATAGATTAAACTTAAAAGGTCAGTGTAAGCTGGGTTTTTATTCAAACCTCACCCCAGTATAAAATCGAAACTACCCCCAGTGCTACCCCGATAATGCAGGCATAACTGGCTAACATGATATTGGCTTTGCTGCGAGTTTCTGGTTCCTTTTTCCATTCAAGCCGGTAGAGCCCAATCCCTACCCCTAAAAATATTAACCCCGGTATAAATGCATACATAGGTTTTCCTCTATGGAATCATTGTACGTCAAGATTTATCGAAAAAAGAATAGTTCAAATGAATACTTTATCGTTTGATGGTTCTTTTCTGACAGGTTGGACAAAAATGCGTCCCCCGCTGTCCAACCACGATCCGTTCAATGGGTGTTCCGCAAATGAGACAGGCTTCGCCTTTTCTGCCATACACGCAGAAATGATTTTGAAACCCCCCGCCACGATACACCCAATCAATACTTGCTCCATCGTGCCGGATACCCTCCAGCAATGTTTCCCGGATCGCATTGAACAGTGCTTCTGCCTGATCAATATTCAGTGTACATGCAGTGGTCAGCGGATGTAATTTGGCTTTGAAAAGAGCTTCATCCGTATAAATATTGCCCAGCCCCGCTAGAAACGTTTGATCCATAAGCAGCGGCTTCAATGAACGCTTGCTACCTTGCAGCATACCGTGAAACTGACCGATGGTAAATTCTTCAGATAGCGGTTCCGGTCCAAGATCGCCCAATTCATCCTGCGGATCAGCCAGCAGCCAGATCCTACCAAATTTTCTGGCATCTTCAAATATCAAGCACTGCCCATTTTCCAGATAGAAGATCACCCGGTCATGTTTTCCGATTGCTTCTTCTCCATCATTCACTGGGGCAGATTTTGTGTACAGATCGCCGCTCATACGCAGATGGAACAAAAGTGTATCATCGGAAAGGCTTATGACAATATATTTCCCCCGCCTGCTGACTTCCAGAATAGTTTGACCCTGGATACGTTGTTTGAACTCTATAACAGATGGGGTAGCGATGGAACGTTCCCACAGAATAGAAACGTTTTCGATCTTTCGTCCTAGAATTGAAGAACCTGTTCCTCTTCCCTGGCTGAGAGAACGGGCAATGGTTTCAACTTCTGGTAATTCTGGCATCGGTTTTTCACAGATTATTCGGCATACATATTATTCGTTAAACATCTCGCC
>CAYLUJ010000113.1:0-7331 GCA_964386805.1 uncultured Pelolinea sp. | reverse complement strand
TATCGTTGATGTGATAAAATTGATTCCCGTGACCCTGTGTGGTTACGGGATTTTTTAAAATGGTATTTGCCGATATTTATCGGTTTATTATTTTGATTTTCAGGAGTAGAAGATGAAGGAAGCCAAAGTTGTAGTAAATAACAAAGTTGGATTGCATGCACGCCCTGCCGCACTCTTTGTACAGACTGCATCCAAATTCCAAAGTGAGATCAATGTTTCCTGTATCGATCCCAAAGAAAATAAACTGCGCACTGCCAATGCAAAAAGTATCCTTGGCATTTTAACACTGGGTGTCTTTCAGGGCATCGAGATCACCATTCGAGCAGAAGGTGGAGATGAATGTGAAGCAGCAGATGCCTTGGCCGAATTGGTAAAGAATAATTTCGGAGAAGAAGCATGAAAAAGCTGAACGGCGTTGCAGCTTCCCGTGGAATTTGCATCGGTCCAGCTTTTCAATTTCAACGAATAGAATTAGATACAGAAAAAAAAGAGATCAACGACCCGGAAGCTGAAGTAGCTCGACTAACTGCTGCTCTCAATACTGCCAAAGATCAAATTGATACTATCTATAAAAAAGCGCTCACCGAAGCCAGTGAAGCAGACGCTGAAATATTCCAAGCCCACAAGCTGATCCTGGATGACCCTGAATTCATTTCCGCCATTAAAAATCGTATTCAGTGTGAAAGGATCAACAGTGAATGTGTTGTTTCCGAAACTGCCAAGCAGTTTGCAGCGACCATGGCTGCCATGGAAGATGAATATTTTGCAGCCCGCGCGACCGATATCATGGATGTATCCAACCGGGTTGTACGGGTACTTATGAACATTGCGGATTCACCTACAGCTAGTTTAAAAGAACCTTCCGTCATTCTGGCTGATGATCTGACCCCCTCTGATACTGTGCTACTAGACAAAAGCAAGGTGCTAGGATTTTGCATTGCTCAGGGTTCTGCCACCTCTCACACTGCCATCCTGGCGCGCGGTCTTGGCTTACCGGCTGTGGCTGGTGCAGGTCTGGATGTGATGAATGTTCAGACGGGTGTGTCTATGATCGTGGACGGCAGCAATGGTGTGGTGGTCATTGAACCGGATGAATCTACTGAAAAACAATACCGCCAGCGCATGGAAACCAGCAAGAATATTCAAGTTGAAGCCCTGAAATTTGCACAATCAAAAGCCAATACCAAAGATGGTATTGAGTTCGAAATGGTTGCGAATATTGGCAATGTTGAAGATGCAAAATTTGCGATTGAAAATGGCGCAGAAGGGGTTGGTCTGCTGCGCACCGAGTTCCTGTATCTGGAAAGAAATGCACTTCCTACAGAAGAAGAACAATATCAGGCCTACAAAGCCATTATGGATGTTTTTGGAAAACACCCTGTTGTGTTACGCACGCTGGATGTAGGCGGCGATAAAGAAATTCCTTACCTGCACCTGGATAAGGAAATGAACCCATTCTTGGGCGAGCGCGCTCTGCGCCTGTGTTTGAATCGTCCTGATATTTTCAAGCCTCAATTGCGAGCTGCGTTGCGGGCAGGCGTGGGACATAATCTTAAGATCATGTTCCCGATGGTCGCCACCGTATCGTGCGTACGGAAAGCCATGCTGGTTGTCAATGAATGTAAAACGGACCTGAAAAAAGAAGGAATTCCCTTTGCAGAGGATGCAGAAATTGGCATCATGGTTGAGATCCCATCGGCTGCGGTCATTGCCGATCAGTTGGCAAAGGAAGTAGATTTCTTCTCTATTGGTACCAATGACCTCAGCCAGTACACTATGGCGGCTGATCGCACCAATCCGAAAGTGGCGGAACTCTCCGACGCTTTCCAACCGGCTGTTTTGCGATTAATAAAAATGGTCATTGATGCAGCACACACCGAACACAAATGGGTAGGCATGTGCGGGGAACTGGCTGGTGAACCTCTGGCAGCTCCCATCCTCGTTGGGTTAGGTCTGGATGAGTTCAGCATGAGCCCACCATTCATTCCACTGGTGAAACAGATCATCCGCAATTTGAACGCAGAAGAAATGGTTAACCTGGCAAAAGGCGCTTTGCAGCTGGAGACTCCAAAGGATGTTCAGAATTTTGTGAAAAAGGAAGTTCCTTTCATCACGGAAGTTATTTCCTAATAAGAAAATTCGCTTTGGAAAATGGAAAGGGAACATGACTGTTCCCTTTTTTTATTTTACAAAAACTTCAATTGAGCTGGCGGATCCCACAAGGGCGGATCAACATCCAGAATATCCTGCCATGCCTGCAGTGTGAACTGCTCCTGTTCGGATATTTTACGGATATGGCGGAATTTCACTAGATGCCAATCCTCAGCCAATATTTCTTTTAAATACGGGTTTCGTTCTATCTTTAACTGGATCAAGCGTGACCGGCTGGCGGGAAACACCAGTACTGGAATTCCATTGCGTTTCCCGGTGTTTGTTTTTATGAATTCAGAGAAACTGGCGGTGATTGAAATGAAGAATTGGTAGATGGGCTGTCCATCTGCACTTAACCAGCTTAAGCCATCTCCAACCTGAACCATTGCTCCCACTTTTCTACCGATCTGACCGATTAATTCTGTAATTTCATCTTGTTCCCGTATCCGCTTCTGGGGATCTTCATCTACATCACGAATATAGGTTTGTGTATTGAGATGGATACGGCTGGCGTATGATTCAAGGCAGGCTTTGCAGTAATCCTTATCTGGCGTTAAGAAACCTGAAAATTCATGACACAACTTTTCGTACAGATCACGAAAATCGAGCTTGGGATTCTGATAAATCATATCCACAATCACCCGTTCGACTCGATCATCCAGCGTCTGACCCATTTTCCCTTGATCCACCAGTGCCCATTTGGTTGATGAAATGTTAGCACCTGCATAGGTCTGATATACCTTTTTATCACCGAGTTCTGTTTGCAGATCGTTCAGTACCTTGTTGTAATAATCTGTGCTTTCTCCTTCAAGGGAGGAAGGAAAAGCAGTATGAATAGCTGGAGCTGTGCTGTATACAGAGAATAATTCGCGAAATGTGGCTGGCTCTGCCCGCTTGCTGAGATAGCGAATGAGCTGCTGCCGGGCAGGCTCAATCTGCTGTTTTGTTTTTTCCCCATTCAACTTTTCTGAAGACTGCCATGTCATTTGGAGGATATTGGTATTACTTTGAAAGGCACAACCCGTTAGTTGGAAACCGGCATCACAAGCACCTAAAAGAACTGCCAATAAATACGAAGGTGTGAAATCAGAACACATGCCAAAGATTTTGTCTTTTTCTGTGATTTCATTCTTCATAGATGAAAAGGTTGTAGAGATAGCCTGTGCAAACCAGTACCATCCATAACGTTGCCGGGCGAGAGCTGAAAGCATTCCCTCGGCAGCTTTTTTCCCGAATAGCCAGGCGGACCAAACTGCCGAGAAGACCCAAAACGCCTGGTTGGGGCGAGGGAAAATACAAAAGATCGGAAATCCTTGGGGATCTGTTTGTTTTGAAACTAACGCGGTCGTAGTTTTTCGTTCAAACAAGCAGATACTGTGTGGTTGGTCGGGAATAATAGGGTAAGATTCCACCTCACAGGGTTTCTTGTAATTTGTCCAGGTTCGAATGGCTTGAGTGATTGTCTGAGAAATATTTTTTTCAAAGAAGATGCTGGGAACCGAAAGCTGCTGTGGACGGAACTCGCGGGAGGGCCAATGCCAGAGTGAAGTAGCTTGATCAAACACTTCCAGCAGCACAGCCGCCATTATCGAATGTTCTTCTGATGAGACTATTAACCTATCCAATGTGTTGAATAAGATAACAACCACATGCAGTGCGCGGGGAGTATAGCAAGCCAAGGCGTACTCGACGTTCTTTTTTATATCAATGCCTTCTGCCATGCAGCGCTGCATGGCTCTTGACCGGTATACTGCAATATTCCCAATCTGCTGCAAACGAGTGAGGTCGCCTTCATTGATAGGGAAAGCGCCACTCTCGCCGCAGTCAGGGCAAATGTAAACAACCGAGGTCGGTTCGGCAGACTCCTTTTTCCAAACGAAACCCTCTGCGGTAATAGAATGACCGCAATTTCTGCAATCTGTCAGATATAAATTTCGGATATAGCTTTCCAGTTTCTCGCCATGCCATTCCTGATCCAAAAGGAGATGAACAGCATTTCGATATTCATTTTCGTTGTAGCCGTGCGCAAGCACTTCAATCATTAAACGCAGAATTGGATTTTTTTGGGCTTGAAATACGCGAAAACCACTTTCGGCAGCCTCAAGGGCATACAGTGGATTGGAACCCAGCGGGTCGAGGACATTTCCTCCGGGTTCAGAATTTTGTTGCAGCCACGTGGAAACAACCCCTGCATGGAATAAGGGAAGGTATCTTTTAAGCGGGTAACGGATGTTGTTATCCCTGGCTGGTAGGAAGGGTATCTCTTGCATTGTTTTGATATCCTCCTTTTTTAGTATACAGGAAATTAAAAAACTATTGCAGGCTGTTCTGGTGTTAAAATCATTGAAGGAAGGCAATGCAATGCAAAGAAAATTGGAAATTCCCGGAAAAGAAAAACCTTATCTTATGGCACATCGCGGAAATCGCGAATTTTGCCCTGAAAACACGCTAATTTCCTTTCGCCATGCATTTCAAGATGGTGCAGATATTTTGGAAACCGATCTGCATTTAAGCAAAGATGGTCAGTTTATCTGCATTCATGATGGCACCGTGGATCGGACCACCGATGGCAGCGGCAAGATCGCCGATCTTACTGTGGTTGAGATCAAAAAGGTATCTGCCTTCAACCACATGGCAGGTTTTGAAAATGAACGCATTCCCCTACTGTCAGAAACCGCAGCTATTCTTCCAGCGAATGTAGCCCTGGCGCTTGAATTGAAGAGTGATCGCTTTCTTGAAGAAAAGATCTGCCGCCAATTGGTAGGAGAATTAAAAGAATATGGAATTTTTGATCGTACTATTGTCCTTTCCTTCAGCGCTGAACGAGTTTTCAACGTGCGAAAAGTGGAAAAAGACATGCCGATCGGGTTGATCACTATGAAAAAGATCTTTCCACCTGCAGATGTCGATATGGTAGGTCCCTTTTTTCCGATTTTATGGGCAAATCCTTGGTATATCCATGCTGCCCACCGTGCAGGGATGCTGGTCTGCCCTCTGGATCCCGCGCCAGAACCTCGATTGGCAGGCTATTTACGAAGAGGTTGTGACGCCATCATCACGGATAATCCAGCGGTCACCCGTAAAGCGATGGATGCCCTGCTGAACCGAGCAAAAACATAATAAATGTCAATTTTGAATGATCATCCGAAAGAAAACACACCGATGAAATTGAAAATCTTGGAACAATATCCCCGCATGACGATCTTGCATCATGTGGATGGTAAGAATCAGCTGTGGGGAACATTCCACCGGCGGATCTATGTTCGGAAGGATGGAAAATGGCTGCGTGTTGCACAGTTCCCATTTCATGCTCCACGTGATCTTTTTGGATTTTCTCGCCCAAGCGCACGCGCGTTTCGGGCTGATAAATGCAATATTTATGTAAATAAATTGGGGAACGTGCTGGGGATCCGCGCTGGTCAGGTATATAAGATCACACAAGGGCATGTACCCCAACCTTTATTCCAAATCAATGGTGATTGTGTGCTGCATGCATCGCTCAGTGAAGATGAAAAGGGCAATATCTACTTCGGGGAATATTTCATGAACCCTGCGCGAGCAGCCGTGCGCATCTGGCGTGTGGCACCTCAATTGGATCAATGGGATATTGCGTATGAATTTCCAGCGAACAGCATCCGGCATGTGCATGGTGTTTATCGTGACCCATTTGATGAGAAAGCTTTTTGGATTGCAGTAGGCGACTTTCGCGGAGAATGTTTTATTATACGCACGCGTGATAGTTTCCAAACTCTGGAACGCTTTGGGGATGGAGAACAGATCTGGCGGGCAGTGAGTCTCTTTTTCGCAAAAGAGCATGTGTGCTGGATCACAGATTCCAATCTGGAATCCAACCATGCCTGCCGTATGCATCGTCGAACAGGGCAGCTCGAGATCGGTATGGGCATCGCCAACTCGGGATGGTACGGTACGACCTGCCAGGAGGGGTTGCATATAGCTTTCACCACCGTTGAAAAAGGTCCTGGAATTACCTCCCATTTCAGCGAAGTACTGGTCAGCCGGGATGCATTCCATTGGGAAGCTGTATATTCTTTCAAGAAAGACTGGTATAAGCCGGTTCAGTTATTCAAATATGGGGTGATCAATTGCCCCTCTGGAGGAATGAGTCAGCATGATCTGTATATCAGCGGGGAAGGGTTGGTAGGCTTGGATGGCAGAAGTATGCGCATAGATATTTCGGAAGAGGGAAAGAAATAGAAATGGGATTCACTCAAAAGCTTCTGCTTTCCATCGGCAATTCCCTTTCAGAAAATTTCCTGCAGCCGCGCAAGATCAATACTTTTATTAAAAATGAAAGCACCATATTATTCCGGCAAATGGAAGAAAAAGGCATTGAAAACTTTTCTGCTACTGATACAGAAAAAATAATCCGCATCTGTCATCGGCTGCCAAAACTGGGGTTAGATCTGACTTTGCCGAATTTTAAAGAAGATTTTTCAGTAGGAATCTCTTCTGAAGAACGTACCGCCTGGCAGGCAGCACTTGAAGATGGGCGGGTGATCCACAAAGGCATCCTTCAATTTCAAAGTGCAGGGATGCTGCTCGATATACTGGAATCTTCACACAAGAAATCCACATTTCTTGATGAGAATATGGGATGGCTGCTGCGCCATGTGGAAGTGAAACGCGAAAAAGCTCTTTTGCAATATTCCGAACTGGTCTCTACTGCGAAATGCTGGGAAGAACGCTGTACCTATGTCGTGCTTTTCAGCAGCTATGCATATCTAAAAAAGGATTGGCGATTCATAAACGCGGCATTAAAACTGACCGAATGGTTGTGGAAGGAATACCGGCGACCGTTTTCCACTCTATCATCCCTGGCTTTATTGACTGCTCTTGTTGAACAGGAATTTGCATTGCGGGAGATGCAGTCATGCTGAAAGTGATGCTGTTTTCACCCATCCATACCAGCTTATATTCACGCTTGGTGCTGCACGGCTTATTACAGGAATCTCAGGTACAGGTAATGGGGATTGTTGTGCGTACCCCCTGGAATGTACAGCGCATTCGATCGGAACTGAAGCGTGATGGAAGCCGCCTTGCGCAAAAATTTATACGCAAATTTCTACTGCGCGAAAAAGCATTTGAGGGCATAGAAGGAGAAAACCTGGCAGCGACCGCACGAAGCGTTCAACTCTCTGGCGGAACTTTAAAAAATATGG
>CAYLUJ010000112.1:1498-7489 GCA_964386805.1 uncultured Pelolinea sp. | reverse complement strand
ATTTTCTACATTTGAAATCCCCATTTCTTTTGAATGACGCCTCCCCAAAATTTGGATCGGTGGCAGTTAGACTCGACACAACCACCCCTGACAGACCATTATGGGAAGCCTGGGGAATTGCCAGCCGGACAGGTGGGGTTGCACCAATCGTTACCGATGACAATAAACCTTTTGGATTGGTCACCGGGGCAAGTCTTTTTAAATTAATGGCAGAATTTGTCGGTCCAAACGCTCGCAACAGTGAAATGGCTGTCAACCAAATTCTTGAATTACCATGCCGGGAAGCCGCGGATACGACCGTTCAGCATTTTAATTCTTCCACCAGAATTAGAGATTTGATTAGAAAAGTACTTCGTGAAGAAGGTGATGATTTCTGGGTGGTAGATGATAATGGCAAATATACTGGAATTGCCCGTAAGAGCGATCTCATTCATCCTCCGCGTATTAAATTAATTCTGGTCGATCACAACGAAGCACAGCAGGCTGTTTCTTCGTTTGAGGAAGCAGAATTAATTGAAATCCTCGATCATCACAGGCTAGGCAATTTACCTACAAATGCTCCCATTCTCTTTACCGTTGTTCCAGTGGGGAGCACCTCCACTTTGGTGGCAGAACGAATCGCCGAATCGGGTCTTTCTGCAACACCAGAAATTGCCGGAGTATTGCTGGCTGGAATCATCTCCGATACATTGAATTTAATTTCACCAACCACGACAGACCGAGATAAGAATGCTGTCAAACGCTTATCCCGTTGGGCTTTCACAGGGGATTCCCCTTTAGCAAAAGAAACATTGACAACCTATGCAGAAAAAGTATTGAATTCCGGCTCAGGATTGAGTGTACGCCCACCACGTGAAATCATTAACAGTGATGTGAAAACCTACGAAGCAGGAGAGTATAAATTCTCCATTTCTCAGGTTGAGGTCAGTGATCTATATGAATTAGATGAGCATATCGAAGCGTTGCGCAGCGCATTGGAAGAATACCGGGAAAACAAAGGAAATCATTTTGCTGTATTAATGGTCACCGATGTAGTGCGCGGATCAAGCCGTATTCTCATGGACAATCCACCTGCGATCCTGGAAGACCTTCCTTTCAATCCGGCAGCGGATGGAACATTGTTGGCAGAAGGGATGGTGTCTCGGAAAAAGCAGCTTGTTCCCATCATTCTCAGCCAGTTGGAAGTGTAAACTGTTCTTTGGTCATTCCGATGGAGCATAGCGACCAGGAATCTCACCATAGGTAAATTAACTTTGCTTTGAACAGACCTTTCGATCGCTGCGTTCCTCAGGGTGACATATTAACTTAGTCATATTGAGCATTAGCGAAACATCTGTTATCCACAAAGTTTAATCAATTGACAATTTGTACAAATCAGAAAGGTTCGTTGCGACATACAGATCTATTGACTTCGATTTCAACAGAACCATTCGTCGCTGCGTTCCTCAGGATGACTTTTTGGTGAAAATGTTTTTCATATTTATAATTGGAAAACGTCATTTTATTTTTATTAAATCTGGCAATTACTGGTAATATATTAATGCGCTACCAGCTCTTTGCAAAATGGAGGCAGTATGTGGAATAAGTATTGGACAGTAACATCAATAGAGGAAGCGCTTGATATTCTTGCAGAGGAAAAAGAAAAAGCCCGCATTATTGCCGGTGGTACAGACTTGATGCTCGAATTAAGGCATGAGCTCCATCCACAGGTAGAAACACTAATTGATATCAGCCGCATCCACATCGGAGAGCCTATCCGGCAGAATGCTGACGGAAGCATCCACATCAAACCGAATGCCACCCATAATCACTGTGTCATCTCTCCTATCATTCAGAAAAACGCATTTCTATTGGCTCAAGCTTCTTATTCCATTGGTACGCCGCAGATCCGCAGCGCTGGTACGCTCTATGGCAACCTGATCACCGCATCGCCTGCCAACGATACCATCACTCCATTGGTAGCACTGGACGCAATGCTTGAAATTCGATCCCAAGGATCGAAACGAACGGTTCCATTACGTGAATTCTATTCCGGAGTAAGAAAAATCGATCTGAAAGCGGATGAAATGGTGACCGACCTGCATTTCAAACCGCTAAACGATAACCAGCATGGAATTTTCTTGAAATTCATGTTAAGAAAGATCCATGCCATCTCCGTCGTCAATGTGGCCATTATCCTGACCATTGAGAATGAAATTATCAGCACGGCGGTGGTTACCTTAGGTGCGGTGGCACCAACCATCATCCACGCCAAGCAGTGTGAAGAATTCCTCAAAGGAAAAGCACTCACTTCCGATGTTATTGAAAAGGCAGCCAAATTTGCTGTTAAGGATGCCACACCCATCACAGATATCCGCTCCTCTGATTTATATCGTAGCCGATTGGTGTCCGTTTTGACCAAAAATGGCTTGAATGCCATCGCTGTTGGTCAAGAACGGAAAGACTTTCCTGAAAAACCGGTATTATTATGGGGAAAAAAGCCATATCAGCCAAGCACGTTGGATGCAAAAACATTGCATACAGCCACTGCACCAATTAAAACTATCATTAACGGACAAGAAAAACAGATCAATGGCTTTCAAGATCAGACTTTATTGAAATTAATCCGTGAAGGAGCTGGGCTGACCGGTTCCAAGTTGGGCTGTGGGGAAGGGGAATGTGGAGCCTGTACCATGCTTTTAGACGGGATTCCGGTTTTAAGCTGCTTGATCCCAGCTCCTCGCGCTCATGGTGCCTATATCAAGACCATTGAGGGTATTGCACCCACACTGGGATTGCACCCGATCCAACAAGCGTACGTGGATGAAGGGGCAGTGCAGTGTGGCTTTTGCACTCCTGGTTTTATCATGTCCACCCTGGCATTACTGGATGAATTCCCACATCCATCCAAAGAGGAAATTGAAATCGGGCTGGCAGGTAACATTTGTCGCTGTACCGGTTACTACAGCATCATTAATGCCGTAGAAAAAGCGGCTGAAATGATGGGAAATCAGAGATAGGAGGAAAAATGACAGATTATATAGGAAAATCCATTCCTCGTTTCGATACGATTGATAAAGTCACCGGGCTTGCGAAATATCCCAGTGATTTTTCATTTGAAAATCAAGCCTATCTGCAGATCGTTTTTGCAGAGCAACCGCATGCCATTCTGAAAAAGGTCAATATATCCAAGGCTGAAGCACATCCCGGTGTTTTGGCAGTTCTAACAGCTAAAGATGTACCTTGCAATGAATATGGTTTGATCATGCCCGATCAACCGGTTCTATGTGGCCCTGGTTCAACCAAAGTAGCAGCAGATCATGTGCGTTTTTATGGGGATCAGGTAGCCCTGGTGATTGCAGAAAATGAAGAGATTGCGCAAAAAGCCAGCAAATTGATTGAAATAGATTTTGAAGACCTACCCATCATCGAAGATCCGAGAGATGCCATGCAGCCGGGTGCTTATCAGATCCACCCTGAAAAAGAAGCGAATATTGTGCTTCACTACAAGGTTCGCAAGGGAGATATTGCAGAAGGTTTTCAGCAAGCGGATGTAATTATCGAGAGCGATTATGAAACTCCCGCACAGGAACATGCTTTTTTACAACCCGAAGCTGGCGTCAGTTATATTGACGACCAGGGGCGTGTAACCGTTGTGGTCAGTGGGCAATGGGTGCATGAAGATCAGGAGCAAATTGCGCACGCATTGAATATCCCTCCGGAGAAAGTGCGTGTTATCTATCCGGCAATTGGAGGTGCTTTTGGAGGGCGTGAAGATATCTCCGTTCAAATTGTGCTTGCTTTAGCCGCCCAATATCTCCATGATCATGGGATCGATCGACCGGTAAAGACAGTCTGGAGCCGTGAAGAATCCTTTTTTGGACATCACAAACGCCATCCATACTACATTCATACCAAATGGGGAGCTACTCGCGAGGGGAAGATCGTGGCAGTTGAAACCACTTTAATCGCGGATGCAGGAGCATATGCTTATACATCCACCAAAGTACAGGGAAATGCCACACTGCTTTCCACCGGTCCTTACTTTGTGCCCAATGTAAAAATCGATTCTTTCTCGGTTTACACAAACAATATCCCCAATGGCGCTTTTCGCGGTTTTGGTGGTCCGCAGGGTTGCTACGCCGTTGAAATGCAGATGAACAAGCTGGCAGAAGTACTGCATATCGATCCTGTGGAACTGCGCATGAAGAATGCCATTCAAGAAGGTCAACCCACCGCGGTACGCACAGCTCTGCCCAAAGGTATTAGCATCGAAAAAGTGATGCAGGAATGCGCTTTGGCTGCCGGCTGGAAGAAAACAGATGCCGGTTGGAAAAAACAGGAATCGAAAAAGACTGCTGATCCTGATATCATCAGAGGTTTGGGATTTTCTGCCGGGTATAAAAACGTGGGTTTCTCTTTTGGAGCACCTGAAAACTGCTGGGCGACCATTGAATTATATGGGGATAACGAGATTGAAAAAGCCATTTTGCATCATGCTGGCGCAGATGTAGGGCAGGGAGCCCACTCGGCTTTCAGGCAATTTGCCGCATCTGCATTGAATATTGACCTTGAAAAGGTGGAATTGATCGCTTCGGACACCGCGCAAACCAATAATTCGGGCAGTGCATCCGCTTCGCGTATGACCTTTATGGCTGGAAATTCCATTCTTGGAGCCGCTAAAGCAGCTCTTGAAAAATGGGATGCAGAAGAACGACCTGCCATTGCGACTTACAAATACATACCTCCTGCCACCAGTCTCTACGACCGAGAAACCGGAGAATGCTATCCCAATTTTGCGTATGGATATGTTGCCGATGCCGTCGAAGTAGAGATCAAGAAAAGTACCGGGCAAATGACCTTTAAACGTGTCATTTGTGCGGATGACGTAGGCAAAGCTATCAATCCCTTGCAGGTGAAAGGACAAATTGAAGGAGCAATCGTTCAGGCAGTAGGGTACGCCAGCCTGGAAAAGTTTGTTCAACAGAAGGGATTGGTCAAAACAGGTGGATTTTCGACCTATTTGGTACCGACCATCAAGGATATTCCTGAAGAAACTATCTCACTGATTGTGGAAACTCCCGACCCAATAGGTCCTAATGGGGCACGCGGCATGGGTGAAATGCCCTATTTACCCTTTGCTGCGGCAGTTTGCGATGCAGTACACGCTGCAACAGGCATCTGGTTTGATAAATTCCCGCTAACGCAGGAAGTGATCTTGCGGGGTTTGGGTGAATTGTAAGTCGATTTCTGCGGTTATTCTGGCTGCTGGTCAATCAGCGCGGTTGGGCGAACCAAAACAGTTGGTACCCTGGCAGGGGACAACCCTGCTGGATTTTACGATTTCTGCCATTCAGCAGAGCGGAATTGAAGACATAGTACTGGTTTTGGGCGCTTCTGCCAGTGAGATCAGAAAAACCATAAATAATCCTAGATTGCGTATAGTTTATAATGCTTCCTGGGTAACCGGGAAAGCCAGTTCAATCAGGGCGGGGGTGAACGCCATATCTTCCACATCAACAGGCGCACTTATCTTTCTCTGTGACCAACCATATCTATCTTCTGATCTCATTTGCAGTATTGTACAAGCAGGGGATTCCTCCAATGCAGATATTATTGCACCTACAGTAGGGGAACAATTAAGCAACCCGGTTCTCTTTAAAAAACGGATTTTTCCTGCTTTTTATACCTTACAGGGAGAAGAAGGGGGGAAAAATCTATTCTCAAAGCATGAAGTGCAGCGGGTACCCTGGAAAGATGAGCGTATTTTATTGGATATTGACACGCAGGAAGATCTGAAAAAGCTTACCTAGTTTTCCTCCAATTGCCCATTCTGATATTCTTGAATGATTTGCAGCGCTTTTTCTACATCAGCAGCATGCACCATGACCTCAACCTTGCCGACCGGGGTAACCGTTAATCCATACGTTGAACCAACGCTTTCCCCTAAAAGTATGCTCTCGATCTCAAATGATTCAAGAAGGTTCTTCATCATTTCGCCATCCAGTTTGC
>CAYLUJ010000112.1:602-1488 GCA_964386805.1 uncultured Pelolinea sp. | reverse complement strand
TTTTTGTCATTCTTCTTTCCCTTTCTCTCCAACCGCAGCTCTCTTTTATAAAGATCATCTTTGAGCATTGATCGGGCAGCTACATCATGCGTTTTGACTTTCTCCAACCACTGCAAAGCCTGCTGTACATCCTTTATTTGATGCTCGTAGTACTTTGCCAGTTCCACCATGGAAGGTAAATGGTTCTGTTCTGCCGCCAGATGCCAATATTTTACCGCTTCAGACCAGTTTTCCTTCCGGCGCTGCATCCAAGCATAATCATACATCACTTCAAGATCGGCGTGATCTTCTAGTGAAGTGAAATATGCTGTGAAATAGACTCCTGCATTCTCAAAATCACCTAATTTTTCATATAAATAAGCCAGAGAAGCATAATCATCCGGATATTCTGTAGGGAAAATTGCTTCTCTATCTAGCATGGAATGGACAACGTTGAAAAGCGCTGCCAATGAGACCACATCCTGTGCATTATGGTAAAAAACATTTTTCAAAGGGGTTGCATCTCCCTCACGTAGAAAGTCCTGATATATGATGGGAACCAACCAGCCGGGTACATCCTCCCCGCTTCTTTTGAAATGCAGAATGGATTCCTCTATTTCCACCAACCGGCAGGATTCCAATCTTCTTTTCCATAGAGCACGAGCCAGGAAAAGCAGGTCCAAATGTGTTTTTTCCAAACCACTGTCTTCCATGTCGTTGAAAATGAAGCGCGAGCGTAGCATGGGCACGTCAAAACCCTTGCCATTATAGGAGGAAATGATGGAAAATCGGGCTAAAAATTCCTGCACAGCATAGATAAATGCCTTTTCTTCGGCTGGATGGGGTAGAAAGAACTGGTCCACCTGAACGCTGCCATCTTCCAAGAAGTGGCTGAAGCCTGTTAAAA
>CAYLUJ010000112.1:0-592 GCA_964386805.1 uncultured Pelolinea sp. | reverse complement strand
CGCACCACTGCCCAAGCTCAAACTGCTGGTTTCTGTGTCAAAAAAGCAGATTTGAGTGGGTAAGATCGCTGAATTCTCCAGAATTTGCGAAACGTTGAAGAAATCCAGAACCTCTGGTTCAATTTTCGTGCATTTCAATGGGATATTTCCCTGTGCAGCTTGTGGATCGAGAGTTTGATGGACGTGCAACGTTCTCCCATAGGGAGTTTCCAACCAGTCTCCGTCCAAAATTTCGGTTAAATCGATACGTTCGCGTTGTTTATACGTTTTTTTCTCTTTCCCCAGCTCTACACCCAACGCTTTTAATTGATCCAATAAAGTATTCATAGAACTTTTATACTATTTTACAATAAAAAGCTGTAATCCGGTTCATTTTCCTTTTATAAACCGAATAGAACACTATTAAGTCAGAGGACTCAAAAGCCCTTGGTCGTGGGTTCAAATCTCACCCTAGCCATGATTTATTTAATCTATTTGCAACAATAGAAAAACTGGTTGATACGCTTGAAGCATTGGATAGTTTTTTGAACTAAATTTAGGCAATTATATGCTTGCCCCACCTTTTCCACTGAGATAATATAAAAGTATGAAC
>CAYLUJ010000111.1:0-7538 GCA_964386805.1 uncultured Pelolinea sp. | reverse complement strand
TGACCCCGTTCTTACCAAGAACGTGCTCTACCAACTGAGCTATGAGGGCTTGCCGTGCTTTGCCGAAAGACGGCTTTTGGTCCTAAGACCTGTGGGCGGTGAAGGATTCGAACCTCCGAAGGCTTCTGCCAACTGATTTACAGTCAGTCCCCTTTGGCCACTTGGGTAACCGCCCATATTCGATTGCGTTGCCAGAACACAAGTGAGCAGTTCTTTTATGGGATCTGACTCACTTGTAAGCGGTCAACTGAGCCGACGACGGGAATCGAACCCGTAACCTACCACTTACAAGGCGGTTGCTCTGCCGTTTGAGCTACGTCGGCAATCGAAATTATTAAATAGTTTTGTTATTAAGGTACAGCCATGAGATTATACCAAAACCCAAAACACCAGGCAAGGATTGGATTTTACCACAAGCTTAAAAACTTTGGAGAATTAAAAGGAAATTACTCTAGCAATGAGGAAAATTAATCAATTTCCTGCCCGCCCGGACCTATTACCCTATAGGCTGGATGGCTTTTTTTGAAATATTCAGCAAGGCGAGAAGCTGAAAAGTATGCGGTTTCTTCATTGCGGCATGCCCAGACTTGGCTTCCACTTTCTTCCGTAGCGCTGACCTGAAGCGGACCCTGTACAACGGAATAAGAATGGCTTTTTTGTTCACCTGTAAGATCATATTTTTCAAGTCGATACCAGACACCGGCTGATACTGTGACTGTACTACCATCCATTGGATTTTCTGATTCTGAATTGCATGCCAGCAGCAGATCTTCTTTTTCATAATATTCCTGGTATACCTTCCAGGAGGAAAATCCATTGATAACCACAAGGAATGCCATTACGATACATACCGCAGCATGGATGGGTTTGTCACCCGGTTCGCTTTCTGTTTTTGGATTATCAGGCAGGATATTCAAAGCAGCGGAAAATAGTGGAATCATGACCGGAAGAGGGTAATGGAAGGGTTTTACAGCCACAAAGAAGATCAAATAAATTGAATATGGGATAAGCCATGCCATCAGTAATGCATTCATCAGGCGGTGATTCCCCCGCAGTATCCCATAAAAAACAAACGCGAGTAGCAAGACCAAAATGAAGCCGTTGGCATACCACTCTTTAAAATATGGCAACCAGGCTGAAATTCCGGTTTGATAAACATCTTCATTCGTCCACCCTTCACGCACAAAAGAATTCTGTTGTCCTTGAATTTTTAGGATTTGTGTGCGTGTCTGTGGGATTAAAAGCAGTGGATTGGTAAGGAGAAATACAAGCAGAAAGATGAGGAGAAAAACGGCTGCTTTTTTGGCAATCATCTGAAGCGAAAGAGATTGCTGTTTTTTCCCCATCCCCAGGTATATCAGCACGGCAAGAAAGAAGAAAGCTCCGATCACTTTCGTGCCGGCTGATAAACCGCATGCAATCGCAGCATAAGTGAAAAACTTTCCAAACTGAAATTGGTCTTTGTTCAAAAAGTAGATGGCTGCCACAATTCCAAGCAATGCCAGTGCGTCCGGATGCCAGAACCATAGGTTGTTGCGCGTTACTGCTGGAATGGTAACTAAAATCAAAAAAAGGAATACACTTTTGAAAGTGTCCCGAAAGCCGGTTTGCAGATACACCAGCAACACAACAGCCAACAGCATCGGGAATACACTAACAACCTGGCGAAGCAGAAACAGATTTAACGATACCTGTTCGGCGAAAGTTGCGCCGGTGATTAATCGCACGGGAAAAATGGAAACCGCAGAAAACAGATAAAAAGGATATCCATAAAAATAATGCTGGTAAGCGACAAAGTTTTTTAACGTTTCAAAAAAACTGCTGCCGCCACTGAACATGTGGATCAAGTATGGATACTGGATGCTTTCATCCGTGGATAATAATGAAAGCATGTGTGCATCCTCGTTGCCTTTCCAATTAACGATTGCGGTGGCGGTGAATGTAAAAAAGCATAATAAAAGTATAGTGTTGATCGTCTTTTTCATCTTGTTTACCCTTATGTGCTACTATACAATATAACTCATATTATGAATGATATAATTTTTATTATCATTACTTTGTTGTGAAATGCTGGAGGAACGGATGGAAATAAAAACTACTCCCCTAAAACGATGTATTTTGTTGGAAGTGAATGGACGAATTGACAGTTCAACCGCACCCCAATTAGCTGATATTTTCAATGAGATCACTGAAGGGGGAGAATTCCATATTGTTTTCGATATGAGTAATGTGGAATTCATTTCCAGCGCTGGCCTATGGGTTATGGTTACTGCACAAAAGAAATGTAAACGTTTCAACCGCGGTGAGTTGTATCTGGCAGGAGTTCCCAAGAGAATTTATGAGGCACTTGACCTGGCTGGGTTCATTCCTTACTACAAAGTGTTTGATTTTGCTGCCGAAGCTGTCGGGAGCTTCTAATCATTTGATATGCCATTAGAAGTATTCCCGGCAAATTTCAGGAATCTGGAAAAAATTCGGGACTTTTTTGCCCGGGCTGCTCGTGCAGCAGGATTAACTGAGGATGCGGTTTATGATGTGCAGATGGCTGCTGATGAAGCGGCTGCAAATATCATTGACCATGCGTATGGTGGGGAAGATTTGGGTGTCATCGAGTGTTCTTATGAAATCATAGAAAATGGAATACGAATTGTTCTTCACGATCATGGGAAAGCTTTCGATCCTGATCTGATCGCTCCACCGGATGTTTCATCCGATCCATGTTCGCGAAAACCGGGTGGGCTGGGTTTATATTTCATGCAAAACCTAATGGATAACGTTAGTTTTACATTCAACGGTGATGGTGGAAATGTCCTCACCATGGAAAAAATTAAGGAGAACTGTTGTTAAAAACTCCTCCCGTTCCTGAGGATCCTTGGGAGTGGCAAGATATCCTCGACTTTAGCGGGAAACTGCTGGATGAATCGAATCTTCAAGACCAAATACAACTGATAAAGCAGTACCTTTCCACCAGGTTACGAGCAAAGGTCTTCATCTGGCTTGATAACTCTTTCCTTCCCCTTCCTGATGAAACTGGGTCAACCATTTTCAAGACGGATTCGTGTTCCTTGTTAATGAAAAAAGCGCTTGCCAGCCATGAAATAGTGAAAAAGCAAGATGGAGAAATTCTTTCTATAGCTCTGCCTTTATTCTTTCATGAACGTACTATTGGTGTTATCGAGATCAGCGATCTATCCACGGCTAAAATTACTGGTCAGAAACCGAAACTTACAGCCTTTGCACGACAAATCTCTACCGATTTGTTTCATACACACCAGATGCATATTAAGGAATGGAGAAATAAACAGCTTGACCTGGTGCATTCCGTTTCGACGAAAATTATTCAACAGCATGATATCCGTAAAATATTCAGATATGTTGCCGACTTGGTGACCGAAACATTTCATTATTACTTTGTTGCGATCTACATGCTGGATGAAAGGAAAGAGAAACTTTTATTTCAAGCCAGTTCAGGAAAAGACATTTCCCGCGATCGTGATTTTAAAGATATTTTTGCCAATGGCATCCCATTGGGAAAAGGATTGATTGGAAACTGTGCTGTAAAAAAGAAAGAAATGCTCAGTAGCGATGTACAAACAGATAAATTGTTTCATTATGTAAGCGGGCTACCCGATACCAGAGCAGAAGTTTGTTTTCCTTTGCTCGCTGAGAGACAGGTCATTGGAGTGTTGGATGTACAGAGCAACTTTTTCAATGGCTTCCATCAGAATGATCTACTTGTACTTCAGATTCTGGCTGATGCAATTGCCGGTGCAGTTCATAATGCTCGCCTGCTGCAAAATGTGCAGACGCAGAGCGATAGGGTCCGGGTTGTTTCAGAGATCACCCGCGCTCTTTCTTCGATCCTTGACCTTGATAAGCTTTTGGATGAGATCGTTAACATTATCAGCCAAAAATTTGATTTTCCCCATGTTCATATTTTCACAATAGACAAGGTGATGAATCGTGTGGTCTTTAGAACAGGCACAGGTAAAAACATAGAAGCACTAAAAACCAGTGGATTGTGGTTTGATTTGGAAAGCGAAAAGGGCATTGTGACCTATGTGGCGCGCAAAAAGAAGCCCTATCTTTCAATAGACGTTTTGGATGATGATCTCTATTTACCAACTGATCTCCCGCCCCATGACCCTCGCTCTGAGCTTGCCATCCCCATCATCTATTCAGATGAAGTATTGGGAGTGCTTGACATTCAGAGCCCCCGTCAAGATGTCTTTTCTGAAAAAGATATGGAGTTATTTCGAACACTTTCAGATGGCATTGCCATCGCGCTGCAGAACGCCTTTATTTACCGTTCTGAACGTTGGCGGCGTAAAGTTGCAGAAAGTTTTCACGAAATTGCGAATATTTTCTCACGTGATTATTCACTAGAAGAAATCTATAGATCAGTCTTGAGAATTGCCAGTCAGAATCTTCCCTGCACAGCCGGCGTGATCTGGCACCTATCCAATGACACAGCATTAAGCGTGGTAGATTCCATTGGTGTTGATAAAGATGAATTGAACTCCTCGATACTAGCGGAAGATCTGGAGTTTGTAAAATATGCCATTGCGCAAGGTGAACCGATCATTCGATATGGGTATGATGAAACAGAGCCGTTGGGAAAGTTCTTGCGATTAAAAAGAAATTATTCTGCCATTGTAGCTCCTATCATCAATGCAAATCAAAAGTTAGGTGCTATTGAAATCGTCTATGAAAATCCAAATCGCTATGGAGGAGAAGCGCGGGCTGTTTTAAAGGCTTTTGCTGGATATACGTCTGTTGCCATCCAAAATCTTGGGTTGTTCTCTGCTTCGCAAGAACAAGCGCTGATGGCTACCACATTGCTGCTGGTCAGCGAAGCCACCGAGCATGTTGAAACAAGCGAAGAACTCTTCTCAACCATTGCAAGGTTGATCCAATTTGTGGTGGGGGTCAAGAAAACCCTGATGTATCAACGAGACCGTGGTGGGCAGTTCGCCCTGGCTGCCAGTATTGGAACCAGCGACAAGGAAGAAGAACCATACCGCGCTTACCCGGATACGTTCGATGGAATTCTTACTTTTTCGCGAATGTTGGGTGAGCAGCCTGTTGAATACCAGTCGGTTTCTTTCGCGGGTGAAGGAGCTGGAGAATGGCTTGCCATTCCGATCAAGACCCAAGATAAAGTGCTGGGTGCCATATTTGTCGAGATGGATGAAGGAGCAGCCGATTATGATTTTCTGGGTGGGTCTGGAGCAAAGCAGCGCGAGGTGCTTTCGGCTGTTGCTCGCCAATCGGCAGTTGCACTGGAAAATCTCAATTTAAAACGTACTGAACAAATCGAAGCGTACGTAACTGCAGTCTTGCTGCAGGTGGCAGAAGCGGTGGTCAGCTCGGCAGGGATCGATGAGACTCTGGAAAATATTGTGAATATTCTGCCATTACTGGTTGGCGTCGATTGCGTCATGTTCCTGATCTGGGATAAAAACAGAAATATTTTTAAAATCTCCCGCTCGTTTTTTGGCAAGTGGCAACAGGAATTGGAAAATTATGGCGAATATGTTGCCCCCCACGATTATGAACCCTTGAAAAAATTGATCAATGAAAAAATTCCTGTCTACCTTACGGTTGAAAATTTGAATCCAGATTCCTGGTTTAAACAAAAAGAGTTCAAGATTTTACATGACCGAGAAGCAGTTCTTGAAATTGAGCAGGATGTTCAATTTCTCTATCCCTTGCAGGATCGTGAAGAATTCTATGGTGTTATGCTGGTCACAGATTCGCGCGAACAGTTTGCATATCGGGAAAAGCGTGTGGATATTCTTAATGGTGTGGCACAACAATTAACACTCGCTTTTCAAAATGAACATCTGAAAGAAGAAATGGTCGGCCGTGAAAGACTTCAAAGAGAGTTCCAACTGGCGCGTGATATTCAAAAAGCATTTCTACCAGAGGTCATTCCACAGCCTGATGGTTGGGAAATTGGTGTACGCTGGAGACCCGCCCGTCAGGTGGGCGGTGACTTCTATGATTTTATTAAACTGCCGGATGGCAGGCTGGGTTTTGTGATTGCAGATGTTTCTGACAAAGGGATCCCGGCGGCTCTCTATATGACGGTTACACGAACATTGATCCATGCAACGGCGAAAGAGGAACTCAGCCCGGCACAGGCTCTCCTAAAGGTGAATCGGCTGCTGGTGGAAAGCTCTCCACAGGGTCTCTTTATCACCACCTTTTATGGAATTCTTGATCAAAAAACGAGCATTTTTGAATATACCAATGCAGGGCATAACCAACCGATCTTGATCAATAAAGAATCTGATCAGATTGTACTTCTGGAAAAAGGCGGAATGCCTTTGGGTGTTTCTGCGGATCTTAAAATTGAGAACAAGTCATTGCCAATAGCCAAAAAGGAAACCCTTGTTCTCTATACAGATGGAGTCACAGAAGCACAATCTCCTGACGGAAAACTGTATGGGATGAACCGCCTTGAAAAATTTTTGTTCGAAAGCACCATTACGAATATGAATGATCTCTTGGATGCGTTGGATAAAAACATCCTTATCTTTCAAAAGGGTTTCCCACCGACCGATGATCTGACGATCATCGCCCTGCATCGTAGCGGATAATTTACTTTACTTATTCGATTAGCGGTTGCCCCAGTCTTTCGAGCAATTTATTCACCTTATCACGCCCGAATTTTCTTTCCATGGTAAGCTGTCCATCGCCTGATTCAAGGTGCATTTCATCGGGAGCCATGAATAGGGATGCAAACATGGTAATGGCATCTACTTTCAGAAATGCTTCAAATTTCACATTGCCATCAGTTTCTTCTAAAATCACCTGAACGGGGGATGTCATCATCCCTATCCCTTTTTCACAAAGGATCTTGTTTTCATCGACCTCAATCACAAATCCCAACTCCTTTGCCCATGCTTCAACAACCGGCATGAGCGGTTCATGGATTTGAAACGTACGGATGGTGTGCGTTCTTTTTTGCATAATTACCTCGAAATTGATAAAAATTTCCCATTGTTTTTAAAGAAGGAGATATATCTAAAGTATAATCAAAAATGATTTTGGAGGTGTTATGGAAATTGTTTGGTATGGACATTCTTGTTTTCGCATCACTGAACGGGGTAAGGCTGCCGTGGTGTGTGATCCGTATGATCATGAAGTGGTAGGATACAATCCACTTCGCTTAAAAGCCGAAATTACAACGGTCAGTCATGATTCCCCGGGGCATAACTGCACCAAGTGTGTGAAAGGGAATTCATACCTGATTACGGGACCGGGTGAATACGAAATCGGGGGTGTTTTTATTACTGGTCTCAGCACGACTCGTAAAGTGAAGAAAAATGGTGAAGGAAATGGAAATAATGGAACCAGCGTTGACAACACGTTGTATATGATTGATTATGGTGGGATCACCATTGCCCATTTAGGTGATATGGTTCAAGTTCCCACCCAAACGGAAGTTGAATCGTTAGGTCCTGTGAATATAGCTTTGGTACCGGTGGGGGATGGGAACAGTCTTAATGCAAGTAAAGCTTCCGAAGTGA
>CAYLUJ010000110.1:0-7669 GCA_964386805.1 uncultured Pelolinea sp. | reverse complement strand
ATCTCAAACTGGCATCAGGGATCGCCCCCATTACCCGCATGCTCGAACTTGGTTTGAAGGTGGGTATTGGTACAGATGGAACAGCTTCCAATAATGATCTGGATTTCTTTGAAGAAATGCGTCTGGCATCCTTTCTAGCAAAAGGTTCCAGCGGCGATCCAACGGTCGTGCCCGCTCAACAGACACTGGAGATGGCTACCCGCATCGGCGCAGATGCCATCCATATGGCTGACCAGATCGGGAGCTTAGAACCCGGAAAGAAAGCCGATCTCATTCTGGTCGAGGTAACTACATTGCATAATAGTCCTAGCTTTAAGCACAGCGAATATGGTGTCTATGCGCAGTTAGTTTATGCGGGAAAATCAACAGACGTTTCGGATGTGATGGTCAATGGAAAATGGTTAATGCGCGAACACGATTTACTGGCAATCAATGAAAAGGATCTGATCGCACAAAGCCAGGTGTATGCAGAAAAAATGGATGCGTTCATTATTTCCAGAGAAAAGTCAGTTCTCTCCAAGTTGATCGCTATCGGTGGCGCCAGCCAGGAAGAGAGTTTTGAAGTACAAGCCAAAGTTGCCATCCCGGAGCGTTTTAAAGTGATCGAAAAACTCGAGAGCTCCCAAATCACCATCAAACGCAAACGCCATTACCGCGAATATGATACCTATTTCAAATTCGATGACAGTGACGAAGGTATGGTGCGTTTCAGGGAAGACCATTTTGTAGAGGCGGATGGAAAGATTTCACAAGTGCGCTCACGCCTGACCCTGATTGGCCCTTCCAGAGAACATCACTACCCACAGGATGTGCTGCTTTCTCGCAGCCGCTATCTCGCCCCAGCCACACAGAGCTTGCGTTTCTATCGGGAATATTTCAAACCTGATTCTGAAATTGAAATTGAAAAGGATCGTCTGCGTTTTTTGATTGAATTTGAAGGAGAGGAATTCTTTATTAACCTCGATCAGCTCAATAAACCGGATATGGGAAGTTTCCTTGAAATAAAATCTACAACCTGGAGTATGCACGACGCGGAAGAAAAATCAGAAAAGATCGTGAAATTAATTGAATTTCTGGGTATTTCTCAAGAAGAAAAAATCACGAAGGACTATTTGGAGATGGTAGAGGATTATTTAAAATAACCATGCATTCTGACCCTCAAGAAAGCGTGAAAATACTTTTCATGGCTGCCGAAGCAGCACCGCTTATAAAAATTGGCGGCTTGGGAGACTACATCGGATCTCTTCCCAAAGCACTGCTCGAAGCAACACAGAATCATAATACGGATATCGCTTTAGATATCCGTATTGCTGTTCCATACACAAAAATGATGGATTCCCGTTTCCTGGAAACGACCAATCTGCTTTCATTTTCAAGCCAGCATGCTACAAACACCAATTTCTTTCAGGTGTATACCACCTCTTTCGATTCGATCACCTACTATATTCTGGAAAATAAGAATCTGGAAGATCAACAAGATGTAGTGTATGCTGCTGATCCTGCAGAGGACAGCGAGAAATTCGTTACTTTCTCCCTTGCCTGTCTTGATCTGATGGAGCAGATAGGCTGGAAAGCCGATATCATCCATGCCAATGACTGGCAAACTGGGGCAGTATGCAGTGCATTGAAGCACAACAAGCAAGCTTTTTGGCAAAAAACAAAAAGCATTTTTATCATTCACAACTTGCCCTATATGGGGACAGGCGCAGAGCCTTTCATTCAAAAGTACAAGATCAGCGGTGCGCGTGGAAAAACTGTCCCGGAGTGGGGGAAGAAACTTCCTCTGGTAGTCGGAATTGAGTATGCCGATCAGGTCATTACCGTTTCACCAAGAAATCTTGACACCCCAATTCGGGAATGATTTGCAGGGGTATCTCGCAACAAAAAAGAAAAAGATCAGCGGTATTTTGAACGGGATCGATGAGAAATTCTGGAATCCGGAAACGGACTGTTTTATTCAAACGCAATTCAATGCTGAGAATTTGGAAGCACGCAAGAAAAACAAGGTTTTCATCCAGGAGTCTCTCGGTCTGCAAATCGACCCCGATGTGCCTCTGCTTGTTATGGTGAGCCGTCTGGATCGTCAAAAAGGGATTCGGTTATTATGCGATACGCTACGGCATTTCAAAAACGAAAAATGGCAGGCAGTCATCCTGGGAACCGGCAACCGCGATCAGGAAGAGCTGGTTCACGCCTTGGAAAAAGCGTTCCCTGATACTGTTCGATTCTTGAATCGATTTGATTCCCCTTTTTCACACCAGTTGCCCGCAGGCGGCGACATCTTTTTAATGCCCTCCTTATATGAACCATGTGGAATCTCGCAAATGATCGCCATGCGTTATGGTTGCATTCCCATTGCACATGCCGTAGGAGGATTGATGGATTCCATTAGCGAAGACAAAGAAAACCGTACTGGTTTCTTGTTCCACCAACCCGAGCGGGGTGCCTTTCTGGGAGCCTTGGAACAATCTTTTCAACAATATCATGAACCAACGGAATGGAGTAAGATTCAGAAAAGAGCCATGCAAAAAGATTTTTCATGGAAAAAATCGGCAGAGGAGTATCTCAAAGTCTATCGGCACTTACTAAGGATGTGAAACATGTTTATTCGTGCGGTAATTTTAGCAGGGGGAGAAGGAACCCGGTTGGGAGTATTAACCGCAAAACGGGCAAAACCGGCAGTTCCCTTTGCGGGGAAATATCGCATCATTGATTTCCCCTTATCCAATTGTGTCAATTCAAAGATTTTTGATGTCATAATCATTACTCAATACCTCCCACAATCTCTGATCCATCATATTGGTTCAGGTGGTCCTTGGGACTTAAATCGAGAATTCACCGGCGGAGTAAAGATCTTTACTCCGTTCAAAGCAAAAGGAATTAACTGGTTTTCAGGTACCGCAGATGCTGTTCTGCAAAATATGAATTACATTCTGAGCAGTGATCCTGATTACATTCTCATTCTTTCTGGGGACCATGTGTATTCTATGGATTTTGAAGAATTAATCCAATTCCATCAACAATCCAAAGCGGATGTCACCATTTGCGTTCATAATGTCCCCAAAGAGCAAGCTGGGCGTTTTGGAGTTTGTGAAATCGACAAGCAAAAACGAGTCGTAAGATTCACCGAAAAACCAGAAAACCCGATAACAAACCTGGTCAATATGGGCATTTACTTATTTAATACCGATGTGCTAAAGAAATTCCTGGTTGAGGATAGTCAGGATCCAACTTCACAGCATGATTTTGGCAAGAATGTGCTGCCAGCCATCGTTAAAGCAAAAGCCAGGATCTTCGCCTTTCCCTATCAAGATTATTGGGTAGATGTAGGTACAACTCAATCCTACTGGAAAGCCCACATGGACCTGCTGACCGATCCACCCATGTATGATATTCAGAAGAGAAATTGGGTCATCCATACACGTTCTGAGGAACGACCACCGGCTTACATCCATCCGCATGCACAAATCAGCAATTCCTTGATCTGCGACGGTTGTATCGTTGAGCCTGATGTTTCAATAAACAACTGCGTTATTTCCCCCGGGGTAATCATTAAAAAGGGGACAACAATAGAAGAATCCATTATCCTGACCGATTCTATGATCGCAAATAATTCAAAAATCCAGAAAGCCATCATAGACAAACATGTTTTCATTGGCTCTGATTCTGTGATCGGTTATGCAAAAGGAAAGAAAATCCGTGTCTCCATGATCGGAAAAAATGCGATGCTGCCGGAAGGCATTATCCTTGAAGATGGTGGAATGATCGGATGCGATGTGGCGCCTCGCGATTTCAGCAGTAAAACGATTCATTTTGGAGAATTCATTTTACCGAAAGGAAGCAATCATGAAATTTAGTCGATCTTCTGGAGTTCTGTTACACGTCAGCAGTTTACCCGGTGTTGATGGAATTGGTGATCTGGGAAAATCTGCTTTCGATTTTGTCGATTTTTTAGTCAATACCAAAACCAGATATTGGCAGGTACTGCCGCTAAATCCTACGGGGTATGGTAACTCCCCTTATCAAGGGCTTTCTGCAACAGCAGGCAACCCTTTATTTATCGCATTGGATGACCTGGTACCAATCGGCTTATTAGCAAAAAATGATCTTGCTCACCGCCCGCATTTTTCCCGCGGAAAAATTGACTTTGGCAGTGTGATCCCTTGGAAAACGGATAAATTGCATTTAGCGTTTCTAAACTTCAAGAAACAACAACCTGCCGATCTGGTAAGCCAATTCAAGAGTTTTTGTCGAAAGAACAAAAGCTGGCTTGATGATTATGCGCTCTTTATGACAATAAAAGAACATCAGGCATTGCATTCCTGGGAAACATGGCCAAAAGAATTACGTTTTCGCGATCCGGCTGCGTTAAAAAAATTCCAAAAAGAAAACAGCGAACAAGTTGAAGAACAGAAATTCCAACAGTTTCTATTCTTTACTCAATGGCTGAAGGTAAAAACATATGCCAATGACCATGGTGTGCAGATCATCGGAGATATCCCGATCTTTGTGGGATATGACTGCGCCGATACTTGGACCAATCCAGATCTTTTCTATTTTGACAAGGATCTCAAACCAACAGTCGTCGCCGGCGTTCCACCCGATTTCTTTTCCAAGACCGGTCAGTTATGGGGAAATCCGTTATATGACTGGAAAAAGCATAAAGCGAGCGGATATGCCTGGTGGATCGAACGCATTGCACAAACCCTGAACCTGGTGGATATCCTCCGCCTGGATCATTTCAGAGGATTCGCCGGTTACTATGAAATTCCCTCAGGTTCCAAGACCGCTGAGCATGGCAGATGGGTGAAAGGACCCGGAAAAGACCTATTTGATGCACTGTACAAGCATTTTGGCAATCTACCTTTTATTGCTGAAGACTTGGGCGTGATGACGCCGGATGTCATTGAACTGCGGGAGCGTTACAAGTTACCAGGTATGAAGATCGTACAATTTGGATTTAATCCCAGTCCGGAAACTGGCTTCATCCCTCATAACTTTGATAAAAACGCCGTTGCTTATACCGGGACGCATGATAATTCAACTGCAATGGGTTGGTTCCGCTCTGTTCCCAAGATCGCCCAGGAGAATTTTAGAGCTTACACAGGAAGAACCAAAGAAACCGTTTCACACGCTATGATCCGCATTCTCTGGCAATCGGTCGCCCTATTTGCAATCACCCCCATGCAGGATCTGCTGGAACTGGGTGATGAAGCCAGGATGAACTTCCCCGGCACATTGGGTAATAACTGGGAATGGAAAATGGATAAGAAGTGGAATTCAGCGAAATTGCAAAAATGGCTGCTGGAAATCAACCAGCTTTATAACCGCTCTTGAACTTGATTCTTTCGTAGTAGAAAAGCGAGCAGAATTCCGGTTATGACAAAGAAACCGCCCAGTAGATCATATCTGCCCGGTTTTTCGCTTAGAAATATCCAAGCCAAGATGATGGAACCGATCGGCTCACCTAACAATGCAATGGATGCATAAACCGCATCCATTTTTCGTACCGCTGCGTTGAAAAGTGTATGTCCGATTACCTGCGGGATGAGACCTAGCAAAAAGACCCAGGATAAACCTGATATCCATTCATGGGAATAACTGCTGAGATCAGGAATTGCGAAAAGGGCTGCCACAATTGCTGCAATCCCATATACAAGGAAAACATAGCTTTTGAGTGGAATCTGATCGCGAACACTGCGCCCCACCATGGTGTAAGCCGCTGCCATCCATGCCCCTACCAGAGCCAAGAAATTTCCAAGCAAATTTTGCATATTGAACGTGTTAAATTGAAACGGAGCTGAAGGTCCGATAAATAAAACTATAATTCCGATCATGGCAATTGCCAATCCGAACACCACGCTTTTTGCAATCTTTTCTTTAAGAAAAACAGGGGAAAAGATAGCCATCCAAATGGGGGTGGTTGTTACCAGAATCACGGAACTGGCAATGCTGGTCAGCTCCAATGATTTTATCCAGACCAGAAAATGGATCCCCAGGAAAATCCCAGCCAGTGTGATGCGCAATCGTTGGCTACGTTTCAAAGAAAAGAATTCCCGCAGAGCAGTCTTTCCTGCAAAAGGCGCGAGAATCAATGTCGCGAAGATCAGGCGACCTGCTGCAACCAGGTTGGAAGGTAAGAAATGTTGAGCGTTGCGAATCAATATGGAAGCAGTCGAGACTGCCAGAATTCCAACGAACAGCATGATGCCTGGTTTATTAAGAGTTTTCATATATTTCTACGGCGTAAATTGGACTATATTTGTCCAATATAAACAATATATAATTAATTCAAGGAGGAAACCATGAGCTTTATTTTACCCGAACTTCCCTATGCATATGATGCATTGGAACCCTACATGGATGCACAAACCACCGAGATTCACCACGATAAGCATCATGCGGCCTACACGACGAATCTGAACACGGCTTTGGAGAAATACCCCGAGTATTTTGAAAAATCCATCGAAGCGATTCTCGCTGATCTCAATGCAATTCCCGAAGAAATTCGTACTGCCGTTCGCAATAATGGCGGCGGATTTTATCACCATAACCTGTGGTGGACCGAACTTGCCCCCCATGCCGGTGGCGAGCCGGTGGGAACGCTTGCCGATGCGATTAAAAAAGATTTCGGAGATTTCTCTACATTGAAAGAGCAAATGACCGTCGCAGCGATGGGGCGTTTTGGCAGCGGATGGGCTTGGCTGAGCAAACGCAATGATAAGAAGTTGATCATCCAATCCACCCCCAATCAAGATTCTCCCCTTTCCCAGGGATTATTTCCGCTCCTTGGAATTGATGTTTGGGAACACGCGTACTATCTGAAATATCAGAACAGGCGCAAGGATTTCGTGGACGCATTCTGGAATGTTGTAAATTGGGATGAGGTAGAACGCCGTTTTCTAGAAGGGGTTTTACCCGAATAGCATTGCAGGAAGGAGTAGAGTGATCTATCTACTCCTTCATTTTTTTACGTTTTCCGCATACCAGGCTGCCCCAATGATGCCCGCCAGGTTAAGATGCTCGGCAGGCAAAAGCTGTGCATTCACATGGAGATGGGGGAAGAATTTTTCATGATATTTACTCGCCCCACCACCGATGATCAGGACATCCGGGCTGAATAGGAATTCCAACTGATCAAGATATTCCTGCAGTAAGACAGACCATTCTTTCCAGTGTAAATCTTTTTTCTGCCTGACCGCATCCGATGCTCTTTTTTCGGCAATTTTCCCTCTGATTTCCAAATGCCCCAGCTCAGTATTAGGGAGCAGTTCACCACGTACAAAAATTGCCGTCCCGATCCCTGTTCCCAGAGTGAGGACGATGACAATTTCTTTTTGAAAAGACCTACCAGCGCCAAAACGCATTTCAGCAATCCCGGCAGCATCTGCATCGTTAATGGAATATGCTTCTAAGCCGGTTTTTTGAAAAACCTGATCATTGATATTAATGCCGATCCATCTTTTACTGATATTCGCTGCGCTTAAAGCCACCCCATTTTTTACAATTGCCGGAAAACCGATACCGATGATCCCGCTCCACTGCAAATCGTTCACGAAATCCGAGAGAAGATCCATGATTTTCTCAGGCTTGATCTTGCCTTCCGTTGGATAGCGTTTCCTGTCGCTGACCAATACGCCCTTTTTGGTATCCACCAGAGCGCCTTTGA
>CAYLUJ010000109.1:0-7827 GCA_964386805.1 uncultured Pelolinea sp. | reverse complement strand
TAACAATAAAAAGTAGCCGGTATTCCAACAATGTCTAGCAGAACCCAACAGGTATTAAAAGAAACAACCATTTATGGGCTAGGTGGTGCCGGTAGTAAATTTATCTCTTTTCTCCTCTTCCCCTTATATGCGAGATTATTTAATGTTAATGACTATGGTGCCATCGAGGTTATCAACACCTTTCTTGTACTTGCCAGCATCCTGCTCACTTCCGGGACAGATTTAGCTCAAAGTTATTATTTTTATGAATATGGCGAAAAGTCAGAACGAAAAAAAACAATTTCAACCTTGAGTATTTACATTTTCTTGATCAATTTCCTGGTTGCCCTTTTGGTCGGGATCTTCAGCAAACAGATCAGCATTCGTCTTTTAGGAACTGAGAATTTTTCTGATCTTCTACGGATTGCCAGTCTGGTGATTCCATGGATGGGATTGTATACTTTTAACCTCAATTTATTACGACTGCAGCGTAAACCAACGGTCTATATTTCCATCACGCTTCCTTTTGTGCTTCTGCAAATTTCTGCAAATATCCTATTCGTGTTAATCCTGCATGGCGGTCTTGCCAGCATCTTTTGGACAAACCTGGCATGTTATGTACTATTCACGGTTATTGGGATTTTCATCAATCGTTCTTATTTTGCGATGCATTTCAACTTTTCCCGTTTTAAAGAAATGTTTCAATACTGGCGCCCTTTGATTCCAGTCAACATCAGCGCCTGGTTTCTGGCTTCGGCAGATCGGCTGATCCTGTCCGGAATGTCCACTCTGGAAGCTACCGGAATCTATTCTGCTGGTTTACGGATCGCATCCGTAGTTGGCTTCTTTGTACAAGCTTTTCGGACAGCCAATCTGCCCTTCATTTTTGAAGTATCCAAAGATGCAGATTCTTCGGTTGTATACCAAAAAACGCTATCCTACTACCTGTATTTCTCTTCTCTCATTGCAGTAGCAATATCGCTGTTCGCAAAACCGCTGTTACTTCTCTTTTCAGGGAAAGAATATCTAACCGCTTTGAGTGTCATCGCCCCATTGGCTTTTGTTTACGTACTCTCGGGCAGCTCACAAATCGTTTCTATCGGTTCGCTGATCAGCAAGAACACGAAATATATTGGTTTAATAACCGCCGTGAGCGCAATCTTGATGGGACTTGGTTTGCTCATTGTTATTCCCGGTTATGGTGAAGTTGGAACCGCTTATGTGGTTCTTCTGGCAAATTTAATCTATAACCTTGCCCTCTATTTCAATTCTCAAAAAACCTATCCCATCCCCTATGACTGGAAAAGGATCCTGCGTATCTTTTTGGTTTCAGGATTAATCATCCTTCTTAAACTACGGATCCATGTCGACGTGTTGTGGATGGATATTTTAATAGCGCTGGTTGCCCTGTGTTTCTTTATCCTGCTGACACCTATTTTTTCTCTGCTGACAACCTCAGAAATAAAAGTACTGCAAAAGCAGATACAATTATTTATACACAATCTTTTGCCAGGGAAAAAGTACAAGCATGAAAAAGTTAATCCAGATTCTTGAAAAATCGGATTTGCTCCCCACAGTTCTCATTATCATATTTTGTTTTCTTTCACTCCTGTCAGTTTTTGAAGGGAATGGAAATGGACTCTACCATTCAACTCCGAGATGGCAAATTGTTGGTTATGGGAATGGCGTACTTGCAGGTTTAGGATTCATTTTCCTTTTTCTCATCTTGTTTAAAAAAGACAAAAAATTAAAAGATTTCCTCAAAAAGCTTGTAACCCCATTTGGATTCTCTAAAAGAATAACCTGTGCTCTGTGTGTTTTGTTGGTTGCCGGCGTCATTTTTTGCATTTTTATTCGCTTCGATGCATCTTTTAGCGGCTTCTATTTCCGAACATTCAGCATCTTCTTTGCGGCTTGTCTGATGGCAGGCATGCTCAAAGGAGCATTCAAACAGAAATCGTACAGTATTCTGTTTCTATTCAGTTTATTGACACTGGGATGTGCTTACCAGGCAGGCAACCACCTGGGTGAAATATCCAGCAATCCTTTTACGCTGGAATGGTCTGAAGGCAGCCGTTTCTACTACTCATCGCTTCTTTTCTCAAAAAGACTCTATGGTCAGCAATTGCCTCTTTCTTTTTTACATCCCAGTCGCTATGTCATCTTATCGCTGCCTTTTCTACTCTCGAATGCCGATATTTTCATTCACCGCGCCTGGCAGGTCTTTCTATGGATTGCCACAACCGGATTGTGCATGCTCGGCATCGCGAAAAGGTTGAAGCAAAAGGACTTTTGGTGGAATGCCATTCTGGTATTATCCGGTTTTCTCTTCCTTCAGCAGGGTCCGGTATATTATCATCTTCTTATCTCTGCCATACTTGTCTTATTCGGTTTCAATCGGAAAAAATTCTGGCAATCCAGCGTGATTGTGATCCTGGCATCCTGCTGGGCAGGTATCAGCCGCATCAACTGGTATCCCCTACCGGGTGTGCTGGCAGCCATGCTTTACTTTTTTGAAACACCAAAATCTGAAAAAACTAAAATTTGGGAAACCATTAAACAACCGCTTTTCTTCATCCTGGTTGGTATCTTGTTCAGTTTTCTCGCCAACTTAGCCTATATTCCACTCTCCGGGAACAGCAATGTAGAAAATTTCACAACCAGCTTTACCTCTGATCTGCTGTGGAAGCGCTTGCTGCCCGGTCCAACATTTCCAAAGGGAATTTTGACCGGCATCCTTTGGCTAAATGCGCCCCTTCTCCTTCTCCTGATCTTCCGCATTCCTGCTATCAAGAACGAATTGGGTCGGATTCAGAGAACATTTTTAATAGCAGTGTTGGTTGTATTCTTTGTCGGGGGATTGTTCGTCAGCGTCAAGATCGGTGGGGGCAGCAATCTGCATAATATGGATGCATTCATGCTGCTTTTATTGATCTCGGTTTATTATCTCGTTTTTTCCGATTTTTATCCGAGCGAGAAAATAAATCTTTCCAATTCTCTTGCAGTATTGATCGTGATAGCGCTGTTATTACAACCCTTTTTCTGGGCTCTGAGCGCCTGGTCACCCCGAACCTACTTTTCCGCGGAATCGCTGCAACATGATCTGGCTGAGATCAATGGAACTGTTGAATCCATCAACAGCAACCATCCACAAAGCAGCATTTTATTCATTAATCAACGCCAGCTTCTGACATTCGGATATGTGACAGGCACACCTCTAGTACCGGAATATGAAACACTGGAATTGATGGAAATGGCAATTTCCAACCAGGATGCCTATTTGGAGCAATTCTATGCAGATCTGGCTGCTCATAAATATGATCTGATTATAGTCAACAAGCAGTATCTTAATTTTAAAGGGGAAGAGGATGCCTTCCCGGAAGAGAATAATGCCTGGGTAAAGAATATTGCCATCCCGTTAATGAGATACTACACACCGATAACCTGGTTACGGTATACGGACACAGAAATCTATGTACCCAGACCTGCAAACGAACTCCAGAGGATAATTACACAATGAAAATCAATGCAAGTCTTGATCCTTTGAAAACCGAAGAACAACCGAAAAAACAATCTTCATATTGGCGTTGGATTCTGACCATTGCTGCAATTGGATTGTTCATTTACCAGCTTTCAAAGCAGGATTTCCATGAAACCTTGAATATCATCAAGGGCATGCCGTTATGGATGATCTTCGCATCCATTGGTCTCATGATCGGTTCACGCATTTCCACTGCAGCACGCTGGAATGCCCTGCTGAAGATCAACGCGCCCAAGCCTCAATTCAAAGACACCTTGAAAACCACTTTTGCCGGTCTCTTCTCATCGAATATTCTGCCAACCAGCATTGGCGGTGATTTTGTCCGCCTTTTCATGGGCATTCAGGCAAAATTAGATCCGGCGTATGTCGCATCTTCCTTGATCATGGACCGCATCATCGGATTTACGGGTATGTTCTTTTTCATGCCATTTGGGCTGCACCTTCTCTTCAACCATGCCAGTACTTCCCAGGCATACCTTTTACCCATGTGCTTCCTGTTTGCAGCTACCTTTTCAGACGTCTTCAAGAAAATCTGGGAATGGATAAAAAAGTTCATCCAGAAAGTCTGGAACAGCGTTAAATTGTGGGGGAAGCATCCCGCCTATTTAATCGAATCACTGGGTTTCACCTTTCTGCACATGTTCTTCTTCTTCAGCACCATGTGGTTATTCCTGCATGCCATGCACGTAGAGATTTCCATCTTCAAGATAGGGGCGATCTACAGCCTCAGCTATGTGATTTCGCTATTCCCGCTATCCATCGGAGGACTGGGAATCCAGGAACTGGCTATCTCCAACCTTTTCTCGATCCTGGGTCCTATGCCCATCGAAATCGCCAATGCTCTGGCTTTATTAATTCGGCTCGCTTATATTGTCAGCAGCATCCCAGGCGTATTTTTTCTCCCGGACATCGGCAAGAAAAAGAAACAACTTTCTGATAAGGAGAATTGATCTCAAAGGTACTGGGGTTCCGGCACCTTTGCAGAGGAAAATTCCAAAGATTTAAAACAAAATCACAAATCTCTGAAGTATATTTATATTGATGAGGATTGGCGGAATACGTTGGAACCATCTGATCGAGAAGATCTCAGCCAATCCGGCATCGAAGAAGTAGCACGCGTGAAAAACGCAGAGAATGGTATTTTACGCAGGTTGATACAAATAAGCGATTGTCAATAATTTAATATCTCAAACTAGAAGAAATGGAATAACTTTGGAAGAAAAAAATCTTTTGTTGATTTGCGGAAATGATAAATTATCAAGAAGATTATTATCCAAACTTCCGGAAGAGCGGCATTATCATCTAGCTGTTGATACCTCCACTGATATCGGGAGAATATTCAAACTACTTTACAGAAAAAGGATGGATCTCAAAACGCTTTTGAATATATCCATCGCTGAATTTTCAAGAGAGCAATACAAAATTAACCATCCGTTCGATTTGGTAAAAACAAATAAAAATATAGAAGATTTAATCACGAAGTATCAAATCAAGACTATCGTCCTCTTTCGAGTTTCCATCATTATCAACGAGCGCTTAATAAATTCCGGAGTTGAAATCATCAATACACACTGTGCTAAAATACCGGAATATGCCGGCTTGGGCGCAATCAACAAAGCATTGAAGCATGGGGATTTGGATCAAGAAGCTACCCTGCATCATGTCGCAAAGAGAATTGACGCAGGAAAAGTCATCGCGGTAAAACCATATAAATTGGATGGAAAATTATCTTATAGGCAAAATGAAAATATTGCTTATGATGCTGGCATCGATTTAATAATAGAATTCATGGAAGATAAACGAATAGAGCCTTAAATGCCCCGAAAGATTCACGAACCAACTGCACATGATTTAGAAATTTGGAACGAGGTAAGTCCGGACTTGATAGACTGGTTGTATTCCGGAATAACCGGGAAATTTCAAATTCGCGGTCATCAAGTATTGGGAACCTGGTCAAAGAGATTCCAGGAGAAACGTGTTGTTGAAATTGGCTGCGGGCATGGTCATCATCTGCTTTATGGAAATCAAAAATACAAGGAATACATTGGTCTCGATATTGAATACAAATATGTGGCAACGCTACAATCGAGATTTAAAGATTCGTCTGTCATCAATGGAGATGCTTATAGCTTACCTTTTGCAAAGAATTCAATAGACGCAATCCTGTCAAGTTATAATTTCGAACACCTAAAAAATCTAAGTGATGGATTGAATGAAATCTATAGGGTGCTTAAACCGGAAGGCGAATTATTGATTGGTCTACCAGCCGAAGGTGGTTTTTTCTATGGCATGGGGCGGCATTTCACCAGCAAGCCTTACATGGAAAAGAAATATGGGATCGACTATGATGCGATCGTGCATTACGAACATTGCAATACTTTTGAATATATTGTGGAGTGTTTAAAAAAGAATTATGAATTACTCGAGAGGAAATATATCCCTTTCCCATTTTTACCTTCAGTTCACTTCAATGCGATTGTTTGTATCCGTGCAAAGAAGAAAATATCATGAATGAAATCACTGAATTTTTCTCGATTTAAAAAAGTGCTTAAAAATAAATTAAACGACGGAAACCATGTGGATTAAAGAAAATCTTGAACGCCTTTTTAAAAAGTCAACCGGAAAGTCTCTGGCTGAAATCCTTTTTTACCCGATCACCATGTTTTTTTCCGGAATCTATCGCCTGGGCGAAACATTGGTATCGCTGGGCATGCTCAGGAAAGAACGCTGGGAATACCTGTGTTTTTCCATCCGCACCGGACTGGCATATCTTTATTATGATTCGTTAGCTTTGAATTTTGAATACTTCAACCGGAATGAGACAAGCTCGTATTTGGGTTTTGGAAATTATCCTATGTCGCGCTGGTTCAGTTATTCGAAAATCGGGATGATCCTCAATAAGAATGGAAAACCGGTTGTGGTTCCCCTCTGCATGCTGGTATGGTTGCTAAGCCATCTACTCTGGGCACAATCCTTTCCCATTGAAAATATCTTGCTGCTCATGGTACTTTTGCTCTTCAGCTCAACCTTCTTCCAGCAGGCTTTCACCGCTCAGAACTACAATGTTTTGGGTTGGGTCTTTTTTCCGCTTGGAATCTATGGGCTGCTGACAGGAGATCTTGCTCTGACCTTTTTCGCTTGGTTTGGCGCAGCGCTTTTTTCAGTCACCACGCTGGCAGTGGCAGCCGTTTTCACCTTCGCAGCCTGTATCTGGAAAGCGGATTTATTCCCCCTCATTTCATTGATACCTGGGCTTGTTGTCATGCTGGTGCAGTTCGTACTTTCCTTGGATTTCGCAAATCTGAGAGATAACATCCGGAATATTTTGCAACGCATTGGAGTGAGTGAAAAGAAAAATGCCTATAAGAGAACAACTTCCAAAGGGCTGCAAACCGGTATTTTTTATTTTCTCATCTTTCTGCTGGCTGCGCTTGCCTGCTTTTATTTCCAGAGCGGCAGCCTGCCCTGGCAGGGATTGGCGGCTCTGTTGGTAGTGCTGGTCAATACCTTCCTCTTCCGTTTTGCCGATCCGCAATCCATTCAAGTGATGTTGATGACGATCGGATTTTCGATCACGTTGGAAAACCCAACCATCCTGCAGGATATTTTCTATTGGCTGCTGATCGCTCCACCGGCTTTTATTTTCTACGGAACACAGAAAATGAAGGATGTGGTTATCATGCCGGAACGAAAATTGAAATCCATCGAGCCCATTTTGCGGGGCATGCAAGATTTCCTCGCTCCAGTGAATTCGGGGGAGAAAGTTCTCTTTGCATTCGATGATCCTGCCGGAATCTATGAGAATTTATTCGATGGCTACCGCTGGCTGCTGGAAGTGCCTGCGTATATAGCCACCAAAAGGAAATTCCTCTTTCTCCCCACCTGGTGGACGGTCTTTGAATCCATGGCGCAGAAGTCGCCTGAATTCTGGGGTCGTTCGGTGAAGGATGTGCAGCGTCACAGCGCAGACCTGAAGATGGATTACGTCATTATCTACCAGGAAGAGAACGAGAATCTGGAACCTGAATGGGCAGCCAACGGCTTCCGGCTGCTGCAGAAATTTTCATGGAAAGAGCATGCAGACCTGCTCGATCAGGAAAAAGTTCTCTTGAAAGAACCTCCGGTTTGGTTTCTGTTGCAGAAAAGTAAAGCGTAATGAATAAGATCCTGAGTCGTGGCTTCTTTGAAAGACCTGTAGTAGAGGTCGCCCGTGCGCTGATCGGCATGCAGGTTGTGCATCAAGTAAATGGACAACCCGTTGCAGGCATTATCCTTGAAACCGAAGTGTATGACAATGTTAATTAACA
>CAYLUJ010000108.1:2151-8041 GCA_964386805.1 uncultured Pelolinea sp. | reverse complement strand
ACAGCGATCAAGAGTCCTTCTGGAACCGCAGCGATCGCTAGAATGATGGAAGTGTGCAGCATTTCAAGGAATGTGCCGCCCATGAGCAGACCAGAGATCAGAATAGCCAACGTGAATCCAACTACGATCCAGGTCAAGGTTTTACTGAATGTTTTCAGACGTACCTGTAGTGGAGTATCTTCTTCGACATGCTCCTGCAGACTGGTGGCGATCTTGCCCAGTTCCGTGCTGCTTCCTGTCGATCCTACTTCCAGTAAACCGCGCCCGGTCAGGACGGTGGTTCCCATAAAGATTGGGTCATTAATGGTTTTAGTAACCGGTTCGCTTTCCCCGGTGAGAATGGCTTCATCGAGGGTCAATTTGATGCTCTCGATCAGCGCTCCATCTCCGGGTGCCTTCTCGCCGGCATTGAGGATTACCAGATCGCCGGGTACCAGCTCCCATACTTCCACCTCGCAGCGTTCGCCGTCGCGAATTACAGTAGTGGTCGGTTTAAGCAGTCCTTTGAGGGCTGTATACGTTTTCTGTGCCTGGTACTCCTGCACGAAACCCAGGATGACATCGACAATAACCACCACGATGATGATGGCAAAATCGCTGAATTCTTTTGCGATCAGGGAAACCAGCGCGGCAACTAGGATGATATAAACCAGTGGACTTTTGAATTGGTTGAGCAGCAGGGTCCATGGGGAAGTTGGTTTTTCAGACGGCAGCCGGTTTTCGCCGAACTTCCGGCGCTGTTCCAATACTTCACTGCTGGTTAAGCCTGTATGGTTTGATTTATCCATTTTTGACATGCTCGACTCCTTGCTTGAATAGTGCGATGATATGCGGGTCAACTACACTGTAATGGACCTCTTTCCCATCACGACGTGCCTGCACGATGTGCATCTGGCGCATCCCTCGCATATGGTGAGAAATTGCCGATTCACTAACTCCGATCAGTTCAGAGAGCGCCTGGATGTTCAATTCCTCCTCTACGATCACTGAAAGGATGCGCACGCGGCTGGTATCACTGAAGACGCTGAATAATTCAGCCACATGTGCGGCGGTGTGTTCATCAAGAATTAAAGATTCTGGATTCATGGTTATACCTCAAACGATTAAACATATGTTCAAATGTTTGCGAATGGTATCACTATCTTGAAAAGATTACAAATATTAGAAAATGATTAAAAAGAATTGATTTTCTTTTAAATGCAAATTTTGAGAAATAGAATAATGAATATAGAAAGATCAAACCTGTATAATGAAGAATAGAAGAATACATACCGAACTTGAAAGATAAAGTGATCAGTACTGAGGGATCCCAATGAATGATCCCAAGAAAGGAAAGGATTTTCTATGAAAGGGTTTATCAAGAATATTGAAGATATTGCCATAAAAAATACAGACTTCCGGCAAGTGCTTTACACAGCCAAGAACTGCCAGCTGGTGGTCATGGCTTTAAAACCAAAGGAAGAGATTGGGATGGAAGTACATCATCTTGATCAGTTCTTCAGGGTGGAGGAAGGGAGTGGTGAAGCGATCCTCGATGGTGTTACCACACAGATCAGCGCAGGATTTGCTGTGATCGTGCCGGCTGGAGCGAATCACAATATCATCAACACCGGGAATATGCCGCTGAAACTGTATACCATCTATGCACCGCCCAACCATCGCGATGGCGTAATTCACCATACACGTGCAGAAGCGGAGCAGGACGAGGAAGAGTTCGACGGGAAAACAACGGAATAGAGTGGTGGGTTTGGGTGGAGAGCGGATACCCGCTCTCCACTTTTAAGCGCAAGCATTTTATTGAAAATTATTTGGTGAATTTTTTCTATTTACAAAAAAAGAGCAATCATTATTGAGGAAGCCTGTGGCGGTATGAATTCTTTGTGTGGTCATCCAGCGAATGTTGGAAGAGTAGCATGAAAGATCTTACTCAATAAGAAATAAAGCAGTGGTCAAGAAAATTAAGGATTATCATGGGGTAAATTCTTGAATCACCACTGAAAGAATTCTCGAAAGGATTGAACAAAGGGTTTAGCAATCAATGGGAAAAAATATTCCAGAAATGACCGCACAAGATGTGCTTGAGTTCATCGAGCTCATGACAAAAAACAATATTGAAGTTTGGATCGATGGAGGGTGGGCGGTAGATGCACTTCTGGGCAGTCAGACCCGTCTGCATGAAGATCTGGATATTGCTATCCGGCATCGTAATGCGGGGCGCATTCAGTCGTTATTGGAAGCACGTGGATATACTGAAGTTCCGCTCGATGACAGCTGGTTGTGTAATTTTGTAATGGGTGATGAACAAGGGCACCGCATTGATGTTCATTCCTGTGAGTTTGATACGGAAGGAAAGTGTGTTTTTGGTGTGACATATCCTTTTGATTCTCTGAAAGGCAGTGGAACGATCAATGGTTTTCCAGTGCAGTGTATCACACCGGAATGGTTGGTGAAATTCCACACCGGCTACCCGCTGGATGAAAATGATTATAAAGATGTGCAAGCCCTGTGTGAAAAATTCAGTCTTCCCCTTCCTGAAGAATATACAGCGTTTATAAAGAAATAGGGTATGGAAAAAGCAAAGCCTTGTTATTTGCGCACCTCGGAACTGGCAAAAGCGGTTGGCATTCATCCGAACACGGTTAGGCTGTACGTGGATTGGGGGCTGCTTCCACCGGTGGAAAAAAGTCCAAGCGGTTACCGCCTTTTTACCGAACGCCATCTGGAATGTTTGCAGTTGGCACGCATGGTGTATGCCGAGCCGTATCCCGGAAAACATCTGCGCTCAACCGGAAAAGCGACCCTCATGGTGGCGGTAAAAGATGATTGGGGTGGAGCTCTGGAAAAAGCCTTTCAGCATTTATCTGCCGTGAAGAGTGAATTGACCCATGCCGAGACGGCGCTCATGCTGCTGGATCATTGGGTGGAAGGACTGCCGACCGAACCGTTTCAAACTCTGCTCTCCATTGCCGAAGTTTCGGCATTGTTGCATGTGAGCCGGGATGTGATCCGCAACTGGGAGCGCAACGGCTTGATCAGCATCCCCCGCAATTCCTACAATCAGTACCGCATTTTTGGACCGGTTGAGATCGGCAGAATGCGCGTGATCCGCATGTTGAGCCAGGCAGGCTACAGTCATATGGCGATCTTGCGCATGTTCATTGAACTGGATGGCGGTAAAAAAGCAGGCTTGCATCAGGCACTGGATACCCCGCGCCCGGATGAAGATGTTTTTGCAGCTTCCGACCGCTGGCTTTCAACGTTGCATGGAGAAGAATTGCGCGCAGATCGGATTATCCGCTTCATTAAAGATCATCTGGGATCAGCATGACCTTACAACCCTCCACTTGCAAACCAATGTTTCATGGATGCTTCAATTGCTTTTCGGATTGCTGTTGATTTCTTCAAAATACCAATTCCAAAATGTGTAAAGAAATGACCTCTCGTTTTCCTTACCCCAGAAACACCTCATTTTAACGTTCGACTTTTAGGCTGAAAACAAAGATCCTCCCAACTCTCCACTTGCCCACCATACTTGTAAACTTGTAGGAAAAATGAGGTGTGTGCATGGCTGATACGATCATAAAAGTTGAAAAATTATCAAAAAATTACCGTGTACCCATTCGCCCTGAAGGGTTGATGGCTTCAATGAAAAGCCTGTTTCATCCATCCTATTCTCAGGTGAATGCGGTGGAAGATCTCAATTTTGAAGTTGGTGCGGGTGAAATGGTAGGGTTGATCGGTCCGAATGGAGCGGGGAAAACCACCACATTGAAAATGCTCTCCGGGCTGCTTTATCCCACTTCGGGGGAGGTGCGTGTGGCTGGTTTTGTGCCGTGGGAAAGGCGTCCCGATTACCTGCGCAGCATCAGCATCGTGTTGGGAAATAAAAACCAGATGCTGTGGGATATTCCTGCCATGGATTCTTTCAGGGTGTTAAGTGAGATCTATGCGGTTCCAGAGCAGCAATTTCACCGTACTCTGGATGACCTGATCGACCTGCTGGAAATGAAAGAACTATTGAACAAACCTGTGCGCAACCTCTCACTGGGTGAGCGGATGAAATGCGAACTGACAGCCAGCCTGCTGTACCGCCCGGCACTGCTCTTTCTGGATGAACCCACGCTGGGACTGGACGTTTCCATGCAGTTGCGGCTGCGACAATTCTTGAAAGAATACAATAAGCGCAACGAAGTGACAGTCATCCTGACCAGTCATTATATGGCGGATGTACAGGCGCTTTGCCCGCGGGTGATCCTGATCCATCGTGGAAAACTTCTCTATGATGGGGCTCTGGATGGTCTGGCACGCCGCATTGCACCTTTCAAATTGATCAAAATAACTCTGGATCAGAAAAACAAGAAAACTTTTCACAATTTCAATCCATTTGGTGAGAATGTTGAGCTGTTAGAAAATGAAGAGAACCGCTATGTTCTGCGCGCAAAGAGAGAACTGGTCCCCTCTCTCACTGCCCGGCTGCTTCGATCCAATTCCATTACTGACTTGAGCATTGAAGATCCGCCTATTGAAGCGGTCATGGATCAGATCTACTCGGGAGGTGCAGCATGAAACATCCGGGATGGACGCTGATGCGTGGTTTCTGGTTATCCTGGCTGCAGTACCGCAGTTTCCTGTTTATTCTGGCTTTTGGGTGGATGATCCCGCCATTGATTTATATGCTGGTATGGATGATGGTTGCCGGGTCTCAGGGGATCGCCGGCTTTTCTCAAGGTGAATTCGTGGCGTATTATCTGGTTTTGATCCTGGTCAACCAGATCACATATGCTCAAACTAACTGGACGGTGGGCGACATGATCAGAGTAGGGGAAATGAACCGTATTCTAATGCGCCCGATTGCCCCTGTCTATGATCCACTGGCATCGGAAATCGCATGCAAGATCATTTATTTATTCTTTGATGTGCCGTTGGTTGTCGTGTTGGCTCTGATCCTGAAACCTGAATTTCATATCGGTTTCATGGAAGCAGCGTTATTCATCCCGGCTCTTTTGGCTGCCTGGGCGCTGCGTTTTTTATGGGGTTACTGGCTGGCTTTGCTGGCATTCTGGGCAACCCGGGCAGATGCCCTGCTTACTTTACAGGATACTCTGGTTTTTCTGCTGGGGGGACAGGTGGCTCCCATTATGGTTTTACCTGATTGGATGCACGGCTTGGCAACAGTACTGCCTTTCCGTTATATGGTGGCGTTCCCGGTGGAAGTGCTGACGGGGCAGGTAACCGGATCGGCGGTCTTGAATGGATTTCTTATCCAGGCAGGTTGGCTGGTTCTGGCTTATGGCTTGACCATGATCTTATGGAAAAATGGGGTGCGCCGTTATGGTGCAGTCGGAGGCTAAAAATGAGATTTTTTCGATTGATTTCTGAATTTATCAAAGTGTCTTTTGAAGAAGAAAGCGCTTACCGGGTGAACTTTGTCATCAGTTTATTAACTTCATTGCTTACTGTGGTCAGCGCTGCCCTGGGCATCTCGGTTATGTTTGGGCAGGTGGCGGATGTTCAGGGTTGGACTTATGCCTCCACCATGGTTGTGTTGGGGGTTTATCTGATCGTGAATGCCCTGCGCAGTCTTTTTATCAATCCGAGTTTGGAATCTCTGGCAGGCATGGATGGAGAAATCTGGTCGGGCAGATTCGATTTCAGCTTGATGCGCCCCGTCGATACTCAATTTCTGGTCACTTTTCGAAAATGGCGCTTGTTTTCTTTGATCGACCTGCTTTTTGGAATACTCGTAACGGGTTTTGCCATTTTCCGCATGGAGGTTGCTTTATCAATCGGACAGATACTGCTTTTTTGTTTGATGTTGTGCAGTGGAGTGGCGATTCTTTATGCCATTCTATTGATCTTTTCATCGCTGGTCTTCTGGAGTCCGGGGGTG
>CAYLUJ010000108.1:0-2141 GCA_964386805.1 uncultured Pelolinea sp. | reverse complement strand
TTTACCTGGGTGTTCGATGGGCTCTTTCAACTGGCGCGCTATCCTCTTTCCATGTATCCGGGCTGGCTGCGTTTCATTCTTACCTGGATCGTGCCAGTGGGGATCATCACCACATTTCCCGCGCAGGCTTTGACCGGCGAACTCTCACTAAGAGTTCTGATTATTGGAATCGGGCTGGCGGTGGGTCCGGTCATTCTGGCATCCTGCCTTTTCCGCAGAGCCTTGAAGCACTATACCAGCGCATCCAGTTGAAAAATCCTGCTAGAATGTAAAAAATAATTTTGGATGATTTATATCTTGAAATTGGTCAGCAGAAAAATCATCCAAAGAAACTGCTCATCACAAAGATTACTGAAAGAAAGTTTTGAAAAAGGGAAGAAATATGCAAAACGCTCCTGTAAAGAATAGATTGTTCAGCGAAGCCCCATCTGCCGGCGATGATCCGGTTCAGTTCCTGTACAGCCCGCTGGTGGGATCCTGGTCGATCGAAAGCACCTGGTATGAGAAAGACGGTGAATGCAGAAAAAAGGAAGGAGAATGGCATTTTCAATGGATCCTGGGCGGGAGGGGAATTCAGGATATTCTCTTTATTAAAAATGCAGCCCCTGACCAATACGGGACAACCTTGCGCTGCTATGATCCGAAGTCGAAGGTATGGTATGTGTCCTGGATGCAGCCTTATAGTGGGGAATTTGTGCACCTGACAGGGAAAAAGGTGGGAGATTCCATTGTGCAGGAAGGGCAGGGCTCCGATCCAAGCCGCCGTGAACGCTGGACCTTTCGCGATATTGCTGCAGATTCCTTTCTGTGGTTGGGTGAGGTTTCTTTTGATGCTGGTAAAACCTGGTCCCTAGAACAGGAAATGCGCGGGAAACGCATGCAGGAATCTTAGAGCTGTGCCTCGATCATGGCTTTGGATTTTTTATCCAGCAATCCACCACTCAATGCTTGGTGAATGTAAGCCAGGATGGCTTGATTGGGATTTGCCTTGTTGATGAGCAGCAGCACGGAAAGAATATCCAGCAGTACCAATTTTTGCTGAGTTTCTTTGCGCTGTAAGATATCAATCGACATCAATTTTTCTGCGATCCTGGCATGGCAGCGGGTGTTGAAGGGCACAATACTGCACAACCCTTGAATGCACTGGCGCACCGTGACTGGTTTTTCATCATCGCAAAACGATAGATAAAAATCGCAGATCTCATCGAATTTTCCTTGTTGATCCCAGCGTACATTTTCCGCGATCATTCTCAAACCGATATTACGCTGATAGGAATTCGTGTCTCCTAATTTTTGGATAAATACATCCCAATGAGGGAACACATCGCTATATTTTTCTGCCCTTGCAAGCAGCAATAAAAAGCTGTGATAGCGAAATTCATCGGCTTTTTCAGCTAGCCACGCCACGAGTTGCTCAATATCATCCTTCTCAAGGAGCGGAGCCAGGTTTGGTAGGTCTTCTTTTTGACAGAATTGAATTTTTTCACGGGTGATCATGGTACTCCTCTTGGATTAACAAAAAAATCTTTGAGGCAATTATATACCTCCAGGTGTACCACGACATATACTTTCATTTGTTTTCAAAAATAGTTGAGATATTGTAGAGGAACTTCGTAAAAGGATGAAATAACTGTTGTAGAATGGTGGGGAGGGACAAGGATGGATAAAAAGATACTTGTACGGTATATCGTTCGTGAAAGCATGGGTCTTGTTAGCATGGGAACAGCTCTTTTCTGGTCTGCCGGGACTTTTCAGTGGTGGCAAGCCTGGGCGGCTTTGGCGGTGATGCTGGCGTGGATCATCGCGACTGCTGTCGCGATCCTGCATTTCAACCCTGATTTGCTGGCAGAGCGTCTGGGACCGCGTAAGGGAGCTAAAAGTTGGGATACCGCCATCATGAGCACATTAGGATTGCTCCAGCTGGCGCGCTATATTCTTGCCGGATTTGATGTGCGGCATGGCTGGTCTGGTAATTTTCCACTGACCGCTCAAGTGATCGCTCTGATCCTGGGTGCATTGGGTTATGCTCTGCTTGTGTGGGCAACCGCTTCCAATGCATTCTTTTCGCAGATCGTGCGCATCCAAAAAGAGCGCGGGCAAACTGTGGCAAAAAATGGGCCCTACCGATTCGTGCGCCATCC
>CAYLUJ010000107.1:0-8122 GCA_964386805.1 uncultured Pelolinea sp. | reverse complement strand
AAGGTTGCGACTGAACGCTACCCCGGCAGCGTCTGGTAAATAATATTTACCGAACCGTTCTCCCTCCACTTTCATGATCAAAATAGCCATGCGTTCGTCGTAATCCTGCAAACCTTTTTTACGGCGGTACAACAGTGCGTTCGGATTCAGCGTTGAAGCCCAAACTCGGGTGATGGCTTGGGTTAATGCGATTAAATTTTGTTCAGGCGTATCCTGATTGGGTAAAAAGAAACTGTCATATTTCCCGGCAAAGGAGGTGCCAAATGAATCTTCAAGTAAACTGGAAGAGCGCACAATAAGAGGTGATTTACCAATGCTTTGCAGCAGAACATCCAATTTTTCCCGGATGTCAGTGGGAAAATTACCTTTTAGAAAATCATCAACGATTTTTGGGTAATCCTCTCGCATCTGTTCTTCGCTTTTATACTTTTGGTCATTCCAGCGCTCAAAGCGGTTTATGGTGATGAAGGAATATTGTTCGTTTGAACCAATGAAATAATAATCAGGTTTCGACAACAATGGTTTGAGATCATCATCCAATTCATTTTCGAGAATGCGGTGCGCCAGCAGCATGCCGGCGGCTTTTCCGCCGATGCGTCCGGTTCCGATTTTCCTCTTTCTTATCTCCGAAAGGTCCTGAATGGTGAACCAGCGCTTTGCAATGTTGATATAGGGAAGCTGATCGCTGATCATGGTGCGAATCAAAACGACCACTGATTCCTCAAGGTTGTGATAATACTGTTTTTGTTCATCCGGTGGTAACCGCAAAATAGACCAGGCGTGTTCAAAGACTAATTCTTGTGGGGCTAGCTCCGGGTTGAAATCAATGGTGTGACGATCGGTGTCGATACCATTTTCTACCAATACGCGGGTTACGATCTCTTGAAACAGGTCAAAAGAAAAGTGCTGACTGAACAGTAGATCGGTGAGCTGATCACGCACGCGGGTGGTACGTTTTTCCCACACATCTGCCGATTCCTCGCCCAGCGGGTTGTTCACCCCCTCCCGTTCTTGAGATTGAATGGCTTTATCGCGCACTTCAGATTCTAAATCAACCTGCGTGATAATGTTGCGGCGAAATAATTCCTGGCGCATTTTACTGCGGATGCGATCACTGAGAATGGGGTATTGCCCTATTGCCAGGGTAATGCTCATTAAGCGATCGGTGGAATTTGAAAAATCTTGCATTTTATGACTTCCTTGTGCTGAAATAGAAAAGAAGCTGTGGTAAAGAAAAACAAGGCTTAATTCAAATAGAGAGCTTCTATTCTGTTCAGCGATTATAACAAAATGTGCTTGAGAGACTCGGTTACATAAATCCCGATTATCCGAGGTGCATCGGCATGATTACGTGCAAGTATGACTCATCGCCAACCGGTCGGATCAGACCAGGAGTATTATCTGCATTGGTTGCAAGGATAGTGTTGGGAGTGGCGATCACATCTAGGACATTAAGCAAGTAACTGACATTGAATGCGATCAATAATTCCGGACCATCAATGTTTGCTTCTACCACTACTTCGCCGGAACCCCGTTCTTCTGATTGCGTTGAAAATTCAACAATGCCGGGACCTTGTTCTTGCGGTTGGATATGCATACGGATGACATTATTGCTTTCGCGTGCAATGATCTCAGCTTGACGGCATGCTTTTTGAAATTCCACGGTTGTAATGGTTGTATTAGTCTTGAAGCTGCGTGGAATGATTGCGTTATAATCGGGGAATTTTCCATCAATCAACTGCGATACCAATTCTGCATCTTTAAGATGGAATATCGCTTGACCGCGACCTTCAGGCACAACCATACTGATGGATTCATCGCCATTGGTGGCAATGCGAGCCAATTCGCTCAAAGAGCGGGCGGGGATGATGACTTTCACAGGCGCTGTTACGGGGGTGGAAAGTGATGCTTTCTTGACGGAAATGCGGAATCCATCGGTGGCAGCCAGGGTCATCTCATTATTACCGATCTCCATCATAACACCCTGTAAAACGGGACGGGCTTCATCGGTGGAAGCGGCAAAACTAACCTGCTGGATCATCTCTTTGAAATCGGAGATATTCAATTCCACGCTGTTTTGTAGATCGGGAACCGGCATGGGAGGAAATTCCTGTGCATCAATTCCTTTAATGTCAAAGTTGGAAGTACCACAATGCACATTCAGGGTTTGCGTACGGGTATTCAGAGTCAGGTCAACGGTAGTGCCGGGCAGCGCACCGACCAAGTCGGAGAAAATGCGAGCCGGGATCGTGATGGATCCTTCTTCCTGAATTTGCGCGCCGATCCATTTTGTAATGCCTAATTCAAGGTTGGTTGCTGATAAGCGCAAGCGACCTTCATCGGTGGCGAGTAAAATATTATTTAAAACTGGTAGAGTGCTCCGGGGGGATACAGCCCGTGTGACAATGCCAAGCCCGTGAGCAAGTTGTGGTTGCGAGACAGATAATTTCATGCGATTACTCCCTCCCGGAATGATTGGGTTGTAAAAAGTATACAACGAGCGACATAAAATTTCCAGTCGCTTGTTCTTTATTGGTTTATCATCAGTCTTATGAGGATAGAATAAAAAAGCCAGATGAAATCTCATCTGGCTTTCTGTGCAAATAAGTCGTGTTAGATCCAACCACGCAACTGCATGGCGATGACAACACGATTAATCGCGACCATATAGGCAGCATCGCGCATGAATACTTTTTCACTCTCGCTCATCTCATAGACGCTCTTGAAGGCTTCGGTGATCTTATCATCCAGGCGTTCCAGAACTTCTTTGCGCGTCCAGTAGAAATTCATATCGTTCTGAACACTCTCAAAGTAAGAAACGGTCACGCCACCTGCATTGCAGAGAAAATCGGGGATAACAAAGACGTTGTTTTTCTTTAAAACCTCATCTGCTTCGGGTGTGGTAGGTCCATTGGCTCCTTCTGCGATGATGCGTACTTTATCGCTGATTTGGAGCACAGTTTCTGCATTGATCTGCCCTTCAATGGCAGCCGGGATGAGCACATCCACATCTTTTTGCAACCAGACGCTGCCATCTTCAATCTTGTATCCGGCAGCTTTGGCTTTTTCTTTGTCAATTGTGCCGTATTGATCGGTGATGGATTGCAGGAATCTGCCGTCAATGCCGTCTTCTTTACTGGCAACATAAGAGGTGCGGTCATGACGATCCCAATAGGAGACACAAATCACTTTTCCTTTGAGCAATTCTTTAAAGCCAATAGCAGCGTACTGAGCTACATTGCCAAAACCTTGAATAGCGACCGAACTCTTAGCAGGATCCATCTTCATGCGCAGCATTGCTTCGCGCAGGTTGTAAATAACGCCATATCCGGTGGCTTCTGTTCTACCCTGCGAGCCGCCGCCGCCAATGGGCTTTCCGGTAATGATACCGGGGGTATATTCGCCGGCTAATCTTGAATATTCATCCATCATCCACCCCATCATTTGAGGGGTTGTGCCAACATCAGGTGCGGGAACGTCACGGCGCGGGCCAATTTCTCGCCAGATCTTTTGAATGTATCCGCGGCAGAGGCGTTCTTTTTCTGTAACTTTGAGAGTTGCGGGATCAACGATCACGCCACCTTTTGCACCACCCAGCGGGATATCTGCAACTGCACATTTCCAGGTCATCCAGGTTGCCAGTGCACGAACGGTATCCACTGTTTCAGAAGGATGGAAGCGAATACCACCTTTGCATGGTCCACGTGAATCGTTATGCTGCACGCGAAACCCCTCGAAGGATTTCATGCTGCCGTCGTCCATGCGAACAGGAATGCGAAAATGATATTCGCGCATAGGCCAGCGCAAGTATTCGCGCACCTGTGGGTCCAACCTTAGCTGTTCTGCCACATGGTCAAACTGCTGTTGAGCCATTTTAAAGGCATTGGTTGTTTCATTCATGATACATTCTCTCCACTAACTTTGGTTTTAGGCAAAAGAAACAGTAGCCCTCCATTTCGATCGAGGTTCTTCTCTATTGCCTTGATTTTATACCCTTAGTGTAAAGGTTCCTATGCATGCGTCAAGATGAAGAACCTCTCCAATCCGGATGATGTCTTTCGGTATAAAAATGGGACACGGAGTGTTTGTTTTAAGCGAGTGTCTTTTTGAGGATCTCTTTTACTTTTTGTGGATCGCCTTTGCCCTGGGTAGCCTGCATTACCTGACCGAACAACCAGTTAAAAACTGTCTCTTTCCCAGCATGGTAGCTGGCAACTTCGGCAGGATAGCGCTGCAAGATCTGGTTAACCGCTTTTTCCAATTTATCGGTAGATGAGATCTGTTCCATCCCTTTTGCTTGGATGATCTCCTGGGCAGATTTTCCGCTTTGCAACATTTCCTGCAAGATCTCTTTGGCAGAATTTTTATTGATCATTTTTTGCTCATGGAATTGGATTAGTTTCACCAATTCGGTAGGATTGACTTTGATATCCTGAATGGAACAGCCCGTTTCATTCATCCAACCAAACAGGTCACCCATAATCCAGTTCGCAATGGTATTTGCAGCAATTTTATCTGCCAGTTTGACCGCTTCCTCAAAATAGCTACTGACAGATTTATCCTGAATCAAAGATTCAATTTTTTCTGCTGACAGGTTCATTTTCTCTTTATAACGTGCGCGTTTTTGTTCCGGCAGTTCGGGAATCTCACTGGCGATGCTTTCGATCCAGGTTTTTTCAACGATCAGGGGAGGCAGGTCCGGCTCTGGAAAATAGCGGTAATCATGCGCTTCTTCCTTGCTTCTTTGCGTGAAGGTTTGCGAGCGAACTTCGCTCCACCCCAAGGTTTCCTGCAAGACCACTCCGCCTTCCTCTAAAATCTTCTGCTGGCGTTCAAGTTCAAAGGTGATGGCTTTTTCCATGGCATGGATGCTGTTGAGATTTTTAATTTCCACACGTGTTCCGAGAGCTTCATTTTCGCTGGGACGCATGGACACATTGGCTTCAAAACGCATGGCGCCTTTTTCCATATCCCCGCTGGTGACTTCCAAATAGCGCAGCAGCAAGCGCAGCTCCTGGCTGTATGCGCGAACCTCCCCAATGGTGTGCATATCGGGCTCGGTTACAATTTCCAATAACGGAATTCCGGCTCGATTGAGATCGACCAACGAATAGGGTTCCCCCTGATTATTACAGTGCTCTAATTTTCCGGTGTCTTCTTCGAGATGTGCACGGCGGATGCGGATATTCTTCTTTCCCTGTGGCGTGTTGATATTGATCCAGCCTTCATGGGTAATGGGAAGCTCATATTGAGATATCTGATATCCTTTGGGAAGGTCGGGATAAAAATAGTTCTTACGGGCAAAAACACTGCGCTCGGCGATCTGGCAGTGCAGTGCCAACCCGGCTTTGATAGCAAACGCCACTGCTTGCTTATTGATCACCGGAAGTGTACCGGGCATCCCCAAGCAGACCGGGCAAACCGCAGTGTTCGGCTGCGCGACGGTTGGATCTACGACAGGACAGCCGCAGAACATTTTTGTGCGGGTTGATAATTCTACGTGAACTTCCAGACCAATATCGGTAAAATACTGCATGGTTTATCTCGGGATGCTGAATTGTCCCTGATTTTACCATCCTCGTGCTGACTTTTATAACGATTTGACAAATTGGTCGATTCTATCCAGCGCTTCTTCGATTTGATCAGAGGCGGTGGCGTACGAACAACGTACAAAGCCTTTGCCGGCTTCTCCAAAGGCGATACCTGGGACAACTGCCACCTTCTTTTCATTGAGCAATCTTTTTGCAAAGGTTGATTCATCCAACCCGGTCACGCTGACCTGTGGGAACGCATAAAATGCACCGTGCGGTTCCACCGTGGGCAAACCAATTGTGTTTAGACCATCAACAATTAATCGCCGGCGGCTGTCATATTCTTTGCGCATGGCTTCAACATGTTCTTCACATTCCAAAATGGCTGTAATGCCTGCCACCTGCGACATAGTGGGGGCGGTCATGATGGTGTACTGGTGAATGAGCAACATGCCTTGGATCAGTTCGGGCGGCGCTGCAATGTAACCAAGCCGCCAGCCGGTCATGGCATAATCTTTGGAAAATCCCCCGATCAAAATAGTCCTTTTTTGCATGCCAGATAGAGCCGGGAAACAGACATGTTCGACACCGTAGATCAGTCGATCATAGATCTCATCGGAAATGACGATCAGATCATGTTCTTCAGCAAGACGTGCCAGTTCAAGCATACGTTCGCGCGAAGCGACAGCTCCTGTGGGATTGTTGGGGGAGTTAATGATGACGGCTCTGGTGCGCGGAGTGATGGCTTTCTTGAGGGCGGAGATATCCAGATTGAACCCTTCCTCCATGCAGGTCGGTACTTCCACCGGAATACCGCCAGCCAGGGTAACTTCGGGTTGGTAGGATACGAAGCAAGGCGTCGGGATGATGATCTCATCCCCATTTTCGAGTAAAGCAGTGGCTGCCAGATAGAGCGCTTCAGATCCACCCACCGTGATAATGATCTCATCCGGTTGATAGGTGATTCCATACAACTTATATAAATGATCACAAATGGATTCGCGTAATTTGGTTACTCCCATATTGGAGGTGTAGTGGGTTTGCCCCTCACGCAAAGCCCTAATACCCGCATTGATAATTGGTTCGGGGGTTGTGAAATCAGGCTCGCCGATGCCTAGCGAAATAATATCCTTCATAGTAGCAGCGATATCGAAGAATTGTCGAATGATGGATGGGTGTAGATCCCTCACTTTTTGGCTCAGATAGTTTTTTTGCATCGCTGCTCCTTGTTGTCTGGATGAATTCGGAAAAAAATTTCATAGTAGTATACGTGAGGATCGCAAGAAATTCCAGATAGAAAAATCATCCCTTTTTTGTTTTAAATCAGAAAGATGGTAGCTTATATCTCGATCCAGGAATCATCCCCGATATTCATTTGTTCAGCGCGTCCTTCGATGGATGCGTTGCGCCCGATTAAAGAATTTTCGAGGATCATTTCATTAATTACCGCGCCTTCTTCAACAATGGAGTTGCGGATGATGGAGTCATTGATCTCACAGGAAGCTGAAATGGATGTATAGGGACCGATGACGCTGGATGTGATGCGAGCGCTTGGACTGATATAGACCGGCGGCACAATGGTTATCCCCTTCTGATCTAACACTTGCTGCGTGTTTGCGCTACCGTGATCCAGCAGGTATTTATTGGTTTCGAGCAGTGCATCGGGTTTTCCTGCATCCAGCCAGATGTCCACGGTATTCGTTCTGAAAGCAGCGCCTTTTTCGATCATGATATTAATAGCATCTACGAGGAAATACTCCCCTTTCAAACTGATCTCTCGTTTGAACTGTTCTTCAATAGCTTGTATTAATTGCTGACCTTCCTTGAAATAATAAAAACCGACCACCGCCAGGTTATTTTTTATATCGCGCGGTTTCTCGATCAGGCGGGTCACCTGCCCTGCACTGTTTACCTCCGCTACACCAAAACGGCGTGGATCGGGGATGGGCTTTACCCAGGCAACGCCATCCATTTTTTCATCTGTCAGAAATGATAGGTTTGTTTCAATGAGGGTATCGGAAAACGCCATCAACACCGGACCGTGTAGATATTCACGCGCCAGATACAGCGCATCGGATTGCCCGCGCATTTGCTCCTGAACCACAAAGCGCACTTTCTTTTCGGGGTGTTTTTCGTGGATGTAGGGTTCGATCTGTTCGCGCTGGTTGGGTCCAATGATCAAAATGTATTCAGCATCTTTTAAATCGGGAACACTCTTGAATTGATCAATGACATAGTCGAGTACGGTTTTTTCGGCAACATGGATGAGCGGTTTGGGTTTACTCCAGGTATGCGGGCGCATTCTGGTTCCCAGACCTGCCATGGGGATGGCTATTTTGAATTGTTTATTCAAAGAACCCTCCAAAAAAGATGATTGTTTGATTGTACTGTAAAACTATTTCAATCCAATTCAATTATACGAGCAGAAAGATTAAAAATAAGTGAAGCAAATCATAAACGTATCTATTATTTTGAAAAACAAAAAACCAGCACGAGGCTGGTATTTGTGATGCCGAAGGTGGGAATCGAACCCACAATCCCGAGGGAACACGATTTTGAGTCGTGCGCGTCTGCCAATTCCGCCACTCCGG
>CAYLUJ010000106.1:3037-8174 GCA_964386805.1 uncultured Pelolinea sp. | reverse complement strand
AATCCATTGTTTTATTGATTAAAGATTCTTATATCGAAAGCAAACCCTCTTTTGTTTCATTATATTATGAAAAGAAATTAGGAATGAATAGAGAAAAAACAAATAATTAACTTTTAGTATCAACTCTATGAATTTTATGGATGGGAGTTTTTATTTATTGTGAAAGAAAGAGTTTACTTATTCGAGAAATAATTTCCTTCTCATTCCTCATGTATTGCGATGAAATATATATAGAAACGAAGTATTATCCTAACGTTATTAAGGTTTCTCCATTTTTAAGAATATATTTAGATTTGATAAATAAAATGTGAGTCATATTTATTGAAATTTATAAAAAGATAATGGAATTGAAATAAAAAGATAATTATTAAAAATTATCTTTTTAGTGGGCGGAACAGGGCTCGAACCTGCGACCTCATCTGTGTAAGAGATGCGCTCTGACCAACTGAGCTATCCGCCCGGGTGAAAAGATTTTACCATGACAAAGCCCATCTTGCGTAGGGTTGCGTAGAAAGTCGCGCTGCAAAGAAAACCCAGATATAATTAGACCAATTCTTATGCGCATCGTACGCTACCAAATTGCAAATCAAGAACCCCGGTTCGGCTGGGAAGCGGAGGGCAGAGTAGGTCCTCTCAGCGCGTCCCCGCTGGGTCTTTACAGACGCCTGGAATTAGAACACGAGTTAGAGAAAGTACATCTGCTTCCACCCATCCTACCGGGGAAGATCATCGCAGTAGGGAGGAATTATCCGCTGCATGCACAAGAACAATCCGTTGAAATTCCCGAGATCCCCATCATTTTTCTAAAACCACTCAGCACAGTGATCGGGCCGGGCGAAGCAATCCAGCTTCCGCCTCAATCACAGCATGTGGAACATGAAGTGGAGTTAGCAGTTGTGATAGGGAAAGGTGGACGCTGGATCAGAGCCCAAAATGCGTTGCAGCATGTGCTCGGGTACACCATTGCCAATGATGTCACCGCGCGCGATCTGCAGCAGCGTGACAATCAATGGACACGCGCCAAAGGATTTGATACTTTTTGCCCTATCGGTCCGGTTATTGAAACAGAGCTGGATACATCCGATGTCTTGGTGACATGCCGAGTGAATGGCGAAATGCGCCAGATGTCATCGACCAAAGAAATGGTCTTCAGCATTTCTCAATTGATCGCTTTTATCTCCTCGGTCATGACCCTCGACCCGGGTGATATGATCCTTACTGGAACTCCTTCGGGAGTAAGTGAATTGAAAGATGGGGACGTGCTTGAATCAGAGATCGAAGGGATTGGGATTCTACGAAACTCAGTCGCCTCTCAATCCAGCATCCCTCCACCATAGAATAAATACAAAATAGGATGGGGAATTCCCTGAACCCAAAATGCTATAATTAAGATTTCCAAGGAATAATGGTTTCATCTGGTTTAATAAAAAGGAGAAAAGAAATGTCAGGTCACTCAAAGTGGTCTACGATCAAAAGAAAAAAAGGCGCCGCCGATGCAAAACGCGGTCAGCTTTTCACACGATTAACCCGTGAAATTGTGATTGCAGTACGTGAGAGCGGGGGTGATCCAGAAGGGAACTTCCGTTTGCGCATCGCCATTGACCGAGCTCGCGCTGTGAACATGCCCAAAGACAACATTGACCGGGCTATTCGGCGCGGATCCGGTGAAGATAAAGATGGAGTAGTGATCGAACAGATCAGCTATGAAGGATATGGACCGCATGGAATTGCAATCTTGGTTGACTGTCTGACAGAAAACCGCAACCGCACTGTTTCGGAACTGCGTCATGTGTTAACACGCGCAGGCGGCAGCATGGGTGAGGTCGGTTCGGTTTCGTGGCAGTTTGATCGCATCGCATATTTCGGCATTGAAGGGGAGGGAGTCAATTTCGATAAGTTATTCGAATTGGCTCTCGAAGGTGGTGCTAATGACATTACCCAGGATGAAGATGGATATATCGAGATCTTTGCTCCAGTGGATGCCTTTAAAACGATCACAGACCTACTAAAAAAAGCTAATATTGAGATTGATGAAGCTGAACTGCGCATGGTTCCAAAACAGGAATTGACATTACCCACCGAACAAACCATCAAAGTTATGCGTTTGATCGAAGATATTGAAGATCTGGATGATGTTCAGAGTGTTTATTCCAATCTGGAGGTTAGCGACGAAGCTCTGGCTGCCATGGAAGAAGAATGATCCATGCTTGTGATTGGGATCGATCCTGGTACTGCTATTACCGGATTCGGCATTATTGATGAATTTCCGGATAAATCTTTGCATCTGGTCGAACACGGAGTGATCCGTACCTCGACTGGGGTGAACGCGGACCAGCGCTTACGGATCCTGCACGAAAAACTGACAGATATTTTGCATACCCACCAACCTCATTGTGCGGCTGTGGAAAAATTATATTTCCAACGAAATGTACGCACTGCACTGCATGTGGGGCAAGCGCGCGGTGTGATTATGCTGGCATTAGCACAGAATTCTGTCCCGGTTTATGAATACAATCCCATGGATGTCAAACTGGCGGTAACGGGTTATGGATTGGCTGAAAAAGGACAGGTACAGCAAATGGTGAAAGCGCTGCTTTGCCTGGAGGAAATCCCTAAACCCGATGACGCTGCCGATGCACTGGCAATTGCAATCTGCCATGCACACAGCGCAAAATTGAGTACGTTGGGTATGTAAAATGATCACAAGTACATCCAATTCGCAGATAAAAGATATCCGCAAATTAAATCAAAGAAAATATCGCAAGGAAAGCGGATTGTTTTATGTAGAAGGATTACGTGCCATTACCAGTGCATTGGAAAATCATGCACGGGTGGAAAAGCTGGTATTTTGTGCTGAACTGCTTGAAAGTGACTTTGGAAAAGACGTATTAGTACGCGCTGAGAAAATCGGAATTCCTATTCTGGAAGTGAACCGATCCGTTTTTGAAAGCATCAGTTTAAAAGAAGGACCACAAGGAATCTGTGCAATTGTTCAACAGAATCTTAACGATTTGCTTTCAAATACAAGATTAAGCGGCTTATGGATAGCTTTGGAAGGTGTGCAGGACCCGGGGAATCTCGGTTCCATTTTGCGTACTCTCGATGCTGTGGGAGGGGAAGGGCTGATTCTGATCGGGGAAAGTACGGATGCATTTCACCCAACCAGTGTAAGAGCCAGCATGGGCGCCATTTTTACCATGCAGCTCTTTCAAGCCGACGTGACTTCTTTTATAAAATGGAAGCACAGTCAAACAATTGAGTTGGTCGGTGCAGTTTGTGGAGAGGTTTCTGATTATCGAAGCTATAATTATGCTGAGAACACAGTATTGCTCATGGGAAGTGAACAAAAAGGACTGCCGGAATCTCTTCAACAAGCTTGCACTGCCTTGGTCACTATCCCAATGCTAGGTTCGGTGGATTCGTTGAATCTGGCAAATGCCACTTCTGTGCTGTTATATGAATTCTACAACCAACACAACCCGGTAAGGAAGAGATGATTGCTTCAATAAAAGGGATCGTTACACTAAAAAATGATCATTATCTGGTAGTGGAAACAGGTGGGATCGGTTTTAAAATTTCCTGCACCAAAGCAACTTGCGCACAAGCAGTAGTAGGGAACCATATCAGTTTGTATACCCATCACATCACCCGCGAAGATGGGATGTTTCTATACGGTTTTGAAAAAATAGAAGAACGAGACCTTTTTATTCAGGTTCTTACCGTGAGTGGTATTGGTCCAAAACTGGGTCTTAACCTGCTATCTTCTCTTTCTGCTGAAACGATCCAACGGGCGGTAATGAAAGAACAAGATGAAGTCTTTAGCCATGTTCCAGGAATCGGAGAAAAGACAGCCAAGAAGATCGTGTTGATGCTAAAAGACAAGATCGCACCGCTATTGGAAGAAGCAGGCTTGGAAGGGATTCCGGATACCGATACGGATGTGTTGCAAGCATTGGTGGGATTGGGTTATTCACTGAATGAAGCCCAAAAGGCTGTTGTATCAATTCCTCGAGATGCTCCGGATGAATTGGAAGAGAGACTGCGTTTGGCGCTGCAATACTTCACCGCTTAATTCAGCAGTATGTTAGAATTCAGCGTTTGAAACTGCATTGAGGTAAGTTGAATGGCAAATTTCACAAGAGGATTAGGAATAGACCTTGGAACAACCAATACTGTGATCGTGGAGAATGGGCAAGTTATCTTGCACGAACCCACGGCTGTGTCGGTTTTGATTGATGAATGGAAGATGATCGAAGTTGGGCAAGCTGCCAAAGATATGACTGGCAGAGTACCTGATTCCATTGAGGTCTATTACCCGATTCAGAACGGTGTGATCGCTGAATATGAGATCACCGAGAATTTTCTAAAATATCAGATTCGTAAGATTGTCGGTTCCATGCTGTTATTTAGACCGAGCCTTATGCTCACCGTACCGTATGGGATCACCAGTGTGGAACGGCGGGCTGTGCATGAAGCGGGGTTGGGAGCCGGTGGTCGGGAAGTAGCGCTCATCGAAGCTCCACTGGCGGCTGCATTGGGTATTGATCTACCTATTGCACCTCCATCTGGAAATATGATCATCTGCTTAGGGGGTGGTACCAATCAGGTGGGTGTGCTGGCGATGAACAGCATTATTGCTGCTGAAATTGAACGCGGTGGTGGAAATAAATTGGATTTGGATATCATTGATCACATTCGCAAAACCTATGGGGTAATTCTTTCACGATTTAGTGCTGAGATCGTCAAAATGCGCATCGGAGCAGCAATGGAAGGAATTGAGGAAAGCGAGATGGAAGTCCAGGGGCAGGATCAGGTGACCGGGCTCCCGCGTTCCATTACCCTGCGGACAGGTGATATCGTTGAAGCCGTCCAAGAAGAACTACAGTTAATCACAAAATTGGTACGCAGGACATTGGAAAAGACCCCGCCCGAATTGATCTCAGATATCATGGATCGCGGTGTTGCCCTATGTGGAGGTGGAACGCAGTTGCGCGGTATTGAACGTTACTTAACCAAGGAACTGGGTATCCCGGCATATCTGGTAGATAACCCTACCACCTGTACCGCAGAAGGTGCGGCACGTGCTCTGGGAATGATGGATGAACTAAAACGCTCCTTGCCCGTAACGTAAAAAAAA
>CAYLUJ010000106.1:0-3027 GCA_964386805.1 uncultured Pelolinea sp. | reverse complement strand
GCTTTAGCGAGTTGAGGACGGGACGTCCGAAACAAAAAACCACCCGCAAAGCGGGTGGTCATGACTTTAGAATAGAGAATATTTTATCTACGACGGCTACTCCGTCCTCCCAATAGCAGAATATAGTACAGCACCGTGGAGATGGCTTGCGTAGCGGCAGCTACATAAGTCCAGGCAGCCGCATCCAGTACATGACTCACACCTTCTATTTCATTGCTGTAAAGAATCCCTTCATTTACAAGAATAGCTTTTGCGCGTTTGGAGGCGTCCAATTCTACAGGGATGGTAAGAATGGAGAACAGTGCGATACCAGCGAAAAGGATCACACCGACCAGTGCCAAATTGTAATTGGAAAAGAAGTATCCAACGAAAAATAAGATCGGACCAAGCCAGCTACCAAGCTGGACAGTGGGGATCATAAACGAGCGGATCTTAAGTGGACCGTAGGATTCTTTGTGTTGAATGGCGTGCCCGGTTTCATGGGCAGCCACACCGGCAGATGCGATGCTGTTGCCTTGGTAAACGCCGGAACTAAGGTTGAGTGTTCTATTGCGCGGGTCGTAATTATCACTCAAGGTACCGCTAGTCTGTTTGATTTCAACGTCTGAAAGCCCATTGGAATTCAAAATATGGCGGGCAACATCCGCGCCGTTCATTCCATTCGATGTGCGCACCTGAGAGTATTTTTTATATGCGCCCTGCACTTTTGACTGTGCCCAAAGACCAAGGATGAGGGCTGGTAGAGAGATCAATAAGTAAAGGCCATAACCACCGAGATACATAGTTTAATCCTCCGAATTATTTCTACTCTTGTTTACGAAGCAATTATAAGAGAGTTTTGCTTAATGAATATAAAACCTATATTAATATTTTATTTTACAAAGGAGTATTTTCAATGCAATGAAACCATAATAGAATGTTTTTAGAAAATGCTATAATTTGTCGATACTTCAACAGCAATCATTCATGAAACTATCCCACAACATCACATAGGACTTAAAACCATGCATGCAATAAAAAAGAATCACTGGGACTATGAGAAAGTCCTTTTTATAGGAATCATCCTGGTGTTTGTTCTTTATTGCGGAGTTTTTATATATAAAACAATCTTTTCTGTGAATGGTACAACTTACACGGCGTTGTTTGATGACGCAATGATCTCCATGACCTATGCCAGAAATTTTGCACAGGGACACGGTTTGGTATGGAATGCCGGAGGGGAACGAGTGGAGGGATATACCAACCCGCTGTGGGTGGTATTTATGGCAGGTTTTCACTTGCTACCCATATCCGAAAACTGGATGAGCCTGCCGATTCAGATCTGTGGAGCTCTCTTCTTATTGGGAAGCCTTTTCTCCTTACGTAAAATTGCATTGAATGTAACTGAAGGAAAAACCAAAGGTATGTTGCTGGCAGTATTTATTACAGCCTTCTACTATCCTTTGGTGAATTGGTCGTTGATCGGTTTGGAAGTCAGCGTCTTACTGTTGTGGATCAATGTTTCAATCTTGCTTGCTCTGCAAGTGCTGGATACAGGAAAATTCTCCCACTGGTTATATATTCTTATGGGAATTGCTACTCTGGTACGGATCGATACAGCGATAACCTATGTCACGATCTGGGGTTTCTTGATCCTTTTCGATAAAAAGAATCGAAAACAACATTTCTGGGAAGGGTTATTGATCCTGCTGGCATTCTTAGGCGGACAAACCATCTTTCGGAAACTTTATTACGGAGAATGGCTGCCCAACACTTATTACCTGAAAATGGAAAGCTGGCCACTTTGGTCCCGGGTGCGGCGAGGATGGGCGGTTTTCATGGAATTCATCAAAGGTTTTTTCTGGCCATTGATGCTGGTGCCACTCACTATTTTTATTTTCAAGCGAGACCGGAAAACACTCTTCTTGATGCTGATATTCCTGGCGCAGGTCGCATACAGCATCTACGTGGGCGGAGATGCCTGGGAACACCGCGGTGGCAGCAACCGGTTCATCTCTCTGGGCATGCCTGTATTTCTGCTGCTATTCAGCATGGCTTGTTTCGAATGGTATGAATGGGTGACGAAAAAAATATCCACTCGGCTTCCAAAAGCAAAAAAATCAATCAAAAAGATTAATTCCGGTGTATTTGCCCTCTTTATCATTTTAAGTATGTTGATGTGGAATCGCTTGATCGATAATGGCAATCCCATCTCGAACCTGAAAGATCCGGCTGAAAATAGTTTACGCTATTTTTTGCTGCTGGAACCTACCATATATCGATCAGGAACAAAAAGGGAAACCGTAGATGCTTTGCTTATAAATCAACTTACTGATGAAAAAGCAACTGTCGCAACCGTGGCAGCCGGAAATATCTGTTATTTTGTCCATCGTGAATGTATCGATTTGTTTGGAAAAAGCGATCCGGTAGTAGCACATGGAGGTATTCAAGTACCGTTGGATGCAGATTGGGAAGACCTGCGACCAGGGCATGTAAAATTCAATTATAAATATTCTATCGGTGAATTGCAGCCGGATGTGGTGGTGGAGATCATGAAAAGCACGCAAGATCAGGCTGACCCGTATTTAACCAATTATGTACGCGCAACCATCAATGGTCATCTGATGTACTTTAAAGCTGATTCTCCTTATATTCATTGGGACATACTCGAACAACTAAGAGAATATTAAGAAAAATTACTTTGGTGTGAAAATGCTATCTGATCAATGAAATGGAAAGCATTTTTCTTCTACGTGCCAACTATAACTAAACAGGGTGATTAATTTCCTATTGACTTTGGGCATTGAATTTCATATGATGAGGATGGCTGGTGGTTTTACCAGATTTATTGAGGGAAAATAACTTGGTCATTGAACAACTCGAAGTAGTCAGTTTAAAGAAAGCTTGCATCAATAAACTGCAAGAGTTCATCCTTTCAGGGAAGTTTACAATTGGAGAGCGCTTACCATCCGAACGTGACCTGGCAAAGATGCTGGGGGTGAGTCGTCCGGTGTTACATGAATCCATTGTGGCTCTTAATGTACAGGG
>CAYLUJ010000105.1:0-8292 GCA_964386805.1 uncultured Pelolinea sp. | reverse complement strand
ACCTTCCGATAGCGCCTCGGCTGATTGGGACATTCGTTTTAATGGCAGCGCAATCCAGTTGCCGATGATGAGGCTGATAAAAAAAGCAAACACAATCACAATCAATCCTGCTTGCATCACCGGTCCCATGAATTCATCTTTTGCGATCGTGCTGAAACTGAAAATGGGTTTAGTGACTGCTGTTAGGAGAAAATAGGAATCTCCAAGTGCCCGAACCCTATAAAACCAATCTTTGCCTTGAGTATCTTGAAATAAATCCGTTTCCGTAGTGCTGGAATCCTGCAGATCGACCTGTGTTGCCATAGTTCGTAGGAGATCATCATTATCCGGATCATTGGATACAAGGAAGACTCCTTCTTTACTCACAATACCTGCCTGGATAGTCGTCTCCCCTGTTTCATCGGAAAATGCAAGTAAAAAACGTTCTGGTTCTAAGCCCACCAGCGGTTCCAAGCGTCTGACCCATAGTTCGGTGGTTACTTCCAATTCATTGATCACCTGTCGATAAAGCAAAGGGCTCTCGCGCAAGGCAATCATCAACGCAAGCATCACCACCCCCACCACCATTAAGACGATCAGGGCGTATGTTAACCACAATCTGGACCGCAGTGAATTAAACATTAGATAATCAGTTTATAACCAATTCCGGTGACAGTTTCTATTTTTACCCGACTGTTTTGTATCTTGCGACGTATCTGGGCTATATGCATATCCACGGTGCGGGTCTGTCCGTAGAAGTCGAATCCCCATGCCAGGCTCAATAATTGTTCGCGTTTAAATACCCAGCCCGGTTTTTCTGCCAAGATTTTAAGCAGTTCAAACTCCTGTGTTCGTAGTTCAACCGGTTCCGTACCCGCGTGTACTTCTCGGCGGTCAAGATCAATTTCAAGATCCCCCGCGCGCAGTATACCGTGCTCGACTGCATCTTTTTTATCTTGTCTGCGCAATACTGCTTTCACCCGGGCAACCAATTCGCGCGGATTGAACGGTTTGGTTAAATAATCATCCGCTCCTATTTCAAGCCCCAGAATTTTATCGATATCATCATCCCGCGCAGTCAACATGATGATGGGAACTTGATTATTTTCAGCACGAATGGTTTTACAAACTTCAAATCCATCCATGCGAGGTAGCATGATATCCAGCACGATCAGCTCTGGCTGGCACTGGTGGGTACTCTGGATCGCTTCGATCCCATCGCTTACCCCTTCAACTTTATATCCTTCCTGCTCGAGATACATACGTGCAATATCTTGAATATTTTCTTCATCATCCACAACCAGGATTAAATCATCTGCCATGGTGCAGCTCCAATTTTTTGAGTTAATCCAAAGTTGCAATCACTTCAATTTCGACTAACCCACCTTTTGGCAATGCTGCCACTTCAAAAGCGGATCGCGCTGGTGGATTCTCGCCAAAAAAACGGGCATACACTTCATTCATTGCACTGAAATCATTCATGTTTTTTAAGAAAACGGTTGTTTTTACTACCTGGGAAATATCCGAACCAGATGCTTTTAAAACTGCGCTGATATTTTGCAGTGCTTTCTCAGTTTGCGCCTGGATACCACCATCTACTAATGTTCCTGTCTTTGCGTCCAATCCTAATTGACCGGCGGTAAAAACAAGATTCCCTGTTTTTACAGCGAGTGAATAAGGGCCAACCGCTTTAGGGGCGTTTTCTGCAGCAGCAATCGTTTCTCTTTTTGCAACAGCCATGGCTTTACATTCTCCTTCTAAATTTTTATCCCTGCCACCATTATATGTGAAAAACGGAAAGGGGTTGTGAAATTTGCACTGGTATAATACGAGAGGATACTCTGCAGTGTCCCTTCAATATAGAAAATCCACATACTTTGTGAGGGCTTATGTTATTAGAGAGTCTTGCTGCCGTCGAAACAAAATATAAAGAAATCACGCAGCAAATCGAACAAAACCTGGAGGATTATCAGAAGGTTGCCGAACTTTCCAAAGAACGGTCCGACCTTGAACCGATCATTGAAAAAAATACCCTGTATCAGCAAAAATTGAAGAATTTACAGGAGTCACAACTTTTATTGGAGGGGGATGATGAAGAAATGCGCTCGCTGGCATTGGATGATATTCAATCCCTTCAATCAGAAATAGAGAAGCTGGAGCATGAATTGAAGAATATGCTGGTTCCGAAAGATCCTCGCGACCAGCGTAATGTCATCATGGAAATTCGTGCCGGCGCCGGTGGTGATGAAGCTGGTTTATTTGCGGCTGATCTTTACCGCATGTACGCACGCTATTCTGATTCAAAGGGATGGAAGATTGAGGTTCTTTCACAAAATGAAACCGGAATTGGTGGTTTCAAAGAGATCATCTTCATGGTCAAAGGAAAAGGCGCTTATTCGCGGTTGAAATTTGAATCAGGTGTGCACCGTGTGCAGCGCATCCCCAGCACAGAATCATCCGGACGTATCCATACTTCTACGGTTACCGTAGCAGTTTTGGCAGAAGTGGAGGAAGTGGATATTCAAATCCCGGAATCTGATTTGCGTATTGATGTTTTCAAATCTTCCGGAGCGGGCGGGCAGAATGTGCAGAAAAACGCCACTGCCATCCGCATCACCCACCTCCCCACTGGAATGGTGATCGCCTGCCAGGATGAACGCTCGCAGCTTCAGAACCGCCTGCGTGCTCTCAGCATCTTACGCGCTCGTTTATACGAAATCGAAGAACAAAAACGCAAAGACGAACGCGACGCAACACGCCTTTCTCAAGTAGGCAGTGGAGAACGCTCCGAAAAGATCCGCACGTACAACTATCCTCAATCGCGGGTTACCGACCATCGGATCAACCTTTCATCGCACAATCTACCTTCAGTCATGGAAGGGAATATTGATATGTTTATCGATGAATTAACCATGCGAGATGAAACGGAGCGGCTATCGCTGGTGGAAGAACAGGGTGAAGAATAGCATCCTCCTGGCAGATTGGTTTAATCAGGCGCGTACTGATCTAACCACTTCCCTCCCCGAAGAATCACTTACTTCGTTATATGCTATTTTGGAGAAAAATACCGGTTCTTCGCGCGAGTGGCTGCTGGCAAATCCACAATTCCCTTTAGATGAATCTGTACTCTCCCTTTTGGATAAAGACATACATGATCTCAAAAATGGAAAACCATTAGCGTATATTCTGGAAAATTGGGATTTTTATGGTCTTCCTTTTTTAGTCACCCCGGCTGTGCTCATCCCCCGCCCGGAAACGGAACTGCTGGTCGAAACAGCCTTGGAAATTCTCTCACACAAACAACCCGCCAGCCTGGTAACGGATATTGGTACCGGCAGCGGATGCATTGCCACTGCTATCGCAAAACATCAATTGAATACAAAGGTCGTGGCAACGGATATTTCTTTTTCAGCGCTAAAAGTAGCACGCGTGAACGTACAAAGGCATGCCTTGGAAGAACATGTTCATTTGATCCAAAGCGATCTTCTCAATGGCATGCAGGCTCGTTTTGACTTGATCTGCGCAAATCTACCTTATATCCCTACCCGCGCTTTACAGGAGCTGCCTGTGGTGCGTTATGAGCCATCCCTGGCATTGGATGGTGGAAAGGATGGGCTGGAACTCATCCGCAGGCTTCTCTGCCAGGCACAAGATCATCTGGCAGAACATGGCAGCTTGCTGTTTGAAATGCAGTTTGATCAAGCGGTTGCACTATGCTCGTTGGTTGGTTTGCATTTTCCGGGAGCCGAGGTGATAATTAAACGCGACCTCTCCGGGCACGACCGGTTATTGGTGATTCATACTGAATGAGGAGTGATTAAATGTTCACAGAAATGCTCCCCATGTCTCATCCAGAGACCATGGAAATTGCCATGGAAGAATTAAAAAAAGGCAGCGTTATCGCTGTTCCTACCGATACAGTATATGGCATTGCTTGCCTGCTTGAAAATGAATCAGCTATTCATGAGATATTCCGCATCAAGGAACGCGATACCACCAAAGCTATCCCGCTTTTGATCGGCGAGTATGAACAGATCATTTGCACCACCGATGGAATCTCAGAAAGCGCGCAGAAACTTGCTAAACGTTTTTGGCCTGGTCCATTAACCCTGGTCATTCCCAAACGCCTCGAACTGCCGGAAGTACTGACACCCTATCCGACGGTGGGTGTGCGCATGCCGGCACATACCTGGCTATGCCAGCTCATCCGCAACGTGGGTGTGCTGGCCGCCACCTCTGCCAATATTTCCGGGGGAGAGAATCCGCGCACCGCACGCGATGTGCTCTTCCAACTCGATGGGCGCATTCCGCTTATTATTGATGGCGGCGCCTGTGAGGGTGGCATCCCATCTACTGTGGTGGATTGTTCGCAGGAAGAGATCGCGATTTTAAGAGCTGGTGGGGTCAGCGCAGAAATGATCCGACAGGCGCTTTCTGAATTTTGATCTTACGTTAAACATTCAAAATTGAATAAAAGGCCTATTGAGGAAATTCATAATGGACTCTACGATTAGAAAATTTTATATCGCAAGCTTCTTAGGCAGTCTCACTTTCACGAATGGGATACTGATCCTTTATTACAGAAACATTGGTTTTAGCTATGCGCAGATTTTCTTATTAACCATTGTCTATGAGTTGTTGACTTTCTTGCTTGAAATCCCCACTGGTATTCTTGCAGATTTATGGTCCAGAAAATGGGTAGTAACCATTGGGCATGCAATTTCCGGATTGAGTTTTCTAGTTGTATTAATATCCCCGACCTCCTTCTTTATCTTTGTGATCTGGTCAGTATTATCCGCAATTTGCACAGCTTTAAATTCCGGAACTATGGCAGCCATTATTTATGATTCCCTAAAAGAAAAGAAAAAAGAATCGGAATTCTTCAAAGTACAAAGCAACATTACTACACTCATCCTTTTCTCTCAAACGATTTCCATTATTTGTGGCGGTTGGGTTGCAAATTCCCTTGGATTTCAATACACATTCATTCTTTCTGCGATTGCAGGGTTGGCACAGGCGTGGACTCTTGCTGGGATCAAGGAACCACAAATACACATGACTGAAGGTGATCCGGTAAGGGATAAGCCACATAAATATTTTTACAAAGATTTCATTCATCATTTCAATATATCTATAAGTTTTATGTTCACCAATAAGGTTTTCCGATTAATTTCCATTTTTTGTATTCTTGGCTTTACGACAAGTACGATTTTTAACAATATACTTCAACCTCTCATCGCTATATCCGGTCTTGATACATATATGGAAGTTTCACTTATCATTGCATGTATCAACTTGTTGACCATGCTGGCTATTTTCCTTTTTCGGAAAAGGTCATCGTCTATTACACAAAAAGGAACCTTTCTTGGTCTTCAAATTCTCATTGCAGTAGCATTTTTTACCATAGGGATCACCCACTCCATCTGGATTATGGCTATATTGGCACTCTTAAATATTTTGCTTGAAATGTATCAAGTGATCATTAACACCAAAATCAATCAACTTACACCGTCAGAAAACCGAGCTACTATCCTTTCAACCCAAAATCAAATGAATAGCCTTTCTTATTCGTTTCTTGCATTCTTTCTTGGAAAATCAATCGATCACAATGGGTTACATAATAGTATGGTGATCATTGGGACTATTTTTCTTTTCTTTACTTGTTCCGGTTTTTTATATGAAAAGATAAAATCTCAAAAGGTTTCTTAGAAAACCAATGTTTTTGATGGCAAGAAATCAACTTCTATTATTCCAAATACAAAAACTATTATTTGCTTTTTTAAATCTGCAAACCTCCCGTCAACAGAGCCAACCATTGAAAACAACAAATATACAAACAAAAAATAAAACTTTACAAACTTGTTTTTTTTTATATAATCTTTCATAGGATTCTCTTAGAGCAGGTTCTCCACCTGCTCAAACGAATTGTCAGTTTTTTCTATACACATGCTCTGAATAAAAATTTTTATCAGTACATGCCCTGCAGTACTCTACAGTAAGTGTTTATTTTTTACGGATGAGTGAGAAATTGAAAAAAAGCAAGAACGGTATTCTTTAATTCACTCAAACACCATGTTCGACCTAAAACACAATATTTTATTGTTCTAAGGATAAGACGAAATAATTGGATACTCCGTAGTTATCGGCGAGTATATTTCAATTATTACAAAACAATGGAGGAAAAATACGATGGTCTTCGCAATACAATCAACAATGGTGGCAGTTCTTTTGCTGGTAGTCGGATTGATATTAATGATTTTTTCCAGTACAAAAACGGTTGACTACTCCGTAGAATTGGCTTCAATATTTAATATTCCCCCATTAATTATCGGCGTTGTTCTGATTTCCCTGGGCACCGATCTTCCCGAAATTGTAAATTCCGTCCTGTCTAATTATTTTGGGCATGCTGACATTAATATTGGTGACTCAGTAGGATCGATTTTGACCCAATTGACATTGGTTTTTGGTATTCTTCCACTTTTCGGGGGAACCATCAAATTCAAAAGAAGAGAATTGGCAGTCATCGGTAGTTGTCTTATCCTGGCTTTGATTTTTTTATTCACAGTCTTTGAAAAAGGATCGTTCACGAGATTAAATGCATTTTTCTTGATTATCAGTCTTGGATTATTCACAACCATCATTACAACCAGTGTTGCAAAAAATGATTTTGAAAATACTACCAGTTCAAGCACAGGTAAAAGAAAAGGTTCCCTCATCCTGCTGGTAGCTATCTCCCTGCTTGGAGTTGCAGTAGGTTCGGTATTGATCATTAATTCTGTGATCAAATTAGCTGAAGATATCCATATCCCCGAATATTTCATTAGTTTTTTCATCGTTGCGATTGGGACTTCATTACCTGAATTGTTTGTCGATATCACTGCTATCAAGAAAAAACAATACAATATCGCAATCGGTGATATCTTGGGAAGCTGCTTGGTTGACGCGACATTATCCATCGGATTAGGTCAACTCCTTTTCCCACAGAAGGTTTCAACTGCACTGGCAAATCAAACAATTTTATATACGATCATTGTCGCTGTGATTGTCATAGTCCTACTGGCTCTCAGGCGCAAACTGGATAAAAAGACGGGGATCTTGTTTATCATCCTTTATTTTATATCGTACTTATTTTTGTTCGTATAAAATGAAGATTTATATTTTCCCGGTATGAGAATACAGCCATTCAGTGATCGAAACTCATGCGGTTGTTATTAAACTCATCGCCATAATCCAGGTTAGCGGTAAGAATTGAAATCGCCAAGCTAATTTTTAGAACCTGAGTTCCCAATTTAGTGTCCTGAATTTAGTTTGCCGAGTATGTTCTTGACCGCAACAGGATGATCGGTTCCGCCAGTATCTCGTTCTCATAAATGGTTACAAAACCGGATCTAATCGGACGCAGTAGTCTTACAAAGTGCTTGACTTTGGGACGACAATTTGATGTCATTTTTGACAACTTTGCCCCACTTTTGTACAGAGAATTGGGGAAGTCGTCCTTTTTGCAGTGGAGTCATACTTAAAACTCGAATTTTCATCAATAACAAATTCTATTATTGAATATCAAATCTTAACTTTTCCCGCCCATTCCAACCCTTCATGTATTTTGCTGTTAATTTCAATATGGAATAATCTGCATTTTGATACCCTGCTATTCCAGGATAGTACCTTACCCACTCATCCTGCCAGATCGCTTTTTTTATCCCACCATCTGTCACTATTTCTATATCACCATTCAGCATAACTCCCTCCCATTTACTTTCAATAATGAAATAGACGCAGCTCCTGGAATCCCTTGCGATTTGTTTCATCTTTTCAGAAGAGGTATTGGTTGTGAAATAAATTACGAATGGAGGAAATGGCAGCACCTTTTGTAATGATGGATATTGTTTTCTGTTATACAGATTCAACATTGCTCTTGTTTCCGGTTCCTCTTGTTCATTAATCGTTGTTAAATAAGCAAATTTCGATTTCTCAACCACGTTAATGCAAAAGGCAAGCAATTCCGAGTTTTCCATAATTCCTCCTATCAAGGTAAATAAAAAAGATTTTATGACCTAATTCATTAAACCTGGTTATGCATTGATGAAAACCAGAATCCAAATATGGTGTAATTATACTGTTTTCATTTTCTCTTCCAATTGAGTACATATTATCATATAATGATATATAAATATATGAGAGAGACTTGTATGCCGACTACGATCAACAAAACAAGTATCCAAATGCAATCCAAGCTGTTCCGTGGTTTTGGGGATCCAGCACGATTAACAATTTTACAGACCCTGCGAACCGGACCCATGACCGTCACAGAAA
>CAYLUJ010000104.1:4062-8326 GCA_964386805.1 uncultured Pelolinea sp. | reverse complement strand
AGTGATCGCCAGCGTTTTCTCAAAGTCAGAGTCCAATCCATCGGTGATCGCCTCTGCCAGATTCCGGATCCTTTCTGAAAAATTTTCTGGCAACTGCAAGTAGACCCTTTTCACTCGGGCGGGATACGCATCACTGGTGGCTTGCAGCATTTCATAAGTCAATGAGACGAAATAGGATTCGGACTGGTAGGAATCTTTTTTCTCTAAAGGCAGCAGCGGTTTCCAGGCAATGACATCATAATCCCCTGTGTCCTCGAAGATTTCGCTGGTTGGTTGATGGAAATGGTGTTACCGGGCAGATAATAATAACTAAGTTCTGAATTGACAACCACAACAAATTTCCCGACTTCATTTTCTGTTGCCTGTTCGTTCTCTATAGCAGTGTTTTCCTTAATGGTTTGTCCTTCAACATCAATGGAACTCCATGTCCCATTTTCATAATTGGAATAACTGCGCGCTTTCCAATAATAATTTCCATCAATAAAATTGCTTGTTGGAGCAATCGCCGTAAAGAGAATATCTTCTCCCAGCGGTTGTGCAGAACCAAGCTGAAATGTATCTCCAAACACGGTCTCTTTTTGAAACGGTTGGGTCTTAAATGAGGAAAAGAAATCTGAGAAAAAATCTCCACTATCCTCAATGGTCTGAATAAATGCTTTATGTTGTTTCGTTCCGGGTGTAGCCACATCCATCAAGAATGGAATACCCCAGGAGATGATAATTAACAGAACTGAAATGACAGTTGTGGTCCGCAGAAACACACTGCTCGATTCTTGATCTTCATATGCTTTTTGTTTTAACCAGTTCCGGTGTGCATTCAGAAAGTTCAAGCGACCCAACAAAAATAGAAACAGGAAGAAGAAAACACCACTTAATAATGCACTGCGATAGACAATTGGCTGAAAGAATTGGGTTGCCACCAGGCTGGCTGCCAGTAGACTGAGTGGTACCCAGGGATTGTTTTTTCTGATGAGAGTAATTCCAGCCCACAGCGTAATGGTCCAATACACAATTCCAATGGATAGAATGAAAAGAATATTATCAGGTACCGGCATCCCTTGCTGTAATGCTTGCGCAGCACTTACGATACGTTCTCGAACGATAGGCCAACTTTCCGTCCAGGAATTACTACCGGCTGGCATAACGATCAGAAATAAAAAAAGGATAACTAAACTATAGAGAATAGAAAGAATAAGAACCTGTTTCTTTTGAAAAGAAGTGACTCCCAACGCAATACCTAAGATGACCCCGATGCATGCCAAACTGGTTACCAGATTCAGATCTTCAGTCCAATGAGTGGACTCAAGTGAGTAGGCTGAAAGAAAGACCATCACCAGCAGAGAAGAGCTGGATAAGATATCGAAACCTTGTTTCTGATATTTCTTAAACATACATCTTTACATTATACTTAAATTGAGTGTTTTCCATCCGTCAATTGACTAGATACCAGGTATGAAAGAAGGAGAATCATGAGTAAATCATCAAATTTCATTGCAGGCGCTTTTTTAGGGGCAGCGGTCGGAAGCATACTGGCTCTCCTGTTCGCTCCCAAAAGTGGCGAAGAACTGCGCAAAGACCTGCAAGAAAAAGCTGATCAAATAACCATTGAAGTTAAAAAAGCGGCTGCTCAAAAACAGCAGGAAATGGAAGAGGAAATAAATTCTTTCAAAGCAAAGGGATAAGTTTTTCTTTCATTCTTGAATTTCAAGGGTGTAAGAAGCAGGCATCTCTGTATATCGAGCTGTTCCGCTTATGATCAGATATACGTCTTCATTCGTTGTCGCGCTAAAATCGATATTCAATGGTTCATCACCCATGATTGTGGAACGAGTAATGAAGGTATTTTCTACAGTTCGTTGTACAACCGTAACACGGTAAGACTGTGGAAGAATATTCATGATTCGTACAAAACCATTCGCGATCCAACCTCCCCCATCCTCCTCGAAATCCGTTTCGTATGCAATGCTTTCAATGCTTACATCATCCAGCAAGAAACCTTCTCCATTCAGTGATGCGTCAGTCAGGTATTCGAATTGCAGGGTGATGGTTTTCCCAGCATACTGCGTTAGATCTACTTCTTCCTGCACCCATCCATCACTCGCACCATTGTATCCACACCCTTGATTGGAACCCGTAATATCTTCCTCGGTGCAATGTGCTGGTTCCAATAGATCCCAGTTCTCACCATCTTCGCTTGCCAGAAGATAAACATAGTCCCAATCTGTTTCCAAATCATACCAGGTGAAATATTTCAAAATGATAGGACCTTCTACATTAGTAAAATCAAAGGTATTTGTCAATGTCAAAGCGCTTTGGTCCCCCTTGTTTGACCAAAAATAATAATCACCGGAATGTGGATCAGCCGGAACCACTGGAATTGTCTGCTGACCGGTAAATTGCAGTGAAAAGGGGTGCTCGCAATTTACGTCGAAATAATCTACTCCATATTGGCGCACACTGAAAGGATTCTCGATCATGGTGGCGCAATCGATTGAACCATCCACCCGAAAATTGGATATCTCCGGAAAACTTTTATATCCATACTCGCCATTCTCAAGCGAAACGTCCTGTATCAAATTGGCGATTGTCCAATCCTGGAAGACATCATCGCCATTTATCAGAGCATTTTCATCATTTTCTGGAATCATCTCAGCCAATACAGAATCAATAGATGAAAAATCATTCAACGGATCAGAAACTAGGCTTCGTGAGAAATATTCTCCAAAGCGATCGTACAGGTAAGTCATAAACAGGAATGAAGCCCCATAATGCGGAAGTGTGCTTTCCACCTCGTCGCGTGGCCAAAAATTCAGCTGGATATCCGGATTACGCGCATATAACCAGTCTGCTCCTCCGGGATCATACCCATTCAGTAACGTCGCCAATTCAGCAAAACCTTCGTTGATCCAGGTACTTTCATTTGGATCGAGATTCTGATGGATCATATGCTGAAATTCGTGTGCCAGAACCCCATAGGTATATTCCTCATTCAGGCGTGCGGAAAGTGAGGATAGCATAATTATTTCTGCTTCATTGGAATAGGGTTCAATTTCCAGTGGAACCATATCCGCTGACGAAAAATATCCTGTGGCACCGTTGATTTCGCTGGTATACAGGACGAAGAGATGTTCATCGCTGTCAATTCCGGGAGTACTCTCGCTTCCAAAAAATTCACGGTTGAGCGGATAAATTTGACCCTCGAATACCTCGCATAACCTTATTACATCTTCCTGTTCATACAACACATCCTCTTCAACCCAAAAATAGAGATGAGCAGTGCCGTAAATAAGTGTCGCATTGACAGCGGTATATTCATTGGTGATCGTATCAAGCACATAGAATGCTCGAGTATCCCCAATTTCATAGACAATTTTTTCGTGAGCGGGTTTATCCGGATCAATTTCTATATGCTTATATTTTAATGCAGTTGCATACGCATTATTTTCCGGGATTTGTGTCTGTTCCAGAACATACAGGTTTTGTTGTTCCAACGGAATATCGGGGTCGATCATCGGAAAATCTACAGGTTTCAATAACATTGATCCCGAACATAAAAATAGTATCAAAATTCCCGTAAGGCTGAAAAAGGACTTTCTTTTCAAATCACGATCCTTTGTTGGATAGCGAAGGGAGATCAGCAGCAGCCAACCCTAACGCAATCCACATGTACGGCATGGCAAAGGAATCAATACTGAAACCTTCTGCCAGCAATGCGCATAAAACAAAAACGCCGGATAGAGCAAAAACACCAGCCATATTATGTTTTATTTCTGATTTTTTTACAAATTTCTTTGCCAGACTGTATAACCAGCTGCAGAAAATTGCAAAGCCCACCAGACCGGTTTCTGCAAGCAGGCGCGCCCACAGACTTTTTACATTGAGTAATATTGAGGTTCGGTAAGCAAGGCGTCGTACTTCGATCAGATTCCAGCCATAGGGTGTGATCGCTTTGGGAAAATAAAATCCGGCATTTCCCAACCCAACTCCCAAAATGGGATGCTCGGCAAATACATTCCACCCAGCCAGCCAGTAGACTATCCGTTCCCCAAAACTCAGTTCATTAAAATAGGCAAGCAGTGGATTATCTTGTCCAACCGAGAAGTCAAACAACGTTTCCATCCGTGGATCAACCTTTGAAAAGGCATAGAGACCAACCGCGATGATGAATAAATAAACGATGATAAATAAAACGGAAATCAAAACTGTCAGGCGCTTTTTTTGTTTGGAGGAAACTTTTTCTTTCTTCTTTTGAATTAAAATCGTT
>CAYLUJ010000104.1:0-4052 GCA_964386805.1 uncultured Pelolinea sp. | reverse complement strand
ACTTTCCCCACCAGATAGGAATGTAGTTTAGCAAAGAGAAAAGTGAACATCAGCAAAAAACCCAGCAAGCCAACGCGCGAAAGGGTCAACAAAAGCGATCCGATTCCAGCCAGCAGTAGAATGTTCTCGACTGTTAAAAAACCAAGGCGTTTTTTGAATGCCGAAACCCCTTTGATCGTCGCAGCCAGCCAGATGGGTAGGTAGATCATATTCAGTTGGTGTGCAAACCAGGATGGTTCCAATGCCAGTCCGTTCACCCGCTGACGGTAGAGCACTCGCGAGGAAATCAACCCTTGCAGATTAAACATCCATTCAGGATAGTGACCAAACCCATGCCACGCAACAACCTGAAAACCCGTCCAGATCAGCATAATCACACCGCTCCAGTTGATCACTTTCAGGGTAAGAAGGGCTTTCTCTTCATTTCGCAGATACGAAGAAACGACCAAAAAAAACACCACCCCAATTAACAAAGTTACAAATGCCTCAATGGAATTATTAAGGTAAGGTACTTCCTTATATGCAGGAATAACTTTAAAGTTCGCAAGCACTGTTGCTGCCAGGGCAACGATCACAAAAATTAACAAAGGAATACTCTCCTTAACCATCTTACCCCGTCGCAAGATATATGGGACAAACCAGATGATCATCAAGAAAAAAACCACGATGATGGAGGGTGCAGCAACCGTATCAGATCCCAGCAAGTGCGCGATCAGTGGCATGCTGGTGATGGGTAAAAGCGCGATCATGATGACCCAGAGGATATCAGCGATCTTTTGTGCCAGAAGCCAAAAAGAATTCTTTTCGTTCATCTATTCCTTCTCTTTGTTGGGGATCAAAACAGCTACCAAAAAACCAAGTGCTGCGCCGGAAAATATTAAAATACTGCGTGTCCCCAGCACTGCAACGGTATTTAGTGGTGCTTCTTCAGCCAAGAAGAATTGCAGTGCGGGCATCAATCCAAAACTCATGGTTTGTTCATCGCGAATTGCAGACGAGGTTTTTTCTATCTCTGCACTTAAAAATTCAAAATCAAGATCTGCACACGGTTCACTGCTCATTCCTTCAGGAGCTTGGCGCTGTAAACAGTAGTCCAGCGTGTCTAAATATTGCTGGTAGTGACCGACAACAATGGCATGTTCCATCGCGCTGTCAAGCACATTCATCGCTTCTTGTGCCCAGAGGTTTGCCAGGGTAGTTGCTCGTAGCGCGTCGGTATCACGTACCCGTAAGAACCAACGAAAGTCCTCTCGTTCCAGAGTGAAATTCTCCGTCATGGTAGTTTGATCGATGGTAATACCCGCCTGTTCTGCATCCAACATGACCTGTTCTCGTACCACAGTAGAATCAATTACACTCCCCAGTCCACGCATTGCTTGATCTTCCTGAATATCGGAGAGCGCTCCAGTGCGTGTGTAATCAATAGTCACAGCGATGACTGCTCTGGTTTCATAAATGGGTGTTAATAATTTGCTGGCGCCCATTCCGCACAGTCCCCCAATCACCATGAAAATAGCCACGTGTTTCCAACCGGAGAGGAGCTTTTTCAAGAAATCCATCAAAACAAAACCATCAGTAGAATTCATAGTTTTCCTCTTTTTCAATATAAAAGATTTTCTTTAACTTAGTTCCGTGTGAAGTTAATTAGGATAAGGTTTTGATCACATTGAGCGTATGTATCAAAAAAAACTTGATCGGTGAGAATATTTCCATTTAGATCGAGAATTTGAATGGAGAAAATTCCACTGGTTTCCAGCACCGCGTTATGAATAATTGCTTCATACCCTCCCGGTCCATATTTATCCCCTTCAGCGGTACCGCTTAAAACAATTGCCTCAAATGGGGTATTTTCGATAGAACCGCGGACCCAAACTACCAGATTGATGACAGGACTTCCGTTTTCATCAAAGACCTGACCTCCAACACCCAGCCAATTACAACCGGCATCCGGGTACCCAAAATTTGTTGTATAAACTGGCGTACCAGCTTGCACAGTATATGGGAATGCTGTAGGAGTAACAGATGGCACTTTTGTTGGAGTCTGGCTGGGAACAAATGTTGTGGTGAGAGTTGGCGCTTCTGTAGCAGTAGGAACAGCAGGTTCTGTTGTACTCATTGAAGCCGTATTGGTAAACAGCATGGTAGGTGTTTGTGATCCAGTATTAGCAGCAGTTGGAGTAATGGTTGGCACTGCTTCGAGTAGAACACAAGAAGATAAAAGAAAAGTTATGAATCCCAAAGATAAGATTGCTTTTTTCATTCCATTACTCCTTCATGGATTCTTCCGTATTGTATAAGCCCATCTCGATGATCTGATCGTAAACGCCAGGTGGTAAGTAATAGCGGAATGGTTTCTTTTGGTACGCCAATGCTCGAATCTTGTTAGAAGAAATTTCCAACAGAGGTGCATCAATGAATTCCACTTTTTTCTCAACGCCCGGCAATTTATCTGTTAACAAGGAAAGATCAATGATCTCTCCCGGTCTGCGCATCACTCCAATACTGGAACATTGCTCTATGAATTTTTGTGGTTCATGCCAGTTCGGCAGGTCATGCAGTGAATCCCCTCCCATGATAAAAACCAGACTGGCATTTGGATAGTCTTTATGCAGCAGCAGCATGGTATCCAGCACATAATGAGGACCTGGACGGTCAATATCCACTCGAGAAAGTGCAAACATATCATCTGCATTAATGGCGGTTCGCACCATTGCGATACGCTGTTCAATAGGAGTAATTGGTTTTCCTTGCTTATGAGGTGGATGGGGAGCAATGACCCACAGTACTTTATCCAGCTCGAGCTGGTCGTATGCTTCCATAGCCAGAATCAGATGCCCTACATGAGGTGGATCAAATGTACCGCCGAAGATGCCCAATCGCATTTTAATATTTTCCTTTATTCATAAGTGCCGAATTCCTCTGTCCAGGTTAGTTCATAGTCTCCGATGCCAACAGGGTTGCCTTCTTCGATCCCTTTTTCACGCAGTGCTTCTGTGATCCCAAGCGCCTGGAGGATTCGTTGAAAACGCCGGATGGATTCATAATTATCCCAATAGGTCATTGCAGCGGCACGTTCGATCGCAATTCCGTGTAAAATAAAACCATTGCCTTTTCTCTCAATGGTGAATGCTTTTTCATCCACTTCTGCCGTATAGAGCGGTATTTCCATTTTCATAGCTTCGGCAGGGCTTGTTATAAGCAGTTCATGTGCTTTCCAGAGTATCTCGCGCAAATTTTTCTTTTGCAGGGTGGAACAGGAAAATAGATTGATCCCGATTTTCTTGAATTGTTTTTTTAAGGCTGTGTATTTTGCTTCCATGTTTGGAAGATCCATCTTATTCAAAACAACGATCTGTGGTTTTTGCCCAAGTCGTGGATCAAAAAGGGAAAGCTCCGTGTTGATCTGCGAAAAATCTGCCATCGCATCTTGAGAATTTCCATCCAGCAGATGGATCAATACCTTCGTACGTTGGATATGCCGTAAGAACGTATCACCTAATCCAACCCCCATATGCGCACCTTCGATCAAACCGGGAATATCTGCCAGCACCAGTGACACGTCGGTATCCAGCACCGCGACACCTAAATTCGGCACCAGTGTCGTGAATGGATAATCAGCGATCTTGGGTTTGGCATTCGTGATCGCAGCCAGCAAACTTGATTTCCCTGCATTGGGCATACCAATGATTCCAATATCAGCGATCAGCTTTAATTCCAATCGAATTTCCAATTCCTGCCCTGGTTCACCCCGTTCAGCCATGCGCGGAGCTTGGTGGCGCGAATTGGCAAAACGGGAATTCCCTCTTCCCCCTCTTCCCCCATTGCATAAAACAACCGATTGTCCCTCTGCCGTCAGATCAGCCAAAACTCGATCGGTACCTTTTTCATGAATGATTGTTCCCGGTGGTACTTCAATATTGAGAGGTTCTGCCGACCTTCCAGTTTGGTCCGAAGTGCCCCCTCTCTTTCCATCTTCTGCCATATAGGTGCGGTTGTGTTGAAATTTATACAGGGTATTCATGTGTGGATTTACGGAAAAAATAATATCTCCA
>CAYLUJ010000103.1:0-8403 GCA_964386805.1 uncultured Pelolinea sp. | reverse complement strand
GCTTGAAGACCGAACCTTGCAAAAAGAGCTGGCTGGTTATACTGAATACGTGCGTCAGGTGCGCTACCGCCTAGTGCCGGGCATCTGGTGATCATTCAAAGGAATATAAAAAATGGAACACACCTATTCGATTGTTATGACCGCTGTTGCCAATGAACAAGAAGCAGAAAAGATATCCACATTGTTGGTATCGCATAAACTGGCAGCCTGTGTGCAGATGCTGCCCATGCAAAGTTGCTATCGCTGGAAGGGCGAGATCGTGAATGACACCGAGGTGCTACTGCTCATCAAAACGCGCAGTGAACTATACCAGGAAGTAGAAGCCACCATTCTTGAAAACCACAGCTATGAGTTGCCTGAGATCATCCAGATTCCTATCGAACAGGGATTCAATCCGTATCTACAATGGATGACTGAAAACACAACCTGATAGTTCTTCCATCATTTGATTAAATTTACCATTTATAATTTCCTTTGAAAAATTGTATTTCCTTGAAGAATTTATTAGAGGGACAAAATGGAATTAACAAAAACCCTGTATGTATCTGATCGCGCAGCCTGGCATGCCTGGCTGGAGAAGCATTCGACAACCGATCAGGAGATCTGGCTCGTCTATTACAAAAAAAGTAGTGGCAAACCGCGCATTTCCTACGAGGATGCGGTGGAAGAAGCGCTGTGTTTTGGCTGGATCGACAGCTTGGTGCAGCGGATCGATGATGAAAAATATGCCCAGAAATTTACTCCCCGTAAGAATAACAGCAAGTGGTCTGTCCTCAATAAACGCAGGGTCGTGAAATTGATCCACGAGGGTCGCATGACACAAGCTGGACTGTCAAGGGTTGATTTCAATTTGGAAGAGGTGGACGCAGAAAATCCTCAACCAGCCGGTAAAAAAGTAGAACCTGAACTGCCCCAATATATTCAACAGATCTTGATGGAAAACGAGACCGCCTGGCAGAATTTTAACAGCCTCGCTCCTTCTCACCGCCGCAATTATCTGCGCTGGATCATGGATGCAAAAAAAGAAGAAACACGGATGCGGCGAGCGCACGAAGCGTTGGAGCTTTTGTTACAAAATAAGAAATTGGGTATGAAGTAGAATACCTGTAAGCGGTCTTGTTTAGCTTGCTGCTCGAGTGGCTTTTTTTAACTGCAACACCATATAGTTCAACTGTGCGTGGCTGGTGCGCTGGTCAGTGACCAGGGTCAGCATACTGTTTGCCATCTCCACCACTTCTGCGTTGGTAGCAGTGCGCGGATTATGCAGCAACTCCTCCCAGTGGATGACGAGACCGATGCTGGCTTTGCCCAGTTCTTCGTAGACGCGGTCGCGCGAGATACCTGTGCAATATACGGGCAGTCCCAGCGGCGTGCAATCCTCAGGGAGAGTGGGGAAAATGGGTGTGATATGAGGGATGGATGTGATGTGCCGCAGCAGATACAAATAGTTATCCCGCCTGACTTGCCGGATGCCAGCCCAATCCATCCTTTCGATACTTTTCCGTTCCTGGGCATTACCCTCCACTACCAGTTCATTTTCATAATAGGCTTCGGCGCGCTGAAAAAACTGTTCCAGTTCCGCATGGTCCCCTATGCCCTCCAGTAGATAGTCCGCCAGGCGCTGGCGGTATTCGCGAATAATGGGCAGGCGCCGGTTGGGCAGTCCCCGATATTGTTCAAGGTAAGGCAGCATATTCTGTTGGGTGATAAGGTAACCGCCATCGTGTGCGCACAATTTACGCATGCTGTTGAAAACAAAATCACCAATGGGATACAGAGTAAACCCACCTTGTGCGTTATCTTCCACTACCAGCATACCCTCCCGCTGCAAGCCTAGAAGGAACTGCCGGACGATTGCCGGTTGTGGAAAGCCAAAGTAATTAATGAAGTACACCGCTTGGTGAGTGTGCACCTTTTCTGCCAGATCATCCAGATCGATGGAAAGGTCGGTTTGCACGCGGTAATATGAACACTGCAAGCCCTGCTTTTCCAGTGTGGTGATGATGGTAGGGCATAAGTATGCGGGAAGCAGAATTTGATGGGTGTCGTGAGCGAGCAGAAAATCTGCGATCAGGATCAAGCAGGCTTTTCCACCGTTGAGAAAGTACATACCATCTGTGTTCATGGTGCGTGAAGCGCTCAACCACTGATCATCCGTGTAGAACTCACCGCCTACAAACAGGTCGTGGGCTATTAAAAATGAAGTTTTCTTCCGATGAATGGATCTGGTCATCCTATCTTTTCCAATGGTTTATTCTAGCCCAATCCTGCCAACATTAAGAATAGATAGAATTTGTTATAAGTATCCTTATAATGAGTAGATACGATCACGAAAGGATACGATAAAGAAACAAACCCCCAGCAATTCATGGGTGCGGTTAGTGATGAGCGCAAAGAACTGCTGCTGTAATTGCGGGCGCTGATCGAGGAACTGTACCCGTAGGCAGAGCGCCTGATCTGGTATAACCTGCTAACACATCGTATTCAAACTGGTTGGGTAGAATTGGAGTATTGGAAGGGAGGAGCGACCTCTTTATATGCAAAATCCCATCTTTAGTGCAGCATTTAAAGAAAAGAATTCCAGCATCCATATTTCAAACTTTACACGGTAAAATATTTAAAGTCCATTACAAATATTACAGGGAGTTTCTATTTATGAAGGCTATTGCCCTGGCGGTCAGCGCCAGAGAACACGGAAATTGTTCTGACTTCGCCCAATTTGTGTTGGAGCGTTTGCATGCCGAGGGTGTTGAAACCGAGTTGATAAATTTTTATGATTACCAGATCACTCCCTGCCAGCGCTGTGAGTATGAATGTCTGCAAAGGCTTGATCCTGCCAAGGGTGTCGATGCCGAATGCCCCATCAAAGATGATGTGCGTATGATCTGGGGAAAAACCTGGCAGGCGGAGATATTATTTTTATTTGTTCCCAATTATGGAGGCATGCCTCCAGCACTGTGGTTAGCTTTCTCGCAGCGCTCTCAGGCATTTTTCCGCCAGGCTCCTGTTGAGAAATTGAAAAAATCTGTGGTCAGTGCGGTGTTGCTGGTATCACCTCATCAATCCAGCGGAGCTGCCTGGGCGCTTTCTTTCATGGCAGATGAAATGAAGGGAATGGAAAGGAAGGTAGCTGGCTTTGAGGTCATCAACCCACCACAGTTCAAAGATGAATATACATTTGACCGGTTGATCGATGAACCAGAGATACAACGGAGACTGGAATATTTAACCCACAAAACACTGCAAGCGGCTAGAGAACGAAGCACCTGAGGAAAAACACTATAACGGCTCAAGGATCCTTTTTTATGACGAAAAAATGGGCTTGAATGATAAAGAAAATTGTTTGGATGATCTTGGGCGGACTTCTGCTCAGCCTGGTTGGGTGTTTGACTTCACCAGGTTTTCCAATCGCTACTGAACAGCAGGTCAAGGCAACAAGTATTTCCTCAAATAATTCAGAGGAGAATTTGCTGATTGCACAGCCTGCACGAAAAATAGCGCTGGGCTATTACACGGGCGACCAGCGTTCTTATAGCGCAATTCAATCCTTTTCCGATTATCTGACCATGGTGTCTGCGGATGTCTTTACCGTGCAGTTTGACGGCAGCATCAGTGGATCGGATGATCTGGATGTCGTGGAATTGAACCACTCGCGGGGCATACCAACGTATGCCTGCATCAGCAACTACAATAACGATCTAGAGGTGAATGATTTTGATGCAGCGCTGGCGCATGCAGCCATCGTCACACACCGCGAAACACTGATCGATGATCTAGTGGATTTGGCTCGCGAGGGCGGGTATACAGGTATCAATATTGATTTCGAAAATCTGGCTTATTCTGAGAATATCGAAGACGATCGTTCTGTCTTTACTCTCTTCATTCGCAAACTGGCTGACCGGCTGCATGCCGAATCGCTCAAATTAATCATCAGTGTTCCCGGAAAAGAAGATGAATCGATTGATAATACCTGGGCGTATCCATTCGATCTGGCAGCGCTGGGGGAAGTCGCGGATTATTTGCAATTGATGACCTACGACCAGCATGGTCCATGGGGAGAGCCGGGAGCTGTTTCCGGAGCAGATTGGGTGGAAGAATGCCTACGTTATACCACATCTCTGGTGGACCCGGCAAAGCTGCTGATTGGTCTGCCCGCCTATGGGTATGATTGGGATTTGAGTGCTTCTGATATTGAAAATGGAATCTATGTTGCCAGTGATATTTCTTGGAAAGATTTTCCTCTGCTGCTTACCAAACCGGATGCGGAAACTGCATGGGATACTTCTTCACAATCTCCTTTTGTTACTTATATGGAAAATGGAAAAGAACATGTTGCCTGGTTCGAGAACGTGGAAAGCATCCGTATTAAAGTGAGTTTAGTTAAGAAATATAACTTGGCAGGGGTTTCCATGTGGGCGTTGGGGAAAGAAGATGAAAGTTTCTGGAAAGCAGTCGAACAAGATTTGAACTGACATAATTGAAGATCTGGTCAGAAATAACGTTCAAGATTTCTTGCAGGATGGGATAGAAATTAATTTCAACAGAATTCGATAGGTTTAGGTTACTATGCTATTATTACTTCGAGGGTTGTTAGCAATAAAAACAATTGAATCTAGCAATCGATCTATATTTATTTTTAACATGCTTTTTAATGTTTATCGATATAAGATAGAATCTTAGCCGGAGATAATCAAACATGACAGAAGAATATAATGAAATAGTATTACCTCGTAAGATTCATGAAAAAACTGATTATTATAGAACAAGTCTTCCTATAGGTACGAAGAGAACTTGCGCATGCCCTCCGAAACATATTAATTGCTTATCTGCAAAAGATTGGTTAAAAAGTCAAATAGGTGTGTGGCAATTCTATTACGAAAGCCGTGATATTCGAGATAAAACGCTACACCCAGCTACCTTTCCTATTTCCATTGCAAAGAAAGTTATCAGTCTTTTTTCACATGAGGGTGAACTGGTCCTTGATCCCTTTGTTGGGAGTGGTACAACACTAGTAGCGGCCCAAGATTTGAATAGAAATGCGGTTGGTTTTGATCTTCAAGAAAAATATATCGAATTATGTGAATCTAGACTTGTAAGCAATAACTTGTTTAACAAAGCTCAACAAGTAGCTATTCAAGATGATGCTTTACATATTCCGAATTATTTGGAACCAAGTTCAGTTAGTCTGATATGGACTTCGCCGCCCTACGCAAATCTTTTAAACCGGAAACGAAAAAATAAATCGAGGCGCGACAGAAATAACGAACAACTAGATAAAGTGGAACAATACTCTCAAGATCCTCGAGATTTGGGGACAATGGCTTTGGAAGAATATACGAAAGCAATGGGTGATATTTTCGAAAATCTTTTACCTTTACTTTCTCCAAAGGGACATTGTGTTATTAATGTACCGGATATGTGGTGGGAAAACCAACGTATTACTATTCATGTATCAATTATTAATGAATTACGCCAAAGGGGTTATGAACTTCGAAATACAATTATTTGGGATAGAACAAACATAGTTAACAGAATTGGAATTTTTGGATACCCAAGTAATTACATAACGATGGGCACGACTTTTGAATATCTATTGGATTTTTGGAGACCGGGAGAGGTATGAAAACGTATACAAAGGATTCTCTGATTGAAGCGCTACAGGATATACGAAAACGTGGTTGGATAGAAAATGCTCGTCCTGGTAACGCTGGCGGTGTTGGAAACACACTCGAGGACCTTCTCGGAATTAAGGAAAACAACTTGCCAATACCAAATGCTGCTGAGTGGGAATTGAAATGTCAACGAAGTAGAACAACGTCATTAACAACCCTTTTTCACTTGGAACCATCCCCACGCGCATTGAGATTTGTGCCGAATATTTTATTGCCATATTATGGGTGGAAACACGAGCTTGCAGGTATTCAATATCCATCGAACGAAATGAGTTTTCGGCAAACAATACATGGTCTGGAGAGAAGTGATAGAGGATTTAAAGTCGAAATTGACAGGGAAAACAGAAAAGTCTTAATATCTTTTGATGCAGATAAAGTTGACCCTCGACATTTAGATTGGTTAGAAGCTGTAAGAAATCGTATTGGTTTAAATGAGCTAGATCCGCAACCCTATTGGGGATTTGATGATTTAAATTTTAAGGCTGGTACAAAATTACCAAACACTTTTTATGTGGAAGCGGAAGTGATGAGAGATGGTGATAGAGAACTATTTCATTACAATCGTATTTTAATCTTAAGAGGATTTAGTGTTGATAGTTTCATAAATGCTTTATCTGAAGGAAATGTATTAGTAGATTTTGATGCTCGCACGGGCCATAACCATGGCACGAAGTTTCGATTACGCCAAAACGCAAGACCAAAATTGTATTCTGATATTCAGGAAATTGAATAACGAAGAATAAAATTGTCTTATTATTTCTTAACCTGCCATATTTGTACGGATCCTTCCGTGGTACAGGTTAGCAATTGGGTGCCATCAGGCGAAAACTGGACAGAATCAACATATCCCACATTTGTGCTGAGCTCCCCAACGGATTGATAACTGGATACATCCCAGAAAAGAACTTTGCCATTGGTCCCGGCTGCCAGCAAACTGCCGTCGGGGGAGAAAGCCAGGGAGCTGAAGTAATCATCATTGCTGAAAACAACCAATGCTTCCCCAGTGTGTGCATCCCAGATGGTAACGATGGGTTTGAATTCTCCATTCACTGTACCAGCAGCCGAGGTGGCGAGCAAGTTTCCATCCGGTGAAAGAACGGAACTGCTGATGAAATCCTCATGATTGATCTCAGGTCCAAGTTGTGCGCTTTGGATATCCATGGGTTGAATGGTCCCGCGTGCGATCCATAGAATGGTCTTCCCATCGGCTCCAAACTGAAAAGAGTAAACCGGAGCCGCCGTTTCAAAACCGGTAAGCGTTTGGGTCGCCTGTGTAGTCGCCACATCCCACAGCGTGATCTCCCAGGTGTCGGAACTGGCGATTCCCAGCATACTTCCATCAGGTGAAAAAGCGGTTTGTTGCGCGAAAGTATCCTGCGGAATGCGGGTTACTTCCTGCTGGGTGACTATGTCAAAGAGAATAATGGAAGGTTCATCCAAGGCATAAGCGATTAACTTGTTATCCGGGGAAGTATCATACAGCACCCCATATTCCCCAACGTTATAAGAAGAAGTTTCTTGCAGTGTTTTGCTGTCATAGAGAGCTGCTGTTCTCATGCCTTCCAACCAAAAAGCTTTTCCATCCAATGTCCATTTTGCGGTCATTGCTTCTGAGGATTGCAGCACCTGGGTGCTGGTGAGGTTAGCGATATTATCTACAGAGATTTGCACGTTAGAAGTGCAGGCTGCGCAGAGCAGAAATACACCGAGGATTAAAATCCGCATGATCTTTTTTATGCTATTCATACACGACTCCAATTCATTTCTTTAATACTATACGGCTCATTGCGTAAATTGTTCCAGATTGAGGGCATTGTCCAGCCATTCCATAAAGCTTTCTTTCAGCATGGTGAACAAGCTTTCTTTTTGTTCATTTACCCAATCTTCCGCTTTCTGGCTGGCTTTTTCTTTTTGAGATTCTACTATATCTTCAGCACTGCTCTTCAGGGATTGCCCGGCGGAAGTGAAAAGCCCCTGCATATACAGGGATAATCGCTCTTTCAGGTCGGTTGGAATGGCTTTCACAAGCACCGGTCTTTCACTCAACATGAAGGCAGTTTCCCCACTTTCATCGACAGTCAATGCCATCCCCCTTCCATTTTTAATCGAATCTGCATCTAGTGAGAAAGCTTCCAATTGATAACCACCCACATTTTTTAAAGTGAAAGGTAAAAATTCATCACCGCCGTATCCGCGCCAGACGAAGATATCCACCGTTCCAGAGGTCGTCAGTCGATACTGATAGTATCCGTTGAGAATATCGCTGATATCTGCTGCACTGCGGAAGCCTTGCAAACTGGCGGAAAGATTTTTGAAAACTTGCTGGCTGAATACTCCGAAAGAAGTACTTGCCGTACTGTTGGTATCTGGGTACTGCCAGAATATTTTTTCCACATGGTTCTTGCCAAGCAGCATGATGGATGCGCGGCTGAGAAAATCAGCACGCACTACATCTGGTAGGGTGCCGCGTTCTGCTGCGACGGTTGAAAGATTCTCTTCCTGCCACTCCAGACCGGTGATCCAGATCGGTTTTTCACCATACTGGCTGCCGGCAGCATTCGCCAGAGCGATAATATCTGCCAGGTTGAATCCGCCTTCTGCACTGGTGAGGCAGGTGCCCGAAACAGTATCGTACGTCTGGTACATATATTTTCCTTCGGGCGCTATGGAATAGGTATTCAGATCGATTCCGATCACATCGAATGCATCCCAAACTTTCAGAGTGTTGATG
>CAYLUJ010000102.1:0-8457 GCA_964386805.1 uncultured Pelolinea sp. | reverse complement strand
TCTTTGATAAACTGCTCATTGAACAAATAGCAAAACCACTGGACTATGTAGTGAAAAGTGCTCCGATCATGAACGACGCGTTAAGAGCAGATGCCGAATTAACAAATTTTCCTGATTATGTGACGATCATTGAAAATGGAACGGCTATTCAGGGAACGATTTTATCTCAATGTTCCAATGATTTTCTGGAGAAATTTGAAATGGCGGATATGATCATCGCGAAAGGCATGGGGAATTTTGAAACTCTGCCAACGGAAGGAGAACGCGCTTTTTTCTTGCTTAAAATAAAATGTAAACCAATTGCTGAACTGGCAAGTATTCCTTATGGAAGCTATGTATTAAAGCGGGGAGGGCTACTGTTTCAATAACAGCAAAATTTAGGATTAGCCATGGACAACCAAAAATTTGACTTATTGAAGGAAATTGAAGTATGGCTTCTGGATATGGATGGGACTATCTATCTGGACGATCAGCTCATAGACGGCGCGCAAGATTTTATCAGTTTTCTTATTGAAAAGGAGAAACGATTTTTATTCTTAACCAATAATTCTTCCAAAAGTGCAGCGGCATATGTACAAAAACTACTCAGGCTGGGGTTAACCTTTGTTACGGAGGACCACGTTTATACATCCGGTCAAGCAACGGTTTCTTATATCTTGAAGCATTTTCCCAATAAAAAAGTATTCTTACTTGGGACTCCGGAACTGGAAGGCGAGTTCATTCAGTCCAACATACGCCTTTCAGACGATCCTGATCTTATTGTGTTGGGATTTGACACTACGCTTACTTATCAAAAATTATGGAAGATCTGTGATCTGATCCGAAAAGGGCTGCCTTACATGGCTACCCATCCGGACATAAATTGCCCGGTCAAAGATGGATTTATGCCCGATATTGGCTCGATCATGGCATTTATAAAAGCATCTACCGGACGGGAACCGGATGTGATCGTCGGAAAACCCAATTTTCCGATCCTTCAAGCGATCAGCGAAAAATTCACGATGGATCTCTCGAAGGTTGTAATGGTGGGAGATCGTTTATATACCGATATTGCCATGGGTGAAAAAGGGATCAGAACGGTGTTGGTTTTGAGCGGTGAAACAAAAATGGAAGATTTGCAGAACAGTCCTTTTCAACCTGATCTGGTTGTGCAATCGGTACAAGAATTGATTGGAAAATTTTAATTGGAAGAGTAAAAATCTTGTCAAAATATGAAGAAATTCATGATAGACAAACGTGAAAAAGCCATGCTAAAATTAAGAGCTTGAAGTAGTAGTTCTAGAAAGAAAGAGTAGTCTTTTAATTTGGAACTTGCTCAAGAAAACTAAGAAAGGAGTTCCAAAACATGTCCGAGAAAGAACAGGGTACCGTGAAATGGTTCAATGGATCAAAAGGATATGGATTCATCGAACGCGATTCCGGTGAAGACGTTTTCGTGCATTACACTTCTATCCAACAAGATGGATATCGTTCCCTTACCGAAGGACAACGCGTTGAGTTCGTTGTAACGCAAGGCGAAAAAGGTCCCCAAGCGCAAGAAGTTGTAATTCTCTAAACTGGAATTAAAAAATCGTCTAATACAAGAAAAGAGCGGAAAATCAGTTCCGCTCTTTTTATGAAAGCGGGCGATGGGGCTCGAACCCACAACCTTCTGCTTGGGAAGCAGACATTCTACCATTGAACTACGCCCGCGACAATTGCATTATAACGACCCGCGAAAAACATGTCAATAGAAGATCAAAATTTTGAAGATCAAAGTTTGGGAGGGTACTAGTAATAGATCTATTGAACCGCAGAACTAGGTCATCCACTGATAAAAAGTGTTTTTCTTAATGTGAGAAAAGTGAATATTTTATTACCTTAAAAATGGAATTTTTGCATCCATCTGGGGGACGATTGGGAAAAGTGGTATCATGTTATAATATTGCCCGATTTTGTTGGTAGAATTTCGATACCTTTTACCACAGGAGTTTCGTTTGGTTGCAAATCCATTTAATTGGCTATTAGGTTTATTCTCTCTCGATCTAGGGATCGATTTAGGAACAGCCAACACATTGATCTATGTAAGAGGGAAGGGGATTATTGTTCATGAACCATCCTGGGTAGCCATTGAAAAACGAACACGCCGTCCAGTTGCTATAGGGACACAGGCAAAACAGATGGTTGGACGAACCCCTGCAAATATCACGACCATTCGACCAATTCGAGATGGCGTAATTTCTGAATTTGAAATCACACAAGCAATGCTGGCTTATTTCATAGGGCGAGTGCATCAGCAAGCAATTGTTCCCATGCCGCGACCACGTGTTGTCATTGGTATACCCACCGGGGCAACTGAAGTTGAAAAAAGGGCAGTATTTGACGCAACCATGGCGGCTGGTGCGCGCGAGGTTTATTTAATCGAGGAACCCATCGCTGCCAGCATCGGAGCTGGTTTACCTCTGGCTGATGTATCAGGAAGCATGATTGTGGATATTGGAGGAGGCACCTGCGAGATTGCAGTAAACTCCATGGGTGGGATTGTTGTTTCCCGGTCACTGCGAGTAGCAGGTGATGAAATGGATCAGGATATTATTGATTACATCCGCAACAAGTATAGTTTATATATCGGAGAACGCATGGCTGAACAGATTAAATGGGAAATTGGTTCAGCTTTTCCATTCGAAACTGAAAAAACTATGCAGGTACGAGGTCGTAATCTGATCACCGGATTGCCTGAATCGGTCGAGATCTCCTCCATAGAAATCCGAGATGCTTTGAATAACTCGATCCAGGTGATCATTGATACGATAAAGAATGCGCTGGATGAAGTACCCCCGGAGATTGGTTCCGATCTGCTGGATACAGGTATCTGCCTGGCAGGGGGCGGGTCACTTCTCAATGGGATGGTTCAGCGCCTGGCTGAAGAATTGAAAATGCACGTTTGGCTGGCAGAAGACCCGATGACTTGCGTTGCGCGAGGAGCTGGAATTGTGCTTGAAGATTTAGACCGGTTCAAGCATTTTCTCATTGATATTGATGGGAATAAACAGCATTTGTAATTCGTTCTTCCTGGTATTATATAAAACGAAATTGGTGAAAAATGCGTTTCAAAAATTCGCGTACACTTCGAACCGCTATAACGGCATTGATCGTTCTGGGTGTTATCTTGCTGGCTTTTAGTGGTTTTTTACGACCATTACTAGGTGCCGTCATGGATCCCTTTGTAAAAGTCCAGGGTTGGATCTCAAACCAATTCATGGCTGTCTATGATTTTTTTACATTACCCCGTGATGTTACGAATCTGATGGCAGAGAATGCAGAATTAAAAAACGAAGTGTCTCAATTGCAAAGCCAGATTATTGAGCTGCAAGAACAGCTCAGCGAAGCTGATATTTTATATGCATTGCTTGATTTTGCGCGTGCAAAACCTGAAAATGCGTATGTCGCAGCCTCGGTGATTGGGAGAGATCCCAACCCATTTATGCATTACCTGATCATTGATCATGGATCTGACGATGGAATTCGCTATGGCATGCCGGTAGTGACACAGCAGGGTCTGGTAGGAAAAGTAGACGCCGTGACTGCGAGCGCCGCCCGTATTCAATTGATCAATGATCCGGATTCCAATATTAATGTGCGTATGCAATCACTCGATGAAGAAGCTCAATTAATCGGTTCTATCACAGGCGATTTGGAATTGACAATGATTCCTTCAGATGTCGATCTTCAACCGGGTGAAATCTTACTGACATCCGGCTTGGGTGGAAATTACCCTGCTGATGTTGTGGTTGGGCAAGTAGCCACGGTGCAAAAGAAAGAAAGCGATATCTTTCAAACTGCCATCGTTCAATCTGCGATCGACTTTTCAACTTTACGCGCTGTCCTGGTGATCACGAATTTCAGCGCGATCGATATCGATCTATTAACAAGCGATTAGGATCAGGCGATGGATATTGTACTTTCTTCCATCCTGGTGTTGATCTTTACTTCCCTGCAATTGGGAGTGATCAGCCGCATCCCATTACAAAATGGGATGGCAGATATCGTACTGCTGTTTATTATTGTATGGTGTTTGAACCGCCAGGCTAAAAACTTTTATATTCCTGCCTTGATTGCCGGAGGGTTAGTCACTTTTATTTCGTCCATTCCAGTGCCGGGTGTTCTCCTCAGTTATATTCTGGCAGCGGTACTGACCCGCATTTTGGTTAACCGCTTATGGGAAATGCCTGTATTTTCTATGTTAATCATTACAATTGTTGCAACATTCCTTCAACATCTCATTTACATCCTTGTTTTGCAATTTCAAGGATCATCGGTTCCCCTTCTTTCAAGCCTGAGTGGAATTACTCTCCCTAGTGTATTTTTGAATATTATTCTTGTATTTCCTATGTATTTATTGGTTCATGATGCTCAAAAATTGGTGTACCAAGAAGTAGAAAATGAATAAGAACAAAAATATTTTTACCACCTGGAAAAACTGGCGGATCAGGACCTTGTACATTCTGATTCTGCTGATCTTTGGTTTTTATGGATTTCGGTTATTCAGCCTGCAAATACTCAATGGTGAGGATTATATTGCACAAGCGGATGAAAATCGGATCAGTAATGTCAGCATTCAAACAGAACGTGGGATCATTTACGATCGCAATGGAATCGTGTTGGCAAAAAATGCAGCTTCTTACAATGTGATGATCACTCCGGCAGATCTGCCTACGGATGAGGGAGCGACGCAGGAAATATACAGGGAACTTTCAGAAGTCATTGATATTCCAGTGTCGCATGGTGAACTGACCGATGAAGTAGTGACCACATTTTCACCATGTAATACCGATCTGGGAATTGCCGAGATCGTGGAAATTGCCGATACGAATGCCCCATACACTCCAATGAAAATCAAATGCGATATCGATAAAGAAACGGCCATGCTGATTGAATCAAAATCAGATGTCTGGCCGGGTGTCGCAGTTGAAATTGAACCGATCCGAGAATATCCAACCGGAGAATTAACTGCTGAGGTCATCGGGTTTTTAGGACCGATTCCCGAATCTCTGGAAGAATATTATACGGAACTGGGTTTCGTTGCAGGACGCGATAAAGTAGGATACGCGGGTATCGAATCGACCATGCAAGATACCCTGGCAGGAAAAAATGGGCTGCGTGTTGTAGAAGTGGATGTGGCAGGCAAAGTAATCCGTGATGTGGAACCCCCGGTTGAAGCTGAACCCGGACTTAATATCAAACTCACTATCGATACCCGACTGCAGGAAGCTGCGAAGGCAGCTCTGATCGGGAATATTGAATGGTGGAATCGCTGGTTTAATGACGTGCGATTTACTAATGGCGTTGTGATTGCCATTAACGTAAAAACAGGAGAAATTCTGTCTCTTGTTTCGTATCCGACGTATGAAAATAACCGCATGGCACGATTCATCCCAGCTTATTACTATCAACAGTTAAGCGCAGATCCGAATCGGCCGCTTTTCAACCATGCTATTTCTGCTGAACATCCCCCAGGGTCAGTATATAAGATTGTCACAGCCATCGGTGCATTGAATGAGGGTGTAGTTACCCCGTATCAAAGCTTGATAACTCCCTATTCAATTTTTGTCACTGAGAAATATGCAGATAATGATACAGGCACCCAGCGTGAATTTGTGGATTGGAAAGCGGGTGGGCATGGGCAAGCCAACTTCTTTAAAGGTCTCGCTCAATCTGTGGATGTGTATTTCTATAAAATTAGTGGTGGATACCAGGATGAAGTGAAAGAAGGACTTGGTATCTGGCGGATGAGTGAATATGCCAAAGCATTGGGGTATGGAGCGACCACCGGGATTGAATTGCCTGGTGAGGCAGATGGACTAGTTCCGACCCCGACCTGGAAACGCATTAATCTCAGTGAAAACTGGTCAACAGGTGATACATACATTGCAGGCATGGGACAGGGATACGTGCTAGCTACTCCTCTGCAAATCCTGGTTTCTTATGCGATTGTTGCCAATGACGGGGTATATATGAAACCGACCCTCATTCGCGAGATCATCGATTCGGATGGTAACGTGGTGCAAGAGTTCACACCCACACAGGTCTGGGATATTACCAAAGATCCCCTTATTACAATTTATGATGAAAATAACCTCCCTACTGAAGAGAAAAGAACTGTTGAACCATGGGTGCTTGATATGACCCAACAGGCTCTGCGTATGACCGTTACGGAGGGCACAGCAATGACCATTTTTGAAGGAATGGAAATTCCGACCTCTGGAAAGACAGGTACAGCAGAATATTGTGACAATATCGCTCAAGACAAGGGATTATGTGAACCTGGTGTTATCTGGCCGTCTCATGCCTGGTACGTAGGGTATGGACCCAGTGATGATCCGGAAATTGCCGTGATCGCCTTTGTTTACAACGGTTCGGAAGGTTCCAGTGTAGCTGCTCCCATTGTCCGGGAAGTCCTGGAAGCTTATTTTTCTTTAAAAGAAATTGATGAAGGAAACCAATAACGTGATCAATTCTCCAAAAGTTCAAATCAGAGAATTTAAAATTAAAGGCATCCGTGATGTGTTGATGGTGTCTCTTGAAGACGGAGAATGGGAGAAGGAATTACAGGATCTTCTCAGCTATATTAAGGAAAGAAAAGACTTTTTTAAAAGTGCCAAATTGGCGGTGGACGTAGGCGAACGAAAAGTAAAAGCGATCCAAATTGCGGACCTGCGGGATGGTTTGGCAGAACAAAATATCAGTTTGATGGCAATATTTTCAGACTCGAGCCAAACAAGGAATAATGCCAAAACCTTTGGCTTAGAAACTGATCCAGAAGCTATTCGTATCACAACAGGTAAAAAGATGCAGATACTGCCTGATGGGGGAGAGAATGCGATCATCTATTCGCATACGCTACGGTCAGGCGTGAAAGTGAATTTTTCAGGGAGTGTGATGGTGGTAGGGGATGTTAATCCCGGAGCGGAAATCATTGCCGAAGGGAGCGTGCTGGTGTGGGGCTGCATTCGCGGGAATGTGGTTGCCGGCTCGAATGGGGATGAAGAAGCCGTGATTTGTGCATTGGAGATAAAACCACTCCAATTGCGCATAGCCAATATTGAAGCAAAGAAAGGGATGCAAATAAAAAATCCTGTTAAAATCAATTGCCAGGATTCGGAATTGAACTACACTGCTTGGAAACACTAAACTATTTTTACAAGGAGAAGTATGGCAGCTCGCATTATTACAATTACATCAGGAAAAGGGGGTGTGGGTAAAACCACAGCAACAGCTAACATAGGCGTTGGACTGGCAGAAATGGGTAAAAAGGTTACCTGCATCGACAGTGATATTGGGTTACGGAATCTGGACGTGGTTCTGGGATTGGAAAACAGGATTGTTTATGATCTGGTGGATGTCATTGAAGGACACTGTAAGGTAAATCAAGCCATGATCAGAGATAAACGTTTTGAAAATTTATTTTTAATCCCCGCGGCACAAACAAGGGATAAAAACTCTGTTACTCCCACTGAAATGATCAATTTATGCGAGAGCATTCGCCCGGAAATGGATTTCATTTTAATTGATTCACCTGCGGGAATTGAAGGTGGGTTCAAGAATGCTATTGCCCCCGCCGACGAAGCGATCGTTGTCACCAATCCAGATGTCTCGGCTGTGCGAGATGCTGATCGCATCATTGGGCTTATTGAAGCGGCGGAAAAAGGACCTGCACGGCTTATCCTGAATCGCATTAATCCCGAAATGACTAAACGCGGGGATATGATGGAAGCTGGTGATGTGTTGGAACTGCTGGCAATCAAGCTGCTGGGTGTTGTGCCTGATGATGAAAATGTACTCATCAGCACGAATAAAGGTCAACCAGTCGTTCTCAATCAAAAATCGCGTGCCGGTCAGGCTTTTCGGAACATCGCAGCCAGAATTACAGGCAGTGAAGTCCCATTCTTGGATATGAACCCAAAAGATGACTTCATGAAGAGATTATCCAAGGTATTCAATAAGGAGGGATAAAATGGCTGATTGGTTAAAGAAATTTGGCAAAGAAGATAGTGCCGATACTGCCAAAGAACGGTTAAAGCTGGTACTTATCCATGATCGTACCAACCTCACCACGCGTGTTTTGGATGAGATGAAGGATGAGTTAATTGAAGTGATATCCAGACATGTTGCGATTGATGCGTCTGAAGTACACATTACAATGAAACATGAAGGTCGGGAACAGCGTTTGATTTGCGATATTCCTGTCTTACCTAAGTAAATTTATTATGCGAAGAAACCTGTGGCGCAATTTTGATTTCTACTTGTTTGGGGCGGTCGTCTTTATGTGCATTTTTGGCATCATCATGATCGAGTCTGCCATTGCAGGGAATGAGGAATTAGTGGATTATCCCCAACGACAATCCATTTTTGTTGCTGCAGGGTTGGCACTGGTGATCATCATGGCTGCGATTGATTACCATCTGTGGGCTTCCCTCG
>CAYLUJ010000101.1:2282-8475 GCA_964386805.1 uncultured Pelolinea sp. | reverse complement strand
CGATAAGATCGGAAAGATCACCAGCGCCCGTGTGGTGCAGGAAGGCGATCAGGTTACCATGATCTCTGTCGGTGGGTTAGTCATCCGGTTGAATGTGAAGGACATTTCTGCATCCGGTAGAGCCACCCGTGGCGTGAAGTTAATGAACATCGAAAAGAACGACAAAGTTGCTTCCGTTGCGCGCTTTACGGATGGCATCATGAATGGAAAAGAAGAAGGATAATTGCCCTGCTACTTTTGCGGGCGCAGACTCACATCTCCCAATGGGAAGGTGGAGATGCGCCCGCTTTTTTCTTTCAGTAATAAATAGCCCTGCTCATCTATTCCCACAAAAATGCCATTTTGCAGTTCTTTGCCCATCTTGGAAACGCTTACCGCTTGCTCCAAAAAAGCCAGCTTATGTCGCCAGGCATCCATGAATTCAGGGGAAGGGAAGATCGAACGCAAGGAAATGAAAGCTGCTAAAATGCGATGCAGCAGATCCCAACGGTCAATCCATTGACCAAGCGCTTGCTCTAAGCTGATGGCTGGAAAGAGCAGTTCTTCAGTGGGCGGCAGGGATGCTGCTTGAATATTCACTCCGATGCCGATCACCAGACCCATTAATATATCACCATACCAGTCAGCTTCCGCCAGGATACCGGCGACTTTTTCCCCATTTAACAGCACATCATTTGGCCATTTTACAGAGCCATCTATTTTTGATGGATAAGAGGTGATGGCTTCACAAACTGCCAGTGCTGCCAACGCTGAAAAGAGGGGCAGGGCATCCTGTTCAGCTCGATCGGGGTAAAGAATAAAACTGAAAGTGAGTGAAGCGCCTGCAGTGGAATGCCAGGTGTGCCGGTTGCGCCCATAACCGGCGGTTTGTTGATCGGCGACGACGAGAGCATATTCATGTGGAAATTCGCGCAGCCACTCCAGCGCGCAGGTATTGGTGGAGGGCAGGCTGTCGTGCCAGCGTATTTCTCCAACTGGCAGATCATGCAGCAGCATAGTGAGCTCTTTCTTGTTCACTGCTTCATTATAGAATAAAAAAAGAACAACCCAATTTTGGGCTGTTCCTTATAAGCGTATTGCCTTTTATTTGGCGACACTGACCTTGATGGTTTTGGGTTTGGCTTCTTCGGCTTTAGGAACCCTGAGGGTTAAAATGCCGTTTTCCACATTGGCTTCCGCTTTGGATGCATCCAGAGTGCTGGGCAGGGTGATGGTGCGATGGAATTTTCCACTTGGGCATTCCTTGTGAATGTAATTGACTTTCTCATCAACACCCAATTTCAATTCACCGCTCAAAGTGACCGTTTCATTGATGACCTGAATGCTGAGATCCTCGGGTTTTAAACCAGGCACCAGTGCTGTGATGACGAAAGCTTCGTCCTCTGCTCTGACGTCGATGGGTACCATTACGTCCTGTTCGGAGAATGGCATATCCTCATCAAAAAACTCGCGCATTCTGCGCATGTGGGCAGCTCTGCCGAAAGGTGTATAAACAAGGTAATTCATAATTGAACCTCCATTTTTAATTCTTATGCTCCAATCATAAAAAACAAAGATTAAAAAAGAATTAGCAAAATCTCATTTTTTTATTAAAATTAATAAAGAACAAGTTTGAAAAGTGGTATGATTGTGCCTTTGGAGAACAAGAATGACCAAGAACAATCTCGAAGATAAGATCACGATCATCGAAGGTCCTCCGCCAGTGTTTGAGCCGATTGAAGATGGCTGGGCACTCGGTCTGACAGAGGGACCTTTTTTATTCGATATGAGCCTCACTCAAGTACGCACGTTCAATGGACCTGAACTGGTGGAACGTTGCCACCGCATGTGGAAAGAGAATGGCATCATCCATTTGCATTATCGCAATGAAATGGGCGTTGAAGAAATGGTGCCCATTATGGCGGCTCGCTCTATCGAAACAGATGAAGGTCAGGTACTGCTGCTGTGGACGCGCCATTTTCCCGAGGATTTCGAGGATTTTGACGATCTGGATGACCTTGATGATGAAGACAATGAAGATGAAGAAGATGGGAAAGAAGATTCCGAGTTGTAGCGTTCAATAGAAAAACAAAACAGGTGAACCACTAACTGGCTCACCTGTTTTCATTTAATCTCTTCAGCGTTTCAATGTTCCTCAAGAAAAGCACGGGCTGCCTTGCGACCGGATTCTTGCAGTTTATTGTATTTCTCATCGCCTTTCACAATCGAGAAGTCGGTGGAAAGAATGCCGCAATCGGAGATGGCGATGGTGCGATGCTGGTCAATGAAACTGTTCTCATATTGGATCGTCTCATAAGCAGTGTACAGGTTGCTGATCACTACTCCCAGATAATCCATTAAATTACGGGGGTCTTCATGTTTGATGAATTTTAGACCACCCTCAGGATAGAGGAACATACCCAGTGTTTCAGGATTGCCCTTGCTGCGTTTCATATCGGCAGTTTTGATGTAGGGTGGTTGATCGAAAAGTTTGATGGGGTAGTTGTTATAAACACCGCCATCCACATAATAATCGCCTTTGCCGAATTTCTGTCCGTCGAAGCGCAGTGCTTCAAAATAGAGTGGGATGGACATGGACATGCGTACGGCATCTGCTACGCTTGCTTTGGGGGTGTCGCGATACGACATGATCTCGCCTTGGTGTTTATTGAGATTGGCGACCACAATGTAAAGGTCACGAAAACCGCGATCGTGAAAATCGGTAAAGGTGGCATCCGGATTACCGTCGCAGTGGTCAGCGACAACGGAGCGCAACCATTTATAAAAATACGAACTGGAATACAGCCCGTAATTTCGAATAATACGGGTAAGTTTCTCTTCTTCACCAGTCAAGTTCAGAGGCAGAGATATGGGTAGAGAAACAAGTAGTTTTCTCTCGCGGGTGGAAGCCTGGGGAATCTTGCGGAAATCAAGCGTGGAGAACAGCTCCAGTATCTGGCTGACCGGAATGCGCAGACTTACCAGAAAAGCGGAGATGGCGCCTGCCGAGGTGCCTGCCACGCGCTCAATACCGGGCAAGATACCCTGTTCTTCGAGCACTTCCAGCGCACCGATGTACGCGATGCCGCGCACCCCGCCACCCTTGAAAACCAGGTTGCGGTAGGTGATGGGCTTGGAAAAAATTGTGGATAAGAAAGAATTCATATCTACCTCTCAATATCAAAAAGAATGATTCAATTGATGATACAAGAAATAAAAAGGCTTGTAAAGAAAGGATGCCAGTTAATTAAATTTCAGTTTTTTGAATAATTCCAGCATTGCCTTTGTATCCAACTGGCAGTACTTCAAGAGATGGGCAACGTTCGCTTCTTTTTCCTCCTCACTTAATTTTCCATTCATCATCTTCCACCAGGCAATGGAAGCCTCATCACCTTTGTTAATTTCCATCCCGTCATAAGAAAGTTCCGGAACCAGTACAGGCAGCACTTTCTTTATGGATGCGCTGCCGTGAAAATCGGGATGGATGTAGAGATTTTGGCTGAAGATCTCCATCAAGTCGAAAACACGGCTGTTGACATTGTCAAGGAAAGCTGTGTAGGCGGGGTGTACCTCACCCATCTCGCGGTTGCGCGAACATTCGAAACCCTTATTCCACACGATGATGCTGCCCTGTGGCTGTATGATATGCGAAAGCTTTTCCAGCAATGCGGGTGCTGGGTCACTATATTCGGTGTGCAAAAACTGGTGATGTTCTACTTTGGCATCCGGTGCAGAGAGGACGTGCAGGGAAAATTGAAATACGATATGCTGATTGGGTTTGTAGCCTTCAAAAACGGGGATAGCGGGATTGCAGGTCTCGTAATCCAGGAAGTGCAGCGGGTAGCACAATTTAGATAGTTTTTCCGTAATGGCAGCTTGATCGATGTATGGCCGCCCGGATTTGACCACTTCCACGTAATCCAATTGTTTGTCGGAAAGCGTGAAATCGGCGGGAATTTCTGTAATGGCGTGCACCCCCATTTCTTCAAGCTGCATGGCTTTGCTGCGGTGCAGACGGCTGATCTCATAGATGGAATGTTCGGGTAAGTTGGGGTGGCACAGGTCGGGGAAGGGGCAGTCATCCGGCTTGCGGCAGTGCTCGATACTCTCAGAGGTTTCCTGCAGCAGTACTTGGCGGGCAGCTAGCATATGCTGCTCCGTCATTGCTTCAATTTCTGCAACCGCTTGGGTGACATCCTCATAGATAAACAACTCTGCCAGATTCAACGTTTCCTGCAAGTGGTATTCCTTGTTGAGATGTAACAGGTATGCTGAACGCAGAGGCAGGCTGCTTGCAAGGACTTTCATTTGAAAAGCAATATCGAATAAGTCCTCGCGTTTGATCTCAGTTCCGCTCTTGACCTCATATAGATCGTAAATTTTTGCTTCCTCATCGTAGATCAACCCATCTGCACGTGCCAGGAAGAGGTCTTGCATAATGGTGCGCTGCCATTCCAAACGTGCGTTGAGGTATTGGTTGTTTATCAGTTGCTGTAAATATTCCAGGGCAAGTACTTCCACTGCCTGCCCTTGCTGCATGCGGAATTCATCCATGGCGGTGGGGCTGATGGTGGGTTCAAGCCTATGCTTGAACGCCCAGAAGTGCAGCGGGCAATCCAGGTAGGTGCGAAAATCGGTTTTGGTAATGGTTTGATCAGACATGATTTTTCCCTCTGAAATGATTATAGTAGAAAAAGCAGTATTAGAGCCAATCAAGGAAAGGTAGAAAAGCAGCATTTAGGATAATCATAAGTGTCTCCCCAGTTAAAATAAAAATCCAGCATTTTGCTGGATTTTTAAATGCCCCAGGAGGGACTCGAACCCCCAACCTAGGCGTTAGGAGTGCCTCGCTCTCTCCATTTGAGCCACTGGGGCTGGTTGTATCCGAATTATAGCATTGAGAAATAGGGCTGGCAAGAAAAGGGTGCGTCCGCTACCGAATCAGCTTTTCCACGTATATAATGGTATGGGTTTATATCAGGGACGGAGGGTTTAGGCACTATGGAAAACGCAATCGAAGCAAAGGGATTAAAAAAATTCTATAAGGATGTTAAAGCGGTGAACGGGGTGGATTTCACCATTCAAACCGGAGAAATTTTCAGCCTGCTCGGACCGAATGGAGCGGGCAAGACGACCATCATCAACCTGCTGACCGGGCTTTTCCCGCCCAATGCAGGGGATGCTCTCATATTTGGCAATTCCATCAAAAAAGAACCGTTGAAAGCCAAAGCTTTAATGGGGGTGGTGCCACAGGATATTGCTCTTTACGAAGACCTTTCTGCTAGAGAAAATCTGGTGTTCTGGGGAAAACTATATGGTCTGCGCGGAACGCAATTACAAACGCGTGTAGATGAAGTGCTTGATCTGATCGGTTTGCGCGATCGCCAGCGCCAGAGGGTTGCCAAATATTCCGGCGGTATGAAGCGCAGAGTGAATATTGGCATTGCACTGCTGCACCTGCCGAAACTGGTAGTGATGGATGAACCAACTGTGGGTATCGATCCACAGAGCCGCAGACACATTCTGGATAATGTGCTGGACTTGAATAAACAGGGCATGACCGTCCTGTATACAACTCACTATATGGAAGAAGCACAGGAATTATCTGATCATATTGCCATCATGGATCAAGGGAAGATCGTGGCGCGCGGAACCCATGCCGAACTGGTGCAGATGGTTGGCGAGCAGGATCGTGTAGATTTAACTCTCACCCAAGATGGCGGAAAAGTGTTGGCAGCGTGGAAGAACTTAAAGGGAGTTTCAAAAGTCAATCAGGACGGTGAGCAGGTGACCCTGCTGGTGGATGACAGCAATGCGGTGCTGCCCGAACTGTTCAAAATTGCCAATCAGAATAAAGCTCGTATCGCATCTGTTTCCATTCACGAACCTAATCTTGAAACGGTTTTCTTGCATCTGACCGGAAAAGCTTTGCGCGATTAGGGGGAATCATGAGAAAAGTATTTGCTATTGCATTCAAAGACTTATTGCGCTCACTGCGCAGTATGTTCTTTGTTGGAATTTCACTAGCTGCCCCGCTGCTGCTGACTTTTCTTTTTTCGACTGCATTTGGTGGAGGAAGCAGCACTGCCATTTCCAATATCGATGTGGCGTTTGTGAATCTGGATGTTCCCTCGCAAGGCAACCCGAATCTGGGAGAGACAGTGCGTGAGGTTTTCAATACCGAAGGATTAAAAGAATTGATCAACTTGCACAC
>CAYLUJ010000101.1:0-2272 GCA_964386805.1 uncultured Pelolinea sp. | reverse complement strand
TGCCAGCGAAGAAGAAGCTATAAGTGGGATCAACGACCAGGAATACAGCGCTGCTTTGATCATCCCGGCAGATTTTTCTCAAGCCGTGATTGAGGAAGGCAAGGTTGCCCAATTACGTATTATCTCTGACCCAGCCGAAAGTATTGCCCCCCAGATACTGGAAAATATCACTGCATCCATCGCGGATGGTTTCTCTTCCTCGAAAATAATGATCACTCTGGCAGTAGAGGAGTTACAGCGTCGTGGGGGTCAAGCTGACGAGGAATTCTATACCGATGTGGTCAACCGCATTACCGCGCAATCTGGGGACCAATCCAGTGCTGTAAATTCAATGCTGACCATCCTGAATTCGCAGGGAAAAACCGGAGAAGTCGACGATCAGTCGCAGAAAATGATTTCTACCATCATGGTAGGAATGATGATATTTTTTGCTTTCTATACGGGTGCATTTGCTTCCGAATCGTTACTGCTGGAGGAAGAGAAGGGTACGCTGGCGAGAAAATTTGTATCCCCTACTCCTGTTAAAACCATTCTGGCAGGCAAATTTCTGGGGGTTTTTGTCACCTTGATCGTGCAGGTCAATGTGCTGCTGCTCTTATCTGGTCTGGTTTTCCATATCCAATGGGGAGAACCGGGAAAATTTATCCTGGCGGTGATCGCATTGATCATCGCATCAGCCGGTTTCGGACTGCTGCTCATGTCGCTGCTGCGTGATTCGCGCCAGACTGGCATCATTTTAGGTGGTGTGATGACAGTGACAGGCATGCTGGGGGGATTGTTCACGGCAGGTATTCAGAACATGCCTGCTTTTATGGAGACACTGAAAAAATTGACACCGCAGGGTTGGGCTCTTCATCTCTGGCAGTTGGTTTTGAGTCATGCAAGTTATGCGGCGATCCTGGTTCCTGTTGCAGTATTGATCGGCATGGGATTGGTCTTCTTTATTATTGCCGTTCTCCGTTTTCAAAAACGCTTTGCGAAAAAGTAGGAGTCTCCCATGAAAAAGATTTTTGATATCGTCTGGAAAGATATTACACAAACCCTGCGCAGCCCGATGGCAGGATTGTTCCTGATTGCCATGCCGTTGATGTTCACGGCTTTCTTTGGTCTTATTTTTCAGGGTGTATCCGATGAAGAGGAAGTTGTGGAAGCTCCAGTTGTGGCGTTGGTTGTTGGGGATGAAAGAACGGTTGCAATCAACGCATTAACCTCCGCTCTCACGGAAACCGCTGAGTTGAAAATAGAGCCATACAATGAAAATGAATATCCCGATCCCCTTGTACTTTTTGACAATGAAAACATGGATGCTGTCCTGTATATTCCGACTGGATTTAGTTTTTCTTCCCCAAATCAAACTCCCGCTATCCTATACGTGGATGAAAGTACCAGCGCAGGGCAGACAATCCGTTACGCCGTCGAGCGCATTCTGAATGAGGAGCAGATTCTATATTCCACTTCCGACGCTGCGATGCAAGCGGTGAACGCACGCCTACCGTATGCGGATGATATAGAATATCAAACGGCTTTCGAACAGTTAATTGCGAATGCGAAACAGATTTGGAATGAAAAAGCAGTGACGGTGGTAACAGAAAAAGCAGTTTTTCCAACAGCCGATCTTTCTGCAATTGAATCAGCCTATGATCAATCATCTCCCGGCATGCTGGTGCAGTTCACCATTACTGGGTTAATGGGCACTGCCATCATTTTGGTGCAGGAACGCAGAACAAAGACCCTGCAGCGCATGCTGACAACAGCCACTAGCAAATCTTCCATTATCTTCGCTCATGCGCTCTCCATGTTCTTCATTATCGTAGTGCAGCAGATCATTTTGGTATTGAGTGGAAAGTTCCTGTTTGGCGTAGATTATCTGCGCGAACCTCTGGCAGTTTTTTTGGTGATCGTCACATTCGCTTTATGGGTGAGCGGGATGGGAATATTGATCGGAGTACTGGCGAAGAACGAAGATCAGGTGATCCTATTCTCCTTGATCGCTATGTTCCTGTTTACAGCGATGGGTGGTGCCTGGTTCCCGCTGGAAGGTACCAGCGCAGGGTTTTACAATATTGCCCGCTACACACCCGGTGCCTTGGCCATGCAAGGCTTTCAGAATATCATCGTACGCAAGCAGGGATTCTACTCGGTTCTTGAACCGGTCGGTGTGCTGCTGATGTATGCAGTGGTTTTTTTTGGCGCTGCGATATTTGTATTCAGAAAGCGTGAAGATTAAAAACCAAAGAAAATCCAGCCCGTATGCGATATACGGGCTTTTTTC
>CAYLUJ010000100.1:8617-8894 GCA_964386805.1 uncultured Pelolinea sp. | reverse complement strand
TCTGGCTTGAATTTCCCAGATCCTGTTTTCATCTTCAATGGTTGAAGAAATAATACGATAAGGCATGATGATTTTGAGTTGGAAATTTCCGTCATCATCGGGCATTACCTTTACATATTCACCTTCCTGACGCTGACGGAACTCATTGCCATTGGGATCTTTCCACCAAATTTCGACTTCTACACCTGTATTAAAGTTACCACCTTCAATGGTAAATTCTGTCCCCGGTGTTCCATCTGCCTCGGTTGGATTTCCGCATGTTGGTGAAACGATTAAA
>CAYLUJ010000100.1:7439-8607 GCA_964386805.1 uncultured Pelolinea sp. | reverse complement strand
ATTAAATATGCTTCATCCTCTACTGCTTCAACCATTGGAATTTCTTTTTCCTGACAGGGAGATTGTATCTCGGCTATTTCCGTCATGATTTCTTCAGGTCGTTCAATCGCTTTTTCCCATGGCCACATAAGCCGGCCAATGGTAGGTAAGGCTGTATCTGCCTGTGAGAAAAAATCACCTACATTAATATCGCCGATTTGCCATCCCAATAGAAAAAATACAGCCAATACAAAAAATAATAGACCAGAGCCATATGCTCGACTGCCTTTGTTGCTCTTTTTTGCAGAAAGATAGGCGTCGATAATGATCCAGATATAAAGCAAGACAAATAGAATCGTGATAATGAGTAGAATGGGAGAAAAATGAAAGGCTTTGGAAATTATGGTCTTTATATCTTGATATCGACGGCCTTTTTCGTAAATTCTCCATGCCAGCAATCCGCCGATAGATAGGAAGCTGGTTAAAATGATCAATCCGCGACTATAAGCACGAGCAAGAATTTGACCCAGTCCAGGAACGATCGTTGACAATATAGATGCCACAAATGGTGGCACTAAGCTTGATTTTTGGGGTTCTTTTGCTTTCATATTTTGCTTTTTCATATTCATTTCCCTATATCTGTTTTGCTACCGTCCCCTCAAGATGTCCCCCCACCCGTTCTGCTTCTTGTCCATAGATCTCTTTGAATTGTGTATCTGTCATTGCTTCAATATCTTTCTTTGTTCCTTCGTAAACGATTACGCCTTCACGTAAACCAATTACTCTGGTCGCATAACGTTGAACAAGGTCAAGATAGTGCAGACTGCAAATAACCGTCATTTTATCTTCCTGGTTTAGCTTTTCGAGATTTGAAAGAATGGAATGAGCGAGAACCGGATCAAGACTCGCAACTGGTTCATCTGCCAGGATCATCTTTGGGTCCTGCATCAAGGCTCTAGCAATTCCTACCCGTTGCTGTTGCCCACCGCTGAGTTCATCAGCACGTTTATGAATTTGTTCTTCAATTTCCAATCGATCAATAACGTGCAGTGCTTTTTCTCGGTCTTCTTCAGAAAATTTACTGAAGATGCTTGACATTGTTTTTGAATAACCCAATCGTCCTGCCATCACATTTTTCAAGACAGATGATCGTCTCACAAGGTTGAAATGTTGAAAGATCATCCCGATC
>CAYLUJ010000100.1:0-7429 GCA_964386805.1 uncultured Pelolinea sp. | reverse complement strand
CTACGGTAACATCTCAATTCCTCTCCTTTTACATGAGTAATATCTTTTCCATTCCAAATGACTTTTCCCTCAGTTGGCTCAATTAACCTATTAATACAGCGTAGTAAGGTTGACTTCCCGGAACCGCTCAAGCCGATGATCACTAAAAATTCTCCATCGGCTACATTAAAACTTACATTTTTTAATGCTACTGTTCCATCGTCGTAAATTTTCGTAAGATTTTTGATTTCCAGCATAGATTAATTCTCCACATTCTTATTTCAAGTTCATTAAAATTATATCCTCAAAACATTATTAAAAAAGAGAAAGGAGGTTTTCCTTTCTCTTTTTTTGTTATCTTTTACTTATTGAGTACGAGTTATTCTTGAGATAGTTCCGAATAATCCATACCAGCCGCATCCAAGATCTGGCGGAAAGCATCATAGAATTCGTCACCATGTTCTTCCATACCAGTGTATTGATAGGCTTCATCCATGGCGGCTGCGCCTTCTTCGGTCTCGAAGAGATGCAAGAATTCCGCAACTAATGTTGCTTTTACATCTTCAGGGAAATCTGGATGGAACTGGAATCCATCATTGGGGATGTCTGCTGTGAGTTGAATAACTTTTGTAACATCCATGATATCGGGATATGTCTCTTCTACCGTACTCCGAGCATCAACATAAGTGGTACCAAAATCACAGTCACCATTGTAAACTGCTGCTGCGACTGCGTCATGGGAACCTGCATCTACAATTCCTGCCAGGTCTGTTGCGGGATCAATTCCAGCAGCTTTCAATTGTATTTCAGGGATGATCCAACCACTTGTGCTGGTTTCATCTACACGGCAGTAGGTTTTCCCAGCAAGATCTGCAAGTGTCTCAATTCCACTATCCGTACGAACGATGAATTGTCCATTATAGTAGGCAGCTCCATAGCGAGTTGAAACAAGAGCTGCATCAGCGCAACCTTTTTCATGCGCTAATATATATGAGAACGTAGCCAGAGCACCCATATGAGCCTGTGGTACCTCTGCGCACATGGCTTCGATTGCCGCGGCATAACTGGTTGCGACAAATGGTTCAATAACTAAACCAGTGTCAGCGTAAACCAGGTCTGCTACAGTTTCAAAACTTGCCAGTACACGTTCTGTTTCCCCTGATGGTACAGCTACAAAAATAATGGGGTTCTCTTCTGTGCCGATATTTTCCCATGGATCGGCTTTAGCCTTGCAGGCGGTTAATGCTAATGCGGCGATGATTAATAATGCGCCAAAAGCGAATAACCTATTTTTTGACATACTCTTCTCTCCTTTTGAATTTTTGTTATAGTTCATCATATATCACATCAATCAATTTTTCAAATAGTTTTTCTTAAAAATTCGTTTTTTCTTACAATTTCGATTTTTTTAAGATAATAAATATTCCAATACTAGATTTTTATGCCTTGACCATTGCCAATTTATCGCATAGAATCAACTTTTGCAATTTTGGGTTTCCCAGCGAAGGTAACTCAAGAAATAAAAAGAGTGAGAGGCGCAAAAGGAAAAATGGAAAAAATTACTCTACAAGCTACAAAACGTGACGTAATTGGTAAGAAAGTAAAGAATCTTCGTCTTGAAGGTAAATTACCTGCAGTGATGTACGGGCATAACTTCAAACCCACTGCTATTGTTCTCGATGCACACAAGACTGCTATGCTGTTAAAAAAAGTTAGTGAATCGACTATCCTCAATATTGAATTGGATGGAAAAGAACATGCCGCTCTGATCAGAGATCGCCAGATTGATTTCATCAAGGGCAATCTTCTCCATTTGGATTTCCAGGTTGTTTCATTAACAGAAAAAATACGCACGGATGTCCACGTTGAACTTATCGGTGTGGCTCCTGCTATAGCCGAATTCAATGCAATGATTGTGAATGGAATCACAGATATTGAGGTTGAAGCACTTCCGCAAGATTTACCGGAAAGAATCTCAGTTGATATTACAGGACTTACTGAAATCGGTAAGGCAATCTATGTAAAAGATATTCCTACCATCGAGAAAGTAACCATTCTGACGGATCCTGAAGAACTAATCGCGATTGCATCTGCTGTGAAGGAAGAAGTAATTGAAGAACCAGTGGTCGAAGCTGTTGAAGGTGAAGCTGCATTGACAGAGCCTGAAGTGATCGAACACGGAAAACGTGAAGAAGAAGCCGAAGAAGAAGAAAAATAATCGGATTCATAAAAACAAACTAAAAAGCGGTATAAAAACCGCTTTTTAGTTTAATAATTTTTGAATAAAATCTTCAATAATCGCTGCTGTTATCCCCCAAACAATGTGACCATGATAGGTCTTGTACATGCTCACTTTGCGATGTGTTCCATCGGCTGTTTTCATATCACATTTTTTCAAGTTTTTTAAATTTAAAAACCATTCTAATGGGATGGTAAATATTTCTTCCACTTCCCAATTTGGCGCAGCCTGCATAAACTCAAATGCAGAAATCGAACTAATGAATGGATATATTTCCAATCCATAGGTTGTTATTAAAGGTTCTACGTATCCCAAAAATTGAACGGATCTTTTACAGATATTGATTTCTTCACAGGTTTCGCGTAATGCAGTCTGGTAAAGATTTTCATCTCCTTTTTCAACGGCACCTCCAGGAAAAGAGATCTCATTTTTATGATTTTGTACAAAAACGGATCGCTTTGTCAGAATTACCTCTAATTTGGAATTATCAATGATTAAGATATGCACAGCAGCAAGATTCTTTTGAAATTTATGAGCGACAGGGATATTTTGCTGTAGTTTAAGCTTGATTTGATCAATAGAAATCTGCTGCTGCAACGGCATATTTTTTACTTTTCATTGGATTCCGAAATAGACGGTGTCGTATCATTTTCCGCAATTTCTTTTACTTTAATTGATCGTGCAAAAATTAAATATCCGGTATGCGCTACCATGCGATCAGTAGGGCGAAATCGATCTTCCTCCGGTTTATAAAATCGAAGGATAATTTCACATACATCGATAAAAGAAAAATCATTTCGACGAAGCGCACTCAACAACTTTATTACCTGGTTTGCGGTTGGCAAAATACAGCCAAAAGATCCCCCAGGTCTTAATGCTGTTTTTGCTTGTTGGATATAGTCCTGTGGTGTTGGCATATCCAAAAATAGAGCATCAATACTTGTTTCATCAAATCCTTCGATGATATCGCGTAATTTAAAATCTACTCTGTCAGTTAACTCTAATAAAGAAAGGTTTTTTCTTGCCAGATCCAACATTTGAGGTCTGCTCTCGTAGCTGTAAACATGCCCCGTATCTCCAACATAATACGCCAGAGCTTGTGTTAAACCACCTGATCCTGTTCCGGCTTCGATCACTCTAGAACCAGGTCCGATTCCCAGTGTAATGAGAATATAGCCAATGTCCTTGGGATAGAGAATCTGCGTATTTCGTTTGGTATTCTTTAACATGCTACTCAGAGTAACTGGGTATAAAAAGAAAGGCTTATCAAGGTGGCTCATAATCTTACTTCCCCACTCTTTTCCGATCAGATCATCATGACTTATTACACCGCGGTGAGTCTGCAGCACTTTACCTTTTTCAAGGCGTAGAATAAAGAAACCTCTGCGCATACTTGTTAATTCAACCAGATCACCCTCTTGAGCAGTTTCTTGATATTGGAAAATCAATTTATTCTTCCTCCTTGGGTTCTTGATTATCTTCAGCGCCTTTATCAATCCAGTAAATTAAAAGCATGAGCAGAACACTGCCAATTGCACAGAATCCGATATCTAGAATGCCCATTTTCCATATAGTAAATGATAGACGATTGCTAAGATAATGCCCTATCCAGAAGCCTAGCCAGGAAAAGAAGAGATAGGAAAGATATTTTTTTAAATTTCCTCCTACGATCAGATGGAATAGAGAAGCGAGAAATACAGAAATTAATGATCCAATTAAAAAAGCAGGGAATGTCATAATTCAATTATAGGAGATTTCCCCACCGACAATAACAGCATCTCGATGATAGAGCACTGCATATTGCCCGGGGGTAATATCGCGCAACCTTTTCTTTAATTTTATTTCGACAGTATCCAAATCGCCAACAGTTCTTACAGTAGCCCGAACAGGTTTTGAACGATAGTGGATTCTTACTGTATATTGTTTCTCTTCGGTTTGAAGTTCACCTGAAAGCCAATTGACATTATATGCATAAAAAGTGTCTCGCCCTAATTCCTCATCAAATCCAACGATCAGTGTATTGTCAGGAATTGATTTTTCAACCACGAAATATGCTTCTTTCGCACTGATCTGAAGCCCTTTTCTTTGCCCGATGGTATAAAAAGCCAATCCCGAATGGGTACCTAAATGCTCCCCTTTGGTATTGACGATTTCACCATTTTTTATGCTCTCAGGAGTAAATTTATTGAGAAATGATCGGTAATCGTAACCGGATAAAAAACACAGATCCTGGCTTTCTGTAAGATCAGTATCAGGGTTAATATCTGTTTTATATATTTTCTTAATATCTTTTTTGATACTCTCGCCAAGTGGAAATAATGTCTTTCTTAGGATATTTTGATTCAGTAAAGCCAGATAATAGGATTGATCTTTCGAGCTATCGAATCCTTTCAATAATTTCACTTTCCCATTTCTTGTTATTTGTGTTCTTGCATAATGACCGGTCGCGATAAAATCAGCATCCATTTCTTTCAAGCAGTCAAAGAGAATTTTAAATTTAATGTTTTTATTACATACCATATACGGATTGGGAGTTAAGCCATTTTTCAAAGAGTCTATAAAATAATGAACAATCGTCTGCTGGAATTCATCTTTTTTATCGATTATCTGGATTGGAAATTTCAAATCTTTTGACAATTTTTCAAGTTTTTGGAAAGTATCTTGTGCGGCTTTTTTAACATTCTCATTTTCTGCAAATGCTTTCCAGAGATCCAAATAGATTCCTGTAACTTCATACCCGTTTCGTAAAAGCCAATACGCTGAAGTAGAACTGTCAATCCCTCCACTAACACCCAGAATTACTTTTTTCTTTAAACCCATATCAGGAATTGTAACAAGTTTTATCTTTTTTCGCGTTTCTACTATTGATATAATCAGTTCGGATTAATTTATATTTGGAGGTTCAATGACAACCAAGATCAATTTTGGAACGGATGGTTGGCGCGCTACCATCGCTGAAGCCTATACATTTGAAAATGTCCGTCGCTGTGCTGCAGGTTTTAGTGCCTATCAAAAAAAACATGCTCCCCAGGATTCCTGGGTCGTGGTCGGTTATGATAAACGATTCCTTTCTGAAGAATTTGCGATCGCTGTTTCTGAAGTTCTATGCGGAGCAGGATTCCGCGTTTATCTGACCCAAGAACCTACTCCAACACCGGTTATTTCCTATTCAGTGATCGATAAAAAGGCAGTTGCAGCAGTGAATATCACTGCTTCGCATAATCCTCCAATTGATAATGGTTTTAAAGTTCGCGACCAGCACGGCGGTGCGATTGATCCGGATGGGCTTACAGAAATTGAAGCCCTCATTCCAGATGATCTATCAGATGTTAAAACTGTTTCCTATCAAGATGCCCTACAGCAGGGATTGATCGTTCGTTTTGATGCAGCACCGAATTATATTGAACATGTTAAAACTTTGATTGATATTGAAAAGATAAAAAACGCTGGTTTTAAGATCCTGGTGGATGCCATGTGGGGTAACGGTGCCGGGTGGTTCCCCCGTCTGCTGAATGGCTCAAAAACAGAGGTGATTGAAATTCACAATACCCGCAATCCTATTTTCCCCGAAATGCAGCGTCCTGAACCAATCAGGCCCAACATTGATGTGGGATTGAAAAAAACAACCGAACTTCATGCTGATGTGCTTCTTATTAACGATGGGGATGCCGATCGTGTGGGTTTCGGTGATGAAAATGGGAATTTTATCAACCAACTCCAAGCCTTTGGTCTTCTGGCTTTCTATCTACTTGAAGTCCGGAACGAACGCGGACCTATCGTAAAAACCCTATCTACCACCGGTATGTTAAACAAACTAGGAAAACTGTACAATGTTCCTGTTTATGAAACAGGTGTTGGATTCAAATATGTGGCTCCCAAAATGCTTGAAACCGACGCTATGATCGGAGGGGAAGAATCAGGAGGATTCGCCTTTAAGGGTAATGTACCGGAACGTGATGGTATTCTAGCAGGTCTATATTTTTTGGATATGATGGTAAGCATGAAAAAATCTCCTTCCCAACTGTTGAAATTGCTATTCGAAAAAGTTGGCGCCCATTACTATGATCGCATCGATACACAATTCAAAGGTGATAAAACGGAGAAGATCAATAACATTCTCAATGCCAATCCCAAAGAAATTGGTGGATTTAAAGTGCTCGGGTTGAATTCTTTAGATGGATATAAATTTGATCTGGATGACGGCGGCTGGTTGTTGATCCGCTTTTCGGGTACGGAACCCATCATTCGGGTCTACTGTGAAACAACCGTAAAGGAGCGTATTCCTGATATCCTGGCTGACGGATTGAAGATTGCCGGGTTAAAATAAGTGGCTTCCCTCTTTGATACCCACTGTCATCTGTATGATCCCCATTACAAAGAGGATTTGGATGCAGTTATCGATCGGGCAATACAAAGGAATGTATCAAAAATCCTGATACCCGCAGAAAATTATGCTACCAGTCTTCAATCAATAAATCTATGCGCAAAGTATGAGAATCTTGATCTATTTGTGGCGGCAGGAATTCATCCACATTACGCTGATCAAGGTAAACCGGAATTCAACAATTTAAAATCATTGATTGTCTCCAATGATATAGCAGCCATCGGAGAAATTGGACTTGATTACTATCGCATGCTCTCCGATAAACCAGCTCAGCTTGAAATTTTCAGAGCTTGTTTGGATCTCGCTTTGGAAGCAAGTAAACCGATCATTCTTCATAATCGCGAATCAACCTATGATTTGCTTTCACTACTCAGCACCTGGGTTCAACACATCCCTTCTGATTCCCCTTTGAAAATTTGTCCCGGAGTTTTTCATTCATTTAATGGCGATCCGCAGATCATGGATTTTGCATTAATAAACCATTTCTATCTGGGAATTGGAGGTCCTATTACTTTTCAGAACGCAGCTAACTTACGTTCAATCGTAAAGAATATCCCTGTTGACCACTTGTTGATCGAAACAGATTCTCCCTCCCTCACTCCTCATCCCTACCGTGGTCAGCGCAATGAACCAGCTAATGTGTATTTTGTGGCAGAAAAACTATCAGAATTAATGGAAATTCCTATTGAAAAAATAATTGAACAAACAACTGCAAATGCTTTGGAACTTTTTGGTGAAAGGCATGTTAAATAAAAAATGCGCTGGGGGGGACTTGAACCCCCACGCCTTGCGGCACATGGCCCTCAACCATGCCTGTCTGCCAATTC
>CAYLUJ010000099.1:0-8935 GCA_964386805.1 uncultured Pelolinea sp. | reverse complement strand
GGATTGATTCGCGCGTCCTGCCGCAGCGTGGAAGAGTTCAACATCACCTATGCATTGGATCGCTGTTCCGAACTGCTGGTGCAGTATGGCGGGCACAGTATGGCAGCCGGGTTGACGATCGAAAAAGAAAACATGAAGCTTTTCAAAGAAAAACTGTGCCAGATTGCACAGGCAGAGGTGGATTGGAAAGAAGCCAATTCGAAGATTCAGCTCGATGCGGAAGCTTCTTCTGTAAATGTGGTGAACAACATTCCCACCATCATGAAAGCGTTGGAACTTTTTGAGCCTACCGGAGAAGGAAACAGACGCCCGCTGCTTTTCAGCAGAGGGATGCGTGTTATCGAGAAACGCACGGTTGGGAAAACCGCAAGCCATCTGAAATTGAAATTAAGGGATGGAAATGTGTTGTGGGATGCGATCGCGTTCGGGTTCGGAGATAGAGTAAATGAAATTGACGAGAACGTAGATGTAGCGTTCCATTTTGGGGTCAATGATTTCAACGGAGGAATCCAACTGGTGGTGCGCGATATACGCCCAGCCAGTAATTAGACCTTCTTAAAGCGATATTTCAACAGCGTCCACAATGCAATGAAAGCATCACGGGGGCGGATCTTTTTACCCTGATGGTAGGCGCGCGGGTGAAAGCGGACGGGTACTTCGTAAATAGGAATATGCTGCTTGATGAGCCGGGCGGTGATCTCAGGTTCGATCTCGAAGCCATCAGAAGTTAAAGTCAACTGTTTCAGCACATCTTTGTGGAAAACCTTGTAGCCGGTTTCCATATCGGTCAGGTGCGTTCCGTAGAGTAAATTGGTGGTGAAGGTAAGGACGCGATTGGCGAGCTTGTTCCAGAATAGAATACCTTCAGGAACCGCATTAAGAAAGCGCGAACCATACACGACCTGCGCGGTGTTGTTTTGGATGGGGTGAAGGAGCGTGGCATAATCCTGGGGATCGTATTCGAGGTCGGCATCCTGGATGATGGCGATATCACCACTGGTGTTCTGCAAGCCGGTGCGCACGGCAGCGCCTTTCCCGCGGTTGGTGGGATGTGTGTAGATGACAACGGCTGGATCGTGGATGGAAGCGAGGATGGATCGGGTGGCATCGGAAGAGCCGTCGTTGACGAAGAGAATCTCTTGCACCAGATTGGTTGCTTTCACTTTCTGATAGGTGGAGAGAATGGAGGATTCTTCGTTATAGACGGGGATGACGACGCTGACTTTCATAGTAAAGATTATAAATGAAGTGGAAGGGGAAAAATGATGGTTTTGAAATGGAGCGGAGTGATTTAAGTTTGGTGGTGATTATCTCCTTCTAGTCAAAATGGAGTAGCCAATATTGGTGGCGGCATGGGAATGCCGCCCTACACCTGGATTAATGTGTTATGGCGCGATCCCTCGCAGGTGCTCCATGATGTAGTAAAAAAGGAAGTGGCGAAAAATACACTTTTCCTTTCTCTTTTGTCATTCCGACAGAGCGCAGCGGCGGAGGAATCTCTCCATTTCTAAAAGGATTCCTCGACCGGTCGCAATGGATTGTGAAAGTGCTGAGGATTGAAAATTGGATTCTTCACAGTTGGATGGTTCTTTCGACTTATGGAAAGATGGCTCGCTAACGCTCAACATGACGTATTGTTCAGGGTAGTGGATGTCCTATTGTGGACTGGTTTGCGTTAATATGGTGAGATTATTTATAAAGGATAAAATAAAAGTAAATAAATTAACCTTGAAATAGTAAAAAATTCATATAGGATAGATTAAATAAAATAGTGAATTTATGGAAAATGAAAATATAAGTCCGGAACTTGGTTGGAGTTTGTATATATCTGGCGGATGGAAAAGCCAATTTGAACGAGTTCAACGTTGGTATAAAAGAGCTAAGAATGCTAACAATCCTATTGATAGATTGGACTTTTTATATGCTTTCTACGAAAATGCTTTTCATCTTCGCGATTGGTTGATAAACACTAATTCTTTATCTAAAAAGAAATTAGGTAGATTATTTAGTGTGAACGAAAGCATGCGCCTTTGCCGAGATCTTGCTAATTCACATAAACACTATTCAATTGAACACCCAAGTCAACCAGTTCCACCTTCAGAACTTCGTGAATACTCGATTGATCATGGAAATTTAGATTCAAAGAATTCTTTGATAGTGATTAGTAATGGTAAAAAAATGGATGCTTTTTCTTTAGCAGAACAAATATTGCAGACGTGGGAAGAATTTATTAGGGAAAATCTTAAATGAACCCTTATCAATTGGAGTAAACTCCCTATATATAAAACGAATTTGTTATTGTATAGGGAAAAGTATATTATTTGAATTGTTAAGATCTTGCATATGCTATAATGCGGACTTGAGGTAATCTCATGAACAATCACCGCTTATTTGAACTTGCCAGGCCCGTCGTTTTTGCGCACCGGGGGGCGAAGAAGTATGCTCCCGAAAATACTCTAGCGTCCTTTCAGAAGGCGCTGGAAATGAGAGCGCAAGCGCTGGAACTGGATATCACGCTCAGCAAGGATGGCGAAGTGGTGGTGATCCATGATGATACGGTCGATCGCACCACGAACGGCAAGGGAGCGGTGACTGATTTGGATCTGGCTGACATTAAAAAGTTAGATGCCGGCGCTTGGTTCTCCAAGGAATTTGCAGGAGAAAGAATCCCAACATTGAGCGAAGTGCTGAATTTGGTGCAGGATAAAGCGTTGATCAATATCGAGATCAAAAATGCGGGTAAGCGCAATGCGGAACTGGTAGAAAAAGCCGCCGCTTTGGTGAAGAAGGTGAAAAGACAGGAAAGCATCATTTTTTCATCGTTCATCCCAAAGAACGTGCGTACAATCCGCGCAGCTCTACCTGAATGTCCGGCAGGATTGTTAACCCTGCCCGGATTGGTGGGGAAGATGGAAATTGATTTGCTGGGGGGCATCAGCCCCGATCTGATTCATCCACACTATTCCAGTCTATCGGCACGGTTCATTCAGCGACAACATGCCCACCTCAAAAGGGTACATACATATACTGTCAACGATCCTGATCTTATCCGAACTTTGGCGCAATGGAACGTGGATGGTTTTTTCTGCGATGATCTTGTGATTGCGCAGCAAGTTCTCTCAAGTATTTCGTAATTAAAGCATTTCCCTTTTATAATAGTAACAATGGAGAAGAAGAGCTTCAAACTCTTTTTGGTTTTAAGTATTCTGATCGTGATGCTTTCCTCAACCGGTTCGGTTCTGGCGAATTCGCAGAATGCACAGAGTACTTATACACAGAAAGCGCAACAACTGTTAAATAAAATGACACCCGAAGAAAAAGTCGGGCAGTTGTTTCTGATCACTTTCCAGGGGGATACCATCAGCGAGGATTCAGAGCTCTTGGATCTGATGCAGGATTATCAGGTAGGGGGAGTGGTTCTTTCGCGAGCGGATGATAATTTCAGCGGTCCAGATAACACCGTTGCCACTGCTGCGGCTTTTATCAAACAACTGCAGCAAAAAAATTGGGAAAACAGTTTGGCGAATTTTGCCAATGAAGAGATGGAGCAAACCCAAAAAAATTATGTTCCGCTGTTCATTGGCATTTCGCAAGACGGAGATTCCTTTCCTTTTGACCAGATCCTTTCCGGGTTATCCACGTTGCCCAACCAGATGGCGATCGGAGCTACCTTCTCCACGGAGCTGGCGAAATCGAGTGGAGAATTGCTGGGGCAAGAGCTGCAAGCCATGGGATTCAACCTGTTTCTGGGACCCTCGCTGGATGTGCTGGATGCCAGTTACTCCGAAAGCGATGCGAGCCTTGGCACGCGCACTTTTGGGGGCGACCCGTACTGGGTGGGGGAACTAGGAAAAGCCTTCATCAGCGGGCTGCATGAAGGAAGTAATTCGAAAGTAGTTGTGATCGCGAAGCACTTTCCGGGAAGAGGCAGTTCTGACCGCTTGCCTGAAGCGGAAGTGGCAACCGTACGAAAATCTCTGGAGCAGCTCAAGCTGATCGAACTGGCGCCATTTACTGCGACCGCAACCATTAATTCCAATGATCTGACTACAACGGCTGATGGGTTCCTGGTTAGCCACATTCGCTACCAGGGATTTCAAGGCAACATCCGCGAGACGACCAAACCGGTCAGTTTTGATTCATCAGCTCTCAGTTCAATCATGAACTTACAACAATTTAGTACCTGGCGCAGCGCTGGGGGAATTCTGGTATCGGATAGTTTGGGCGGGGATGCTATTCGCAGTTTCTTCGACCCTAACAATGAAAAATTTGACGGCAAGCAAATTGCTCTGAACGCCTTTTTAGCAGGAAATGATGTTCTATACCTGGATGATTTCCAATCCACCGGTGATGAGAGTGAGATGGCAACCATCCGCAGTACACTGGAATTCTTCGCACAGAAATATCGCGAAGATAATGCATTTGCAGAGCGGGTAGATGAATCTGTTCTAAGGATCCTGGCTCTAAAATTCAAGATCTACAATGTATTCTCCCTTTCTTTCATTCTTCCCGCAGAAGAACAGCTAGGGATCATCGGACAGGGCTATGACGTCCTTTCGAAGGTAGCGCGCGGGGCGGCAACGTTGATCAATCCCACCAGCGAAGAATTGTCATCCATTTTGCCCGATCCGCCCACTAGCAGCGAGCGTATAGTTTTCGTCACTGATACGATGGAAGCGACACAATGCAGCACCTGTGATGAAGAAGAAATTCTCTCCACTAATGCTCTGGAAGACACTGTATTACGTCTTTACGGAGAAAATGGAACGGAACAAATTGCTGAAAGGCGACTACGCTCCTACTCATTTGAAGATCTCAGCGAATATTTAGATGATGCACATAACCGTGCAGATGTGGGTAGCTATATTTCAGAAGCGAACTGGCTGGTATTTTCCATTTTAGATGTAGATGAGAATCGAGCCGGATCGGATGCATTAAAGCGGCTGCTGGCTGAAAAACCTGACCTGCTGCGTGATAAAAAAGTAGTGGTATTTGCCTTCAATGTGCCATTTTATTTGGATGCAACCGATCTTACATTCATTGATGCATATTATTGTTTATACAGCAAGACTTCTGTTTTTATTGAGACTGCTGCCCGACTGCTCTTTCAAGAAATTGTGCCAAAAGGACATTCCCCTGTTTCCATTCCAGTGGTGGGGTACGACCTGATAGAGATGACTTACCCGAATCCCAATCAAATCATTTCACTGGAAATTGACATCGATAATTTATCTGAAAGCAAGAAAACTGAAAGTGAAAGCTCAGGTGTTGAAAATCTGGTGTTTCGGGTTGGGGATGCACTGCCGATAAAAGCCGGTCCGATTTTGGATCGGAATGGCCTACCAGTGCCGGATGGCACGGTTGTTTATTTTATGATCGATCACCTGGGTGAAAATGAGCAATCTACCATTCTTGAAGCACAAACGAAAAGTGGAATTGCCAGCATGTCATACCCACTACAATCTTACGGCAGGGTGGAGATCAGAGCACAAAGCGATCCGGCAAAGAATTCGGATATCTTTGTTTTAGATATTACCAGTGAAGCGGGAAGTATGATCAGTCAGATCACACCGACACCTATACCAACCCAAATTAGCTCCAACACTGTGGTGAATCAGGGCAGCGCGGATGATCAAATAATTATTTCTGAAAATGGAGCTGCGGAAAATCTCCCGGGGACAATGCAATGGTTTCTGGCATCTCTTGCGATCCTGGGAATCGCTTATGGAATCTACCTGTTTACACAGCGTTTCTTTTCTTTAATTGGAGGAACGGTTATTGCATTGCATGCGGTGATTGCAGGATACGGATGTTTTTTGTGGTTCCAATTGAATATGCCAGGCAGTTTTCAACGGACTAATTTTCTTGATCTGCTCTATCTTTTGCTGTGGGTAAGTCTATTTACCTGCATTGGGGCAGGGGTCGGTGCGGTACAACAAGCAAAGCTGCTGAAAAAGCCAGCTGAAGTCTCAAGCAAAAAAGCTGATCAGAAAACTGATAAAAACCAATCCGGCGGAAATCCAGAATAAATATTTAACATCCTTATTGGAAGAAAATCTCCGGTAATCAATACGCGGGTTGATCTTATCAACCAGCTTTTTTGTATTCCCTAAGAATGCATCCGTAAACTGCTTTACAGTTTGTGGTCTGTCATCAGGGTGGAGCTGCAGCGCCCACAAAATAGCTTTTTCCATCTGGGAGGAAATGGCAGGATTCGTCTCACTGGGTGGAATCAATTTATTAGGATTTAGAAAACGCTCACGCGCATCCGCGGGTTGGATGTTGGTAGCCATGTGATAGAGGGTGGCTCCAAAGGAGTAAATATCACTGCGCACATCGGTATGAATACCATCCCCGCCATATTGTTCCAAAGGTGTATAGATCGCAGTCCCTTGCCCCTGGATGACAGTGATGGTTACATCATCCGGAATCAAAATTTTTACCAAGCCAAAGTCGACCAATTTCAAAACACCGTTGGGAGTAATTTTCAGATTGCTTGGTTTGATATCACGATGGACGATAGGCGGTTCCTGACTGTGTAGAAAACTAAGCGCATCTCCCAACTGCTGAGCCCAACTGCGAATATCGTTCACGGGCAAAAAAGCATTGTTGTGTTTCGCCTGCAGAATAATTGTACGCAGGTCTTCACCGGGGACGTAATCCATCACAAGGTAATCACAAGAATCAATAGTGAAGAAATCAGAAACTTTCGGGAGGTTGGGATGATCCAAGCGTGCCAGAATCGTGGCTTCGCGCAGAAATTGGTCCTGGGCTTCTTTAATGAGAATTTCATCTAGAGAGCGATCATATTCCACCTCTTTCAGAGCACACTTGCGCCCTTCCAGAAGGGTATCATCGGCAAGATAGACGCTGCCCATACCGCCGCGCCCAATGATCTTTTTAATGAGATAGCGATTTTGTAAAACCTCGCCCGGTTTTCTAGATATTGACATTGAATTTCCTGATTCAGAATTATACTCTGAGGTTTGAATGTATTATTATATATAAATAATGGAAAAAAAGAACACACCTCTCCTCATTGCCCAAAGTGGCAAATTGAACAGCAAGCAGTGGTTGCTTGAAGATGAAATCATCATTGGAAGAGATGCAGATTGCGATCTTGTGATCGATGATCGTCAGGTTTCTCGACGTCATGCCAGAATCTACCAAACCTCTGAAGGTGTCTTTCTGGAAGATCTGAACAGCAAGAACGGATCGTATATCAATCACAAGAAGATCGAAGGGACCGCTCAGATTTTTGAGGGTGACTTAATTCAAGTAGCTCTCATTCAAGAATTCCTGTTCATAGCATCGGATGCGACCATTCCTCTTTCTGAAGAACAGGTATACCGGATCGTATTCATCGATAAAAAAAACAATGTGGTCTGGGTAGGAGATAAAAAGGTAGATCCTCCGTTATCGCTACAACAATATACGCTGTTGTTATGCCTGTTTGAGCATACCGGCAGTATTGTTTCTCGTATGGAGATTGTCTCGCGGGTATGGGCGGATTCATCCGGCGCGGGAATATCAAACGAGGCGATCGATGCGCTGGTTAGGCGCGTTCGCTATCGCCTTGCTGAATATGATGCGGATATAGAATTCATTGAAACAGTACGCGGCTACGGGTTCCGCTTCCAAAATCCAATCAGGAAATAAAGAAAAATACATAGTGGTTTTACGGAATTCAGCCGCACTTCCATTTTATAGACTTACAAATTGGTGCTTCCAATCTACAAACGAGATCCTTGTATCTTTGTATTTAATAAAGAGAGTGAGGGAAGGGAGAGGAGAACCAGGCGAGATCCTTGGGTTAAGACCCTGAAGTGAAGACAATGATCCCTTTCCTATTGAATGCCCGCCGACAATAGGATGACCACTTACCTTATATCTACGTCATGTTGAGCGTTAGCGAGCCATCTCTCCATGTGCAAGTCAAACCAGCCAACAATAGGGTATCCAGTTGTTTGCTTTCAGCACGAATAAGAGTCAATCCTTTGTGTTCTGTTCTAGAATAGATTTAGAAATGGAAAGATTCTTCACTCCGTTCAATGACGTCAAAGCAAGAAAAGCGAATTGTTTTCCATTCCCAAAATCCTATTTGAAAACAACCTATTTAGCAGCTATATTCTTTTTCATCGAGTAATGCAAAACCGCTTTGTAAAGCTGCTGGATCTTCTGCATGCTCTCATCCGTGGTATTTCCGGCTTGTGTGATGATGCCATTCAGAAGCTGGACGATCTCCGGTGTGATGGATTCTTGATGCGCATCCATGAATTTTTCCAGTTCTTCCTGTTTATCAACCAGCGCTAACATTTCCTCAATCAATTTCACCTCTTGCGGTGGTTCCATGGCTTTCCGAATGACAATCATCACGCGTTCCAGTTTTTGAATGCGGTCAAGATCACCCTGCTTTCTGGCTTTGTCAATTTCGTCCTCGACCACTTGCAAGAAAAGTTCTGTAATATTCTCGAGGCTTTTTTCAGTTTCGGCTTCGATGTTTTCTGCACCTACGATCTTTTCAAGTAGTTCTTTGGTTTTTTTGAATTCAACCTGCACTCTTTTGTCGATCTCGGCAGTGAGATTCAACAAGTTTTCCCTCAGTGCAACCAATCTTTCCTTCTCTTTTTCCTTGGCTCCATCGATTTTCTGACTGAGGAGCTGGAAGAATTCGTAATCCATACCATTCCTGGCTAAACTGACAATGGTGGAAATAGCTGTGTCGCTTTGGGCATCCAAAACCACATTCAATAATTTCTCACGGGTCAACCCACCATCCTTACCAGCTTCCTGCAACGCCTTTACGGCTTGCTGGGTTTCCTGCGACGATTTATATAATTGCTTGCCGATTTCTGTTTTTTCGAAAAGCACATTTTGAACCTTTTCTAATTGCTTGGCAGATTCTTCATCATTTTGCGATATTGATGACTGCATT
>CAYLUJ010000098.1:0-8954 GCA_964386805.1 uncultured Pelolinea sp. | reverse complement strand
ATCAAAAACCATGGATCCATTCTAGCTTTAACCAAAACGATTTGCAAGAAAACCTGCTCATGCGACGGGTAGTACTTTTTCCCTTTCTTGACGCCTTTTTTAACATGATGATAAGATTGCCGTATGTATATAAAAGGAAGAAACTGGAATATGCGGCGGAAAAATCGCCGTTCGAACCCTTTACGGATTCTCATCCTGATCGTCATCATCGGTTTACTGGTGTATGTTGATCGGAAAGTAGAACCATTCTCTCCGTATATTTTCCTCCCCTCACCAACACCCACTATTTCTGCAGAGACCTTTATTACAGAAGCTCAAACTTATGCTATTGAAGGAAAATATACGCAAGCTTTGCAGGCATACGATAGAGCGATCAAGGCCGATCCACAAAATCCATCCAATTATATTGCGTCAGCCATGATCAATCTGTATCGGGGTGATTATGAAGCCTCTCTGGAAGATGCCAGTAATGCACTGCTGCTCAACTCAGAAAATAGTCAAGCATATGCGATCAAAGGTATTTCGCATGGTTTATTGGGAGATTTTCTGGACTCGGAATCAAATCTCCAAAAAGCCACCGAATATGATCCTTCTAATTATTTTGCCTATGCCTATGATGCTATTGTAAAAGCCCAGAAGATATTGGAAGGATCTGATGCACAAGGAGATCTGGATGCGGCAATCGAAGCTTCCCGGAAAGCTGAAGCGATCTCACCCTCAGCACTGGAAACACATTGGGCGAGAGGGGCAGTACTGGAGCTAACTGCAAACTATGAGGATGCGATCACGGAGTATGAAGCAGCCATCGCTGTTAACTCTAATGTCGCTGAAATTCATATTTCGCTGGGTCGTACGTATGCCAGTTTGCTTGATTACACCATGGCGGTGGAGGAATACACCAAAGCCAGTGCACTCAATCCTACTGATTCGATCCCCGATGTGTTGATCGGGCGGACATATTCCCGCACCGGTGAATATGGTAAAGCCATCCAATATTTTCAACAAGCTATATCCGATGACCCTGAAAACCCTTACTATTGGGGTTACCTTGGGCAAGCCTATTATAAAAACTACCAGTTTGGCGATGCCATTCTTTCCCTTCAATTGGCGATTCATGGAGGAATCACTTCAAACAACGTACTCGTAGAAGGCTTGCCTTTATCCTATGATGTAGTTGATTTCTACTATGTCTATGGCATGTCACTAATGGAACTTGGGTATTGCAATGATGCCGTACCGATTGCCCAGGCTATTATTCAAAGTATGCAGGATGACGAAACAGCTATCTATAATGCGGAATATACATTGGATCGCTGCTATGAAAAGATGAATGACCAGCAGCTTCTCAAACTACCGACCGCTACCATGATTCCCACCTGGACACCGCAGCCCACTGCTACCTCTACTCCATTACCGTATCAGGCAACAACCCCAACTGTCGCGGGAGAGTGAAATGAACTTACCCCACAGGGATTCTCTGTTTCAAAAGAAGAGCCATAAGGCGAATCCTTACGTGATCGTATTATTGATCGCGATGATCATCTATCTGCTTTTGATCATGCGCGATCAGGAGCAAGGACGCATTACTCCCCTGTTTATGGCAACACCTACTGCGACCCGAACCGTGGGCTCTTTTGTAGAGGAAGCGGAGGTTCATTTTGTGGCGGGTGACCTCGCAAAGGCTCTGGAAGCTTTTCAAAACGCAGCGGTTGTGGATCCCAATAATGTTGATCTATGGGTTGAGTTGGCTCGAGTTCAAGTGTATTCTTCCACTCTATTGGTTTCCAGCGAAGATAAATACAACCGGCTGAACGAAGCACTGGAATCTGCCAATACCGCTCTGGAAATTGAGTCTGAGAACAGCACTGCTCATGCTGTGAAAGCCTTCGCGTTGGATTGGCTGGCAAGCTCTGCATTGATCAGCGATCAAAGAGATCAATTGCTCACCCAGGCGGAGCAGGAAGCAGTCTCTGCATTACAGCTAGATGGCAATAACACTTTGGCTTTGGCTTACTATGCTGAAATTCTGACCGATCAGATGAAATGGACGCAGGCAGAACAATATATTGACCAGGCAGTGGAACAGGATGATTCGTTAATGGATGCACACCGCATCAGCGGCTACTTGCAGGAATCCATCGGTAATTACAGTGCGGCCATCACCGAATACAAAAAAGCTTCTGAAATCAATCCCAATCTTACCTTTCTCTATATGTCCATTGGGGTGAACTACCGTGAATTGGCGCAATATAACTATGCTCTGGAATATTTTGCAATGGCGGCTGATATCAACGAACAATTGGGCATAAACGATCCGATCCCTTACCAATCGATCGCAAAAACTTATGTGCAACAAGGATATCCCCTCTCCGCCAGTTTAAACGCTCGTAAAGCGGTACAACTCAATCCAGATGATGCCTATTCCTATGCATTTTTGGGGGATGTCTACCATAAAGCCCGCAACTACGAAAGCGAGATCCTGGCTTTTCAATGTGGATTGGAAAGCTGCACGGCTGAAGAAAGCTGTGAAGTGCGCCAATGTGATTCAGAAACCGACGCGATGGTAGCGATCGAGGGGTTACCCCTTACCATTGATACGAAAGACTACTATGCGGAATACGGCGCTGTGCTGGCTGCTTTACACCGCGAGACCAATGGCTACTGCGAAAAAGCCATGCAAATACTGGAAATGGTGCGAAATGCTTTTCCTGATGACACCACCATCATGGGGGTAGTAGATGAATCCGAGTCGATCTGTGAGTCGTATGGCTATGAAATATTAAAATAATATTAATTTTCGTATTTTGTCTTGACTTGAACTTGAAAGATGGTTAAGATTGAAATTAGCACTCGAATAAAAAGAGTGCTAAAATAATGACTTGAAAAAAAATTAGGAGGATCTTATATGGCACTCAATATCAAACCCCTTGGAAGCCGATTGGTAGTAGAACCGATCGAACGGGAAGATGTAACTGCCTCAGGCATCGTATTACCTGAAACCGCAAAAGAAAAACCCCAAAAAGGAACAGTCCTATCTATCGGTCCTGGTGATCGTGATGAAAAAGGCGAACGCATTCAGATGGATGTCAAAGAAGGCGACACTATCCTGTTTGCGAAATATTCAGGCACCGAAATCAAGATCGATGACAAGAAGCTCTTGATCTTAAAAGAGAGCGACGTCCTCGCAATCGTTAAAGAATAATCAGATTAATCTCGAAAGAAGGAGATACTTATGGCAGCAAAACAACTGGTATTTGGAGAAGAAGCACGAAAGAAACTGCATAACGGAATTGATATTGTGGCTGAAGCAGTCGCCACCACTCTCGGTCCAAAAGGACGCAATGTGGCTCTGGATCGCAAGTTCGGATCCCCGACCATTACGCATGATGGTGTGACCGTAGCAAAAGAAATCGAATTGGAAGATCCATTTGAAAATATGGGTGCCCAATTATTGAAAGAAGCAGCAACCAAGACAAATGACATTGCCGGTGATGGAACTACAACCTCAACTGTTCTGGCACATGCCATGGTAACCGAAGGTTTGAAAACTCTGGCAGCCGGAGCGAATCCGATGCTTTTGAAACACGGTATCGAAGCAGCTTCCAAGACAGTGGCTGATGCGATCAAAGCACAGGCAATTGATATTTCAACCAAAGAAGAGATTGCCAACGTTGCCACCATTTCTGCGCAAGATCGCCAGATCGGAACTCTGATCGCCGACGTGATGGATAAAGTCGGCAAAGACGGCGTGATCACCGTTGAAGAATCAAAAGGTCTGGAATTCGAACAGGAATATGTTGAAGGTATGCAGTTTGATCGTGGCTATATTTCAGCATATTTCGTGACAGATACTGAGCATATGGAATCTGTTATCGAGAATCCTTATATCCTTATCTACGATAAGAAAATTTCTGCCGCTCAAGACATGCTACCATTGCTTGAGAAGATGGTGCAGGTTGGCAAACGTGACCTGGTCATTATTGCTGAAGATATTGATGGGGAAGCCCTGGCAACCCTCGTGTTGAACAAACTGCGTGGCACTCTGAATGTTATTGCTGTCAAAGCCCCCGGTTTTGGTGATCGCCGCAAGGCCATGCTGCAGGATATTGCCATCCTGACTGGCGCATCTGTTATTTCAGAAGAAACCGGACGCAAATTGGAAACCACTACCGTGCAGGATCTTGGGACTGCTGAAAAGGTTCAATCTGACAAAGATAACACCACCATCATTGGTGGCAAAGGCGATTCCAAAGAGATCAAGGGACGCATTGATCAGATCCGTGTTGAGATCGACAAGACCACCAGCGATTATGATCGCGAAAAATTACAGGAACGCCTTGCAAAACTTTCCGGTGGTGTTGCCATCATTCGTGTTGGCGCTGCAACCGAGACCGAGTTAAAAGAGAAGAAACATCGTGTTGAAGATGCTCTCTCTGCTACCCGCGCTGCAGTTGAAGAAGGCATTGTTCCTGGTGGTGGGGTAGCTCTGCTGAATGCAGTTGATGCACTGGCTGAGCTGAAATTGGGCAATGAAGATGAACAAACGGGTGTGAATATTGTCCGCAAAGCACTCTATGTTCCTATGAAACGCATTTCGGAAAATGCTGGTTTTGATGGACCTGTTGTGGTTGAAAATGTTCATCAGGCTCAGGCAAAAGAAAAAAATAAGAACGTCGGTTTCGACATTCTTGCTGAAAAATATATTGATATGGTCAAAGCAGGTGTGATCGATCCTGCCAAAGTGACCCGCGGCGCATTGGAAAATGCAACCTCCATTGCAGCGATGATCCTCACCACTGAGGCTCTCATCACGGATATTCCTGAAAAGGAAAAACCGATGGCGCAGCCGCCAATGCCTGAATACTAAAAAGAACAGCCGTAGGTTAAAATCCTACGGCTTTTTTATTTCCATTTATAATCATAGCTACTATGAAAAAACACATTTCTTCTCTTCTTATCCTGAGCATATTCGTTTTATTAATATCTGCTTGCACTCAAAAAGCGCAAGAGCAGCAAGCTGCAACTGTTGCCGCCGCTACCCCCACCGAAGAAGCGATGGCGGTGCGGGTTAATGGAATCGGGATCACGGTTGTAGAATTTCAAAATGAACAACTACGCTTGCAGGATGCTCAAGCAATACTTGGTGAAGAGATGAGCGAGGAAGAACAGATTGACCTGATCCTCTCTGAATTGGTAGGGCAGGTACTGCTGGCGCAAACTGCGAATAGCGAGGGATATTTTGTGGATGAAGCAACTCTGCAAGCGCATATCGATGAACTGATCATCGAAGTAGGCGGGTCAGAACAATTCATGACTTGGCTGCAAGCGAACCATTATGATGAAGCGGGTTTTCGCCAGACCCTGAGCAGGCAACTGGCAGCCGCCTGGATGCGCGACAAGATCGTCAGTAGTGTTCCAACCTCCACCGAGCAAATCCATGCCCGCCAAATCCTGGTTAGTGATCGCGCCACAGCCGATTCACTATACCAACAACTTCAAGCAGGAACGGATTTTGCTGCCCTGGCGGAAGACTATGATCCGCTCACCGGCGGCGATCTGGGATGGTTTCCGCGCGATTATTTGTATGTGCAGGCGGTGGAAGACGCGGCATTTAGCTTAAGTGCCGGTCAATATAGCACGGTCATCGAAACAGAATACGGTTTTCAAATCATTCAGGTTATCGAGCGGAATGAGAGTCAACCTCTCAGTGCAGAAGCGCTGCATGTCTTACAGGAACAGGCAGTGCAAGATTGGATCGATGCACACTGGGCATCTTCAACCATTGAAGTGCTGGTTTGATCTAGCAGCGTGGTTTCATGTCGATTTTGTCCCCAGCAGTAAGCGGATGACCTAACCCTGAATAGGGGTAATCAAGCACTTTCCCTTTGGCAAAATAAGAGAAATCAAAATTTACAGCGTCTCCGGCTTTTTTGCCTGGAACAGGCATAAGCCGGGCAGTGAGCGGTTTATTCAATCTTAATGCCAGCGCAGCCACATCCAGCAGCAGCGCCTGGATCTTTTCCACTTCGATACCCCCTGGTAATGGGACAGTATCAAGCCCTGTACCACAAACGCTGCAATATTGCAGCACATCATAAATCGAAAGCAGCCCAGCGCTGCTGCGCGCGGCGAGAATATTGTCTTCCAAAATTGGCATCATCAAACCATTGAAGCCTGCTTTTTTCCATTTACCGGAATCCAATGCTCCAGCCAGAATGGCGGCAGCCGCCAGACTCCCCGCAGAACCAATGGCTCCAACTCCCATAGCTTCAAGCGCTTTTCCAAAAGAACACCAATCTTCCGGAAAGGGTGCCAGTGAAAAATCAAAACCTTTAAAAGAAATAGAAGATTGTGATCTTGTTCTTTCGATCAAGGTTTCCATTTTCATGACATGTTCTTCAAAGGTCGAACAGAGTGTTTGGCAGCCGCTATTCAAATCCACCGCCTGTTGGAAGGTGGCGAGCGCTGTATCTGCACATTCCATCGCCAGTGAAAATGCGAGTTCTCCGCTTGCTCCATAGGCTGCCGGAAAAAAAGGTGTGAACGGTTTGACATTCGCCAGAGCTGCAAAACGCAAATTGGCAAAGCCATCCGGTTCCAGGTTGGCAACCTGTTTGATCACTGCTGCGCAGCTATGAATATCAGACAAAGACAATCTACCCTGCGGATCGATAAGCTGCATACTAACAAAGAGGATCTTCGATACAGCTAGCATGGCAGGGATGATGGACTCAACCTGGCAAGCATCTGCACGGCAGGGACCCAGAGAAAGGTAGTCAAAGCCTGCATCTTGCGCATGACTGCATAAATCTTTGATTCTTTGGAAAGCATTGGCTTTATCCTTGAAATCCAGCCAAGATGGAAAAGGTGCTGTTGCCAGACGAACGCTTTGCACCTCATACCCGGCAGATGCCAGATTTTTTTTCAATGCGTCCTTGTGAGCGCGAATTGCAGTAAAGATGGGTTCAACCGGCGTTTGAGCCGGATCGAAAAAATAAGTGATGGAACGTATTCTCATGCTGCCCTCTGGCGTGCGACTTCATACAATAAAATATTGGCTGACATGGCAGCATTCAAGCTTTCCATGGCTCCCGGCATGGGAATGAGCAGACTCTGATGTGGAATCTGCCGGATGGCTTGGCTGGCGCCAAAAGCCTCACTGCCAATGACGATGGTGCTGGGCTGCCGGAGATCAGCTTCCCAGCATGCGATACCATTCTGGGCTTCAGCCAAAAAAAGTTGGGTGCTTTGAGAAAGTTCTCTTATTTTCTGTAAGTTGGCTTCTTGGATGGGAATTTGAAAATGGGCACCCATTGCTGAGCGCACCACTTTGGGTGAATAGGGGTCCACAGAACCAGGTGTGTAGAAGATGCTCTGTAATCCAAATGCAACCGCCGCGCGCAGGATCGTCCCGAAGTTACCAGGGTCCTGGATTTCATCGAGCACCATACAAAAATTAAGCTTTAGCGGGGTGGGAAGTTCGGGAAAAGGCATAACCAGGATCAGACCCTGTGAAGTCTCCGTATCTGAAATTCTATCCAGCAGGGCAAGGGCGACCTCTAATTTTTCACAAGTACAGTTTGAAAGCAGCGCTTTCCCGCGCTCTGAAATGGAAGAACTGAACAAAGCCAGGCTGGGGTACTGCTTGTTGTGAATCGCTTCTTCAGCAAGGCGAATTCCCTCGCACACGAAAACTTTTTCTTGATAGCGTTCTTTTTTCCGGGCAAGCAGAGAACGAACCCATTGAATCTTCGGATTTTGAATGGATGTAAGCATGATCTTCATTAACCAGTTCTTTTAAATTCTTCCAGAAATATCTGCAGGGTTTCCGCATCCAATAATACAATCCGTACGAGATGTAAGCCGGTCAGGGGATTCTTTTCAAAGAAGCGGAAGAGTTCTTCTTTAAATATCTGAGCCGCTTTTCCACATGGAAAGCCATAGATACCGGTGGAGATAGCAGGAAATGAGAGAGAACTGATGGCAAGTTCTTCTGCCAGAATAAAGCAGCCTCGAATTGTTTCGCGCAATTTCAATTCTTCGTCACCTTCACCCCAAATCGGTCCAACCGCATGGATGACATAGCGGCAGTTCAAGAACCCGGCACTGGTGAAAGCTGGTCTGGCGTGCGTGATGGGTCCATGCTTTTGAATCCAGGCATCGCTTTCTTGCTGAATTACACTGCCTCCCGCCCGGGAAATAGCAGCTGCGACGCCTCCCCCATGCTGCAGGTGATTATTGGCTGCGTTCACAATGGCATCCACGCTCTCGCGTGTCAGGTCGCCCTGCACAAGCTGGAGGTGATTTACCTCGTGAAACAAAGATTCAAAATACACATTCGATTGCGTATCCATGAATTCATTTTAACGGATTAATGACAAATAAAACAAAAACGGAGTGGAATAATTTCCACCCCGTTAGCTTATTTAAAGGAGGATTTTCTGATTAGATGGCTGCTTTTGCTTTTTCAACAACAGCCGCGAACGCTTGTGGGTCACGGACTGCCAGATCAGCCAGCATCTTCCGGTTGAGGGTGATATCGGCTTTTTTCATGGCACAGATAAGACGGCTGTAGCTGATGCCGTTCAGACGGGAAGCTGCGTTAATACGTGTGATCCACAGTTTGCGCAGATCACGCTTGCGTACTCGACGATCACGAAATGAGTACCATAAACTTTTCAACATGGCTTCGTTTGCACGTCGGTACAGGCGTGAACGAGTGCCAAACTGACCTTTTGTTATTTTTAAAACTTTTTTATGATGCTGGACCCTGCTTGGTCCACTTTTTACACGAGTCATTTTTTCTCCTTTGCGAACCCCAGGGCGTCGGTTAAAAACCAGTTGCGAACACCCAGCAGCCGCAAAATTCGATCAATCTTTATTTATTTTTTTCAATATAGGGCGCAAGTCTCTTCACGCGTTTTTGATAGCTATTGCTTTCCACCGGGACCATC
>CAYLUJ010000097.1:0-9534 GCA_964386805.1 uncultured Pelolinea sp. | reverse complement strand
GATGGAGACCCCTGCCAGTAATCAGGGGCGAGCGTTGATGGAGATGCTGACCTTATCGGAAGATCAGAAAGCCGAATTCCAGGCAGCATGGCAGGAACAGCAGAATAATTTACTGAAGATTTATCAAAATGTGATGACAGTGGGTGGTTTTTCGGTGGATGAGACTGGATCGGCAGTATTAGCGATGCAGACAATTCGTGCGCAGCGTTTGAGTCAAGAACGCATCATCCGTTTGGTGATCACTGTGATACTGGCTGCTGTTCCTGTATATTTTCTGGTTCGCAGTCATGATCGGAAGATATGGAAATATGTACTGGGAGCGATTGTTTCACTTATCATCTTCCATGTTTTCTATGCTTTGGTTGAAGGGAAAACCTATTCCCTCAGTTCTCTGACAAGTGCTATGGATTTTATTATCGGTACTGCCAAATATATAGGCATTGGTTTCCTGATTGCCTGGGTTATCAGTGTTTTCTGGACAAAGAGTTTCGAAGAGGATGTTCAGTCTATCACTCAAGCTAGTTTGAATTTCACCTTTATCACCCTCTATATAGTTGCACTGCCCATTCTCTGGAATTTTTACCGGAATGGTGTGCTGATCACCTGGACTTTACCTGATTTCACTCCCATGTTCATTGGTTTTCAAGCCATTCTGCAAGGTTTGGTTGTGGCAGGCTTTGGATTGGTGTTGACGGGGCTTTCTGCTTTGTCTGTTTTTGTAGTATCAAAGAGAAAGAAGTAATATGAAAGCTATTTCTGGGTAAAAGTCAGGGAGAGTAGCTAGAATGCTGCTCTCCCTTTGTCTATTTTTACTTTCTATTCCATGAATTCCGAATAGTTTTTCCCGAATAAACTGATCAACATTGATTCTTTATCTTCTAAAGTTAATAAAGAAATCGACTGACTCAAAGCTTTGATCCTGATGCTTTCATCCAGAGATAATGAATCATTGAATACGGTCAGGATGGCATACGTGTTATCGTCTCCGGCGATGCGGTTGGTGGAAATCTTTCCACAGCTCAAACACAGATGAACGATCATTAACTCACCGTTGGTCTGGTTTGAATAACGGTTGGGCTTTTGTTTCTTGAAGGTCAGCCCGATCGGCTGCATGCGCGCACCGCAAGTTGATCTTCGATCACCGGGAATGTGAAGGTCAAGATGCCTGGACCATAAACAGGTGGGGCAGTGGTTGCGGTGGCTGGTACCTAAAGCTGTATTCGAGATGATGGTATGGCAATTCAGACATCGGAAGGATGTCTGACGAGATGAAAATCTTTACCGTAAGAATAATATGATTTAGTCAAACGCTCTATTCTAACATGTTTGTCACATTGAACATATCGAATTACTTAAAGTTTTGCCATAGGAATGAAACTGCTTTTTTCCCGATAATTCTGCCTTCGAAAACAAGGCTACCCGGGGAACCGGCAAGCGCTGTGCATACATGAAGCGGAAGAAGATGTTCTTCTCGTGGATGGCAGTATCTTGCAAACGGCGCTTCTTCCCATTGTGCGAGCCTTTCTTCGCGCTCTGCTTGGGTCAGGTCTTGAGAAGTGCAGGTCTCAATTAACCATTGTTGAAACTGTTCATTCTGTGTATCTACCCCATCTTGATCATTTTGATCGAAAAAAGCAGAAAGATTATGAAAAGAGAAACCGGAACCAAGAATGAGGATGTTCTCTTTTCTAAGATCCTGCAAAGCCCTTCCAATTTTCAAATGTTCTCTGGGATCAAGACTGTGCAGTAAAGAAAGCTGGATGCATGGGATGGATGCGTCGGGGTACATGATTTTCAAAGGTACAAAAACACCATGATCGAAGCCGCGTTGTTCATCCATTTTGGCATTGATGCCATGTTCTTGGAGAAGCGAAAACACTTTTTTTGCCAAAGCTGGTTCTCCGGGAGCGGGATAAGTGATCTGATATGCTTCATCTGGAAAACCATAATAATCGTAGATGATCGGCGGATTTGCTCCGCTGGTTATGGTAGCGCTCGATTCTTCCCAATGGGCGCTGATGACCAAAATGGCATCCGGTTTCCCTAGATCGGGAGTAATGGAATGGAGAAAATTCACGAGTTCTTGATGGTATTTATCATGCAGCAGGGGAAGTGGACCCCCTCCATGTGGAATATATATGATACTGGCTTGTTGACCGGTGGATGTTGTTTTCATGTATACCTCCATAGGTATCCATGGCTATCATACAACACAAGATTAAAGAGACCGGATTTCATAGAATGTATTAATAAAATTAAAGAATAGATAATGTTTTTTATTTCCAGCCTTTGTCCAGCTTCACAACCATTCGTTTAATCAATTCCACGGCATCATTCAACTTTTCCGGCTTGACCTTATCGATCGTATCTTGTGGACTGTGGATGAATTTGCTGTCTTTATTGGCGAGGAAGAAACACACCTCCACTTTTTCCTTTTGAAAAGCAGCATGATCGCTGTTGCTGCTGATGGGAGAATGGAAGGGACGTGCTTCGATCTCTGCTTCTTTGGCTGTTTGTGCAATAATTATATTGAGCTTTTTATTCAACGGCTTCTGGAAAATAAATCCATGTTTCTCCAGATAAGCCAATTCCGAGCCGACCATATCCACATTGATCACACAGCTCGTGTCACGAACAGCCGCGATCTCCTCTTTATGCGCTTTGACATACCCTTTTGACCCGTACAAACCCCATTCCTCTGCGGCGCACCAGATAAATTTCAAGTGAGTATGAGGGAGGGGATGATCTTTGAAATACGCTGCTAGGCTGAGCAAAATGGCGGAGCCACTGCCGTTATCCACTGCACCCGGACCGCGATTCACGTTCCTCAAAAAGCGCGAGAACACTACGCAAACAAGAACAATGGCGCTGAAGATCATCAAGATCAGATTGAGGATCGAAATGGCTGATACGAAGGAATGTTGTGCTCCAAAATAATTTATCAGATGAAGAATACTTTCCGTAGTAGTGAGCAAGATGCTGATCAATGATCCGATCAGTATGCCCATCATCACCGGTATGGAAAACTTGGGATGGTTGGATGAAATACTATCGTAATGAGCGGTGACGTAGATAGTGGCTGCTTCCTTCTTTTTCTCCTGCGCATCGATGGTACATAACACGTTCTTCCCGGTGGAAGATTTTCCCAACTTGTCAAATTTATCGTGGAGCAATCCTTTCATGAAGAAAATAAACGTCAGAATGGAAAGGATTACCAATAGGGCAGAAAGGAACCCATTCCAAGGGGAGGTTAGTCGCAGAGATAAATTGAAGAGGATCACGAATCCTGCCATGATCAGGTAGAGGTATTTACGCCCTTCCACAAAAGCGGTAGACCATTTGATCTCTTCAGTGTAGGGATTTAATTTTTGTCTGGTGAGAAAATCGAGCAGAAATGCTGTGGCTTCTTTTTCCTCTTTCGTACCCATCATGCGCGGGCGGCTGAGGATGCTGTTTTTAAGTAATTCAAAAGGATTGGTTTGTGATGATGACATGGTGTCTATCCCTCCGGTAAATATGATCCTGTTCATTATACAGCGATAAAAAAGTAAAGAATAAAGAACAAAGAATGTGTGAGACATAATTAAGCTTTTCAGTTTTATTACAATGATTTTCCAATTCGTAAAATATAATTATTAGTAAGCATAGATAAAGTTACATCGGAGGGCATACTATGTATATTTTTGAGTTCTCAGAAATCAAGGACATGCTGGATGGTAAGGATGTGGATGGTCTGGTGAGTATATTGACATCCGAAAAACCAAGGGATATCCGGTCTGAAGCAGCCAAGGCATTGGAGCTGCTGAAAGATGCCAGAGCGGTTCCGGCATTGATCGAAACCTTGAAAGGTGATCCAACCTACGTGCGCACCAAAGCGACCGTGGCGCTGATCGAGATCGGCGAACCGGCGGTTGCTGCATTGATCCCTCTCATCATGCATCCTGATGATGAGGTGGGAGAATTGGCTGCCAAGGCGCTGGGCGAGATCGGTGATAAGCGCGCGGTGGAACCTCTCATTGCTGCATTGAAAGATAAAACCAGAGAGGTGCGCCGCTATGCAGCTGTGGCGCTGGGCAACCTGGGCGATGCGCGCGCCATTGAACCGCTGAAAGAAGCGGAAAATGACAGCAATTTTTATGTACGCTACAATGCGGGTTCTGCTTTGGGGAAGATCAACCAGAAGTTAGGGTAGGGTACGGTCCGAACATACCTTACAGTCTAGCAGGAACAGGCTGCATTCAGAGAATACAGCCATCATATTGAAGCTGAGGGTGGATTGACCATCCAATCCACCCTGTGATCACTGTTCCTTTTCGACGTTTCTCAACGCGGGAGAAAAGAATCCCAACAGGCAGCTTGTGGTTCCCAGCAGGAATGGGAACATGAATCCCATCCCTGCGCCGGGTCCGGAACCGACCAGATTAACGGCGAACGTATCTACCAGTTTTCCCCCGGGTAAAAAGGCAGGTTCAAAAACCTGATCTGCCAGAATGCCGCCAACCAGGTACATGACCGGATTGGTGATCTGCTGGATCATGTTTTTTATTGAAAAGACTCTACCCTGCAGATCGGGCGGCACTCGAAGCTGCCAGATGGCTTGGGCTTCACCGGAAATGAATGGGATAGGGATCGTTGATCCCAGCGCGGCAACGATCCATATGGGGAGGCTGCGACCAAGCCCGAATAAAAGATCTCCCAGAAGAAAAGTGAATACACCGCCGAATAGGACGCCGTAGATCTTTTTGCGCGGTCCTCCCCAGATGCTCAAGAGGGCTGACCCGATCACCCCGCCGGCTGCCAGCATGGACTGCACCCATCCAAGAACTGCCTCCTGCTCACCGCTGCGTGTCAGAATCATGGCAGGCAGGATCGAAAAATAAGTTAGGGCAGAAAGCATATTAATAACCAGCATAAGGAGCAGAAGATGTGTTAACCCCTTGCTCTTGAAAATATACTCCATGCCAAACTTGAGGTTTTGTTTCAGATTACCGTTTGCTGCAGTTCCTTCTTCACTTACCGGAGGTTTGGGGATAGTGACGCACAGCAGGATTACCGTAGAGAACAGAAATGTAGCAATGTCGATGGTCATGATGCCGGAGATCTGGATGAAGGGAAGCAGCAAGCCTGCCAGAGCGGGAGCCAGCACATAGGAGATATGTGCGCCTAACGAACGCAGCCCATTGGTGCGGGCATACTGCTCTTTGGGTACCAGTACGGACATGACGGCACTGTAAGCCGGCATTTGAAAAGCTTCCAGAGCGCCGGTGATCCCTTCAGCCAGGTACATATGCCAGAGTTCCAGGTTTCCGGTTCTATACATGACCAGCATAAATATCGTAGTAAAGCCGGCAAACAGGTCAGCGAAAAGCATGATCTTGCGGCGGTCCCAGCGATCAATGAGAACTCCTGCCAGCGGACTGAAGAGCAGGTATGGCAGACTGTTGAAGGTCCCTATCAGCGCCAGGGTGGTTGCGCTTCCTGATTGTTCATATGCCCAGATCATCAGGGCGAAACGGGTCATGGCTGATCCCAATATTGAAACCACCTGACCTGCCCAGACCCAAAGGAATACCTGCATTTTTTTATTTTTTAATAATTTTGATAGCTCCATGATCACGTCTCCTGGTAGATAATTAAAAAATTACCGCGGGCTTTGATGTACTGCCCGCGGTAAAAATAAAACTCAATATTAAATATTTACTTTAACTACAGGTATAGTACGACAAGGAAATGCGAACTCTCTGCATTTGAATGTAAGTAGGAATTAAAGTAAATTGGTTGACCATCGGTAATTTTTCCAAAGAATTATTTTATATGGAATTTCAAGGAAATGCAAGGAATTGGACAGGGTGCGTTTTCTAACGCACCAATTTTATTATGTCGTTGAACTGTCATTTCGAGTGAGCGCAACGACCGTGAAATCTCTCCATTTCACAGTTAAAAAAAATAAAAGTCGCATTGAGATTAAAGGTTAGTGATTTATTATCAAAGAGCATCTTTACGACTTCTTTAGGAATTGACTTTGCTTAGGTGAGATTCTTGTATCTTAGTATTTAATAAAGAGAGCGAGGGAGGGAGAGGAGAACTTGGTGAGATCCTAGGGCGAAGACCCTGTAGCGAAGATATAAGTCCCTCTCCCATCAAATGCCTGCCAACAAATCGAACGGTATCTTGAGCACGCCCAACAAAGACGTAGCTCGCATATACAAGAAAGGTTGGGCAAGCATAATCCCTCTGATATCTCTATTAAATCACAGAAGGGGTACAAGATGAACAAAGTATCAGTTGGAATAGATATAGCCAAGTTATCTTTTAAGGCACATATTCAATGTGATAGACAGAGTTTTTTTAGGTCATTCAAGAATGATCTAGAAGACTATCCAAAACTAATAACATGGATAAAGGAAAGAAGCGAAGGGAGAATTCATATCTGCATGGAAGCGTCTAACCGATATTGGGAAAAACTGGCTAAATTTCTTCATGAGGAAGGAATACTGGTAAGCGTGGTCAATCCAACCCGCATTCATAATTATGCAAAATGTAAATTATCAAGAAATAAAACTGACTCATTGGATGCAGCGGTGATCGCAGATTATTGTGCTACACAAAATCCAACCATTTGGAGTCCTACTGCGCCACATATACAGGAATTGCAAGCTATGCAGAGGCACTTGGAAGCCATAAAGCGTATGCGTAACCAGGAATCAAATCGGGCAGATGGTTATAATCCTTCTCCAGAAGTGCAAAAGCTGATCAATGAGCATATTTCTTTTCTAGACCAGCAAATCAAACAGTTCACTTCTGTTATCCATGATTTCATTGAAGAACATACAGATCTACGAGAGAGAAAAGCTCTATTGACATCCATCCCTGGAATTGCAGATCTAACAGCAATAAAGTTGCTCGCAGAAAATATTCATGTCTTTGCATCAGCAAAAGAACTTGTGGCTTATGCGGGTCTGAATCCATCACAGCATCTTTCAGGTACATCTATTCGGCACAGATCTAAATTATCTAAAATAGGGAATGCACAGATCCGCAAAGCTTTATATTTCCCTGCGGTAGTTGCAATGCATCATAATCCTTTTATTGTTCAGTTATGTGAAAGGTTGGAAAAGAAAGAAAAACATAGAATGGTTATCGTGGGTGCAGCAATGAGAAAATTGCTCGTCCTTTGTTTTGGTGTCCTAAAATCAGGTGTTCCATTTGATCCTGCTTTTTGTGCTTCTAACTCTTGACATTTTAGACGGTATCTTCGCTTCGCTCGGAATGACGCCCCCTCTTGGTCTCCCCCATGCTGCGCAATAGGGAGAAACAAAAATATCGTGGGTTGAAAATAAACCTACCTACTAACTAAACAAGGGTAGGTGCGTTTTCTAAAATTTTAAATAATATTGAAAACTAGTGGAGTGTTGAGAAATTATTTCTACAAATCATTTTATGAAAGATGAAAAATCAATTAAAAACAGAAAAGTAAATAGTAGATACAAAAATCATTTCATAAACAAGCATATATAAAAAGAGAAATAATATGAATATGTTATATGAAACAAACTTCTAGTTTTTAAAAACATTTAGAAAACTTTGAAAACTTGAAATATGCCCAGTTTCCTGTAACCTTCTGAATATTTGATCTATATATCCATTTTGTTTTAAAACACGTGGATTTGATTTTGAATATGTCATACTTAAATTTCTATCATTGATTGCTTTATGTAGATATCTATAAGCGAATTCAACTCTTCCAATATCCTCATCTGAATAGGGCGGTAGTAATTCAGGATCGTTATTTGTAACGTTAAAGAATTGAATGTATTTAATTAGAGTTGATTGTTGAGGATTTCTTCGTATGATGACTCTATTTGCTAATCCCCAGCATTCTATGCAAAAATGTTGAATGATTATACGAATTGGTACTCTACTTTGATAGTTTTGTACGAAGAGTGAAATTTCTTCAAATTTTTCTTGAAAACTCATTTCTTCGGAATCAGCAGCAATAACTAATTGATCTATTTTTTTGTAACAGTTGCAATCTTCTATTGCTGCTGGAATATTATTGGTTTTATATTGTGGGTAACCTTCTCCTGAAAAAATATAAAAATTATTAAATTTTATTTCATCAAGACTATATACACGTTTAAGCTTTGGATTTGCCCATTTTATCCAATCTGGATAAACCCTGAATTCTGCCTTTCCTTCAACAAGGATATAATAGTTCATTCAATCCCTTCAATATAAAATGGATCATTGATTAATTGGGAAAAAGCATCTTGTTTGGATTTACCATATTTTTGGATTAATTCACTACCAAATAGTATATTTACTTTTTTTCTTACTCGATGAAAAACATACCAATTCTTGATTGGAATATTGGAAATAATGTATGGATGATGACTTGTTATTATATATTGATTGTTGTTATCCTCTTGATTCAGAAATTCTGGAAGAAAATCAATAGCATTAGGACCAAGTGAATTTTCATATTCATCGAGTAAATAAACACCCTCATTTGGCAATATATAAAAATCAGTAATTATCAAAAGTACTTTTTGCATCCCAGAAGAAAGCTCTTTAAGTTCAACCCAATCAGTACTTCCTTTCTCTTTAATACAAAAAACTGGCACTCTCCCTGAAATATTTATAAATTTATGTAAATCAGTTAATTCTTTTATTTCAATATTTTCGATAAATGGGAATATTAATTTGTAATTGTTACAAATTAATTCATATTTTTTGGGAAAAAATTGTGATAATAAAAATAGATTAATATTTAACGGAAAATCACTCCAAAAAATATCCTCTATCGTAATAGATTTTTTATTTTGTAGAAAGATATCAGGGACAGTGACATATTGGGATGCTTTAAGTAACGCATCCATTGAAAAATGTCTACGGAGAATAGATGCAAAACCTTTATTTATCGGATTTATTATGTCTTCATTTTTAAGTAATGTTAATCCTGATTTATTTGGTGATAGCTTTGGCATTTTCTTATCACAAAATGAAAATTTGTTTATATTTCTATCAATGATTATTCTTTTCTTCTCTTTGCTTGATGATTGAACTAATAATTCTTTTGTTACAACAGGTTTTATATCATCTTTTGTTCTATTTACTTCAAGCAACCAAAAAAAACGCGAATTTTGTACTGTTATATTCACTTCCCAATGGCCAATCACTAGATCGACTGTTTCATTAGCAACTGATGTGCCAATATTGAATAATGTATTTAAAAATCGTGTTTTTCCAGAACCAGTGTTGCCAACAAGAAGATTAATTTTACCCAAAGTGACTTCTGAAAAATTCCATGAATTAGCTATGGGCTCAAAAAATTTATATGTGAGTAGTTTCATTTACCAAATCCTTCTAATTCAATATAAATTTTATAGCAAAATGATAATATTGAAAATAAAGACAAAGATTTCGGAAAACGCTATTTTTATTATAACAATATTCGTTTTTACAAAATTAAGAGAGAATATCTACTATTTCGGAATAAACTTTCATGTATGCTATTATTTCTTTTTCGATATC
>CAYLUJ010000096.1:0-9674 GCA_964386805.1 uncultured Pelolinea sp. | reverse complement strand
CTTTCAGCATGCTAATCTGAGAACGAATTATTCGGCGGTCGTCTTCGAGCTGTGTTTCACCCGGACCTCTTAAGCCCACGCCACCAACGCTGCCGGTGCGACCACCGCCACCACCTGCCTGGCGGACCAAATGTGTCCATGCGCGGGTCAGGCGGGGATATAAATATTCATTTTGAGCCAATTGAACCTGCAATTTTCCTTCACTGGTGTTTGCATGCTGTGCAAAAATATCAAGGATCAGCCCAGTGCGGTCGAGAACTTTCGTGCCCTCTGGAAGTTGTTCCTCTAGATCGCGAAAATTTCGGGGTTTCAATTCATCGTCAAAGATGACCATATCTGCGTCCAGAGCGGTTACCAGTTCTTTTAATTCTGTTACTTTTCCTGACCCGATAAATGTGGATGGATTTGGTTTTTCCAGCTTTTGACTTAATTCCCCAACGACTTCAACCCCGGCTGTCTCAGCCAGAAGATATAATTCTTCAAGAGAACTTTCCATTGAAAGAAGAGATTTATTATCTTGAATATCTAAACCCACAAGCACTGCTTTTTCCTTTGGCGGAGCAGTGTTAAAGACTTGATTTTTTGGCATAAACGGACCTTTTCTTTAATAAACCTCAAATGGGTAGTTATTATACAATTTTCGATTTGATAGAATTGTACTAGAACATTGATAAAACGAGACGCGAAAGAGCAAACCCGGTGGAAATGGGGGACGCAAAACCATAGGTCTAATGCGTGGAAACGCAATGATCGCCAGGTTTCCGAAGTCTTTTTTATTTGGATTTATTTCTGCTCAGAAACCCATTGCACCAGCACCTCACCGATGATCTGCAAACTTTTTGTAGAAACATGATCAATCGTATCTTTGGTGGTATGCCAGTAAGGATAATTGAAATCGATCAATAAAGCGGTTGGGTAACCGGCATTAATAAAGGGTAAGTGATCGTCCATCATTGCATATTTATATTGGGGAATAAGATAGGATTGGTAATCCAGGTCTTCTGCAGTATTCCATATTTCATCTACAAGCGACTGCGATGAATTCTTCTCCTGATATATATTTAAATCCTCATCACCGATCATATCAATGATCACGACTTCGGATGGTGGGTTTTGTAATTGATGTACGAAATAATCCGCTCCGATGCTCCAATTCCAACCATTCAAATCACCCTGGTCTTCTGCGTCAAAGAAAACCAACCATATTTCTGTGTCTTCAGGCACTTCCAGAACTCTACTCATCTCCAATAAAACTGCGCTGCCTGATCCTCCATCGTTGGCTCCCGGGACGGGATCATCCTGTTTCTCTACATCGCTCTCCTGATCGGAAACAGCACGGGTATCATAATGGGCACCCACGATGATCAACGTATCGCCATTTCCCTTTTTTGCAATGATATTTTGCAGCGGGACATTATCAAATTGGAAATCCTGTAAAGTGACTGACCAAGCATTGGCTTCGAGTGTAGTTTTTATAAAAGTTGCTGCATTTTCTCTACCGGCACTTCCTGGAATGCGGGGTCCAAAATCGAGCAGTGTTTGGAGGTATTGATAGGCTTGATCACCCGAGAAAGCATTTGCATTATTTCTATGAGTACAAGCGGCGGAAAGTACGAGAATAAGAAGTATGAAAAAGAGAGTTCTTTTTATTTGGATCATGGTTCTTTCTTATAAATAATTTCAATCATTTTCAATGATCTGCTAACGGAAGCAATCTTACGATCACCTTTATTTTTAATCTTTGGAGTAATGGGAGGAAGAAGACCAAAATTTGCTTTCATGGGTTGAAAAATCTCTTTTTCAGCATGCGATACATAAAAACATAAAGCACCCATCATTGTTTCTCTAGGAAAAGTTAATAATGGTTCATGTTTCAGCAAACTGGCTGCATTGATACCTGCTACTAAGCCTGTCGCTGCATTTCCCAGATAACCTTCCACACCAATAAGCTGCCCGGCAAAAAATAGATCGGAGCGATTGATTGATTGCAAATTCTGATTAATAAGGGTGGGAGCAAAAAGAAATGTATTGCGGTGCATCTGTCCGTACCGTACAAATTCAGCGTTCTGTAATCCGGGGATCATACGAAAAACTCGTTTTTGCTCTGAAAATGTGAGATTGGTTTGGAAACCGACCATGTTATAGCTAGTTTTACTGAGATCATCCTGGCGCAGTTGGACGATCGCATAAGGGGGAATGCCTTTATATGACTTACGCAATCCAACCGGGCGAAGAGGACCGTACGCGAGGGTATTGACCCCTCTCCGTGCTAGGATTTCAATTGGCAAACATCCCTCAAAAAAATGACCATATCCGGCATCTACACCTTGATGAATCTGTTGCTCAAAAGGCTTCAGTTCGATCTGCTGTGCGTTCATTAATTGTTCAACGAAAGCCTCATACGTTTCCTTATCCAAAGGACAGTTGAGATAATCTCCCTCACCGGATTCATCTTTTCCGTAGCGTGAACCGCGAAAAGCAGTTTGCATATCAATGGATTCTGCTTCCACGATCGGTGCAATGGCATCATAGAAGAACAGGTTCTTTTCTCCATGATAATTTTGGAGTGCTGTAATTAATGAAGGTGAGGTGAGAGGACCACTGGCAATAATGCAGGGTTCCTGTGGAATTGCTACTATTTCTTCATGAACAATTTTTATCAATGGATGACTGGTGAGCAAATGAGTGATTTTTTCTGCAAATTGGGTTCGATCCACTGCCAACGCAGAGCCGGCTGGAACAGCGGCTTCTTCAGCCACTCTACCAACAAGTGAGTTAAAAATTTTCATTTCATTAAAAAGAAGCCCGTTTCCATTTGTTGTCAGTGTCGAGCCAAGAGAATTGGAGCATACTAATTCCCCCAATAAATCTGTTTTATGCACTTCTGTCATTTTCTGAGGGCGCATCTCATAAAGGGAAACAGGAATATCTCGATTTGCAGCCTGCCACGCGGCTTCGCATCCGGCTAATCCACCTCCAACCACCACCAATTCTGACTGCATGCAAAAAATTGTATCATCAATTAAATTGGTATGAATATTGCATAGGCAACCCATTTGCGCTATACTCAAATTCAAATGTATCAAAAAATTACAATTCAATCAAAAACAGAAACAAAACCTCAAGCGACAGCCCATTTAGCCCAAACAATGACATTATTGAACATGGGGAATGGGGAAGTGGAAGAAGAGATCCAAAAGAATCTTGCGGAAAACCCTGCCTTGGAGGTTGATGAAATAAATCATTGCGCGATCTGTGGAGCTGAAATTTCATTCGGATCGTTATGTAAAAATTGCATGAACAACCAGCTCAAACAGGATGTACAGTATCTTACATTTGTGTCTACAAGAGAATTTCCAGTTTCTGATCAGAGTGGGGATAGTGATGAATATTTTGAAGATGGCACGGTTGATAGGCAAACACTTCCTGAGTATGTACTGCGCCAGGTAGGGATGGAGTTGGATGACCGTGAGAAATTAGTTGCCGCCAGTATTTTGACACAGTTGGATGATGACGGCTTTGTAGATGTGGATGTACTGGAATTAGCCAGCTACTATCATATTCCAATATCCAGCGTTGAAAAAGTAAAAAACATGATCCAGCATGCCGATCCGGTTGGGGTGGGATCAAAGGATGCTCGTGAGGCGATGCTGATTCAGATCGATGAATTAAAAAAGAGCAAGGAAATCCCGGAATTAACAGAAAAAATCATCACCAATAATTTTCACGCTCTTTTTAAAAAACAGTTTCCTGAGATTGCACAGGAGTATGGCATTTCCATCAAACAGGTGGAAGAAATTGCCGATTTCATTACCGAAAACCTGAATCCATTTCCTGCTCGTTCGAACTGGGGCGATGTAAGAAACCCTCAAGAAAATAACCTGCTGCAACTGGGTACGCCGGATATTGTATTAAGCTTTTTCGAGAACAATCCTCAAAACCCGATTATTATCGAAATTTTTCAACCGGCAAATAGTAATTTAGTCCTGAATGTAAACTATCATGCGGCTTTGAAGAATGTTGATAAAGAGACAAAAATGAAAATGAGGGGAGACCTTGAAAAAGCTTCCCTTTTTATTAAATGTTTGCAGCAGAGAACCAACACCATCCTGCGTATGGCACAAACTCTGGTTGAAATTCAGGAGCAATATATCCGTGACGGTGATAAATATCTCAAACCAATTACACGAGCAGAAATTGCCAAAAAACTTGGCGTGCATGAATCAACAATTTCCAGAGCGGTGTCCAGTAAAACAATTCAATTAACGAATAAAAAAGTTTATCCACTCTCGGTATTTTTTGACCGGAGTTTACAGGTCCGCACAGAAATTAAAGAAATCGTTGAAAAAGAAAAAGAGCCGATGAGCGATCTGGAAATCGTAAAGAAACTGGCAAAGAAAAACATTCACATCGCCCGCAGAACGGTTGCAAAATACCGAGATATGGAAGGAATTCTTCCAGCCTATCAACGAAAAGAAAAAACAAAATGACGGCATTCATTGACCTTCTAAAAAACAAAAACCTTTCCTTCCTGGAAATTGAATCATTATTGAATTTGTTCAAACAACCCTATGTGTTGGTGGATCAAGATGATGAAATTGCCCTGGTAAACAGTGCCTTCATCGAAATAACTGCATTCACAAAACAGGAAATACTGAGAACACCCTTCCGCTCTTTGATCGTTGAGGAACGCTCAGAAACTGGAAAGGTGATATATAAAGTTCTGCGAAAGAACCGAGCACCGTTAGAGATTGATCTTGCTAGAGAATTTTTGGATGACAAACAACATTGGAAAGTATATTCGATCATTCAAAAAGCTCAAGGAAATTTCCAGGATTTTGATGCCCTAAAGTCTTTCCTATCATCCTTCGCAGCTTTGATTGAAACACGCGAAGAGACTTTTTCATCCTTTTGCGAAAAAGGATTGGAAATATTAGAGCAGGTCTTTCATTTTGACCTTTTGGGTTTGTATCTTGAAAAGGAGGGTACCTTTCAAATTTCTGCTTTTTCCAATCAAAAAAAGCTTAATTTACCAGAGATATTTTCCGTCCAGGAATTGGAAAGCCTGACAGAGTACAGTCTCTGGCAGCAGGGAAATCGAGCGATCAATCATCTACACCGCTCTGCAAGGGAACAATTGATCAACACTCTGATCGTCCAGCGCATTGTTACTGATAGAGAAGAAAAAGGAATTGTAGTAGCGGGTTGGAAAGAATATATTCGAGATGCTTCCTTGCTAGAGATTGTGGAAGATTTTATGAACTTGTTTGAGTATGGAACCTCCCTTTATGCACAAAAAACCATCCATACACAAATACAAAAAGATACCTCGAAAACACAAGAAGTGCTTACTTATTTGATTGATAACATTGATGAAGGTGTGATCTATCTTGACAATGGAAAAAATGTTTTGGATATTAATCAAAACATGGAACGATTATTGGGATATTCAAAATGGGAAACACAAACACTGCATGTTGATTCGTACCTGGTAGCTGATCCCAAGATCACAACCGTCTTTCAGGATTCATTTGAGAAACGGACTGAACAATATGAAAATCTTGTATTACTGCGTCGAAGAGATGGAGACGTGGAATCAGTTAAAATGCGCGTGATTTCGTGTGATGAAAAAGATCCTGATACCCAATTTCTGATCCTTATTAAATCTACACGCGAATTGGATGGCTTGAAAAAGAACCTCAAAGAACTGGAACACCAGGCTGCTTTGGGCAAATCGGTGGCGACATTTGCACATGAGGTGCGTAATCCCATCAATAATATGGTGATGGGATTGCAGGTTCTGCAGGGCATGGCAGAAGGAAATGAAACGCAAACCGACATGATCGCTCGCATGATGAATGACTGTGTTCGATTGGATCACCTCATGAATTCGATCCTTTCCTATGCCAAACCCCTCGAGAATAAATTAAAACCCCTTAATTTGGATCTCTTGGTGAAAAGCACTATCGAAAAATGGGATACGAAACTGACACGGAATAATGTAAAGATGGTATATCAATGTGAGGATGCACTTCCCATGATCTCAGGAGATTTGCGCTCCCTTGAACAAGTGTTTACGAACCTCATCAGCAACGCCGTTGAAGCAATGAAACAACAAAATGGAGGAACGCTGGCGATAAAAATTGAGAATTCGGGGGAGAAAGCCATCAAAGTAAATGTATCGGATAGCGGTCCAGGAATTCCTGATGAGATTCTGAAAAACCTTTTTACGCCCTTTGTTTCATTTAGCTTACAGGGAACGGGATTAGGCTTGGCGATCATTAAAGAGATCATCGCCGCACATAATGGAGAGATAACCGTAGAATCTTTCCCGGGTGGGACTGTTTTCCATATCACTTTGCCAATTGCAGAAGGAGAATAAGGTGAGTTTTACAGTTCTAATTGTAGATGATGAAGAAAATGCAAGAAAAAGTCTGAGTGTATTCTTAAGATCGAAAAACCTTGAAGTTTTCGAAGCCGGAACCATTGAAGAAGCACGAAACCAACTAAAAATTGGCAATGGGGATATTGTTTTGCTGGATGTCCAGCTTCCGGATGGGTATGGGCAAACCCTTTTAAAGGAATTGCAGCAGCAGCAAAATAGACCTCCGGTTATCCTGATTACGGGGTTTGGTGATATCGAAATGGCGGTGGATGCCATGCGCAATGGAGCGCATGATTTTTTGACAAAACCAATTACTGATTTCAAAGTATTGGAGAATTCCATCGCGCGTGCTAGTGAACTCATCCAAATGCGACGGGAAATAGAACATTATCGGCAAAAACAGCTTGATTCTGTGGATTTTGTTTTGGGTTCCAGTGAAAAGATGAAAAATGTGGTTGCACAAGCGTTAAAAGCATCCCGGGCGATGGTTTCTGTTCTCATCACCGGAGAAACGGGCACAGGGAAAGAAATATTAGCTCGTTATATTCATAAATCGGGACCGCGAGCTGCCAAGCAGTTTGTCGCGATCAATTGTGCTGCTATCCAGACGACTTTGCTTGAATCTGAGTTATTTGGGCATGACCCGGGTGGCTACACCGATGCAAAAACCAGAAAACATGGTTTGATGGAAATAGCCGATGATGGAATTCTATTTCTTGATGAAATATCTTCCATGCCGCTGGAAATTCAAGCCAAACTATTGCGGGCAATTGAAGAAAAAGCTTTTCGCAGGGTAGGGGGAACTGATTTGGTCAAAGTGGATGTACAAATATTGGCTGCTTCCAATAGAAACCTAAAAGAACTAATAAAAGAGAATGTTTTCAGAGAAGACCTGTATTATCGTCTAAAAGTGGTTGATTTGGATTTACCTCCCTTACGTGAAAGGAAAAATGATATTCCAGAATTTGTTGGATTTTTTATTAAAGAATTGAATCCACGGCTTGGATTGAACGTCATTGATGTTACTCCGACTGCAATGGAAGTATTGATGAAATATACCTGGCCGGGGAACATAAGAGAATTGCGGAATACTATTGAACGTGCAATGTTGTTCTGTGATGGAGAAAAGATCGATATTTCAGACCTGCCGCTTGATCTAACGGAAAAATTGGCATAATTATTGCAACAATATCTCCAGAAAAGGAGATATCATGATCAGCATAAATGCAAATGACTTTACATTAACCTTAGCGATTGTTTTGGCGGTGATGGGCATTATTACTTTCTTTGTAGGAATCATCATCCTGGCTTTCAAAGTAAAAAGCGATGAATTCACCTCAATTACTGAACAATCAGCAAAATTGATGGAAAAAGGGATCGTTGATAACGTTTCAGAATTAATGGGAAATACCACATCACTGTTGGAAACGATCAATCAGATGGTGAAAACGAAAGCCGGGATCGGTGTATTCCTTGTTCTGATCACGTTCGTTTTGTTTGGTGTTGCTTATTACCTGATCACAAACCTATAGAAAGGACCCTATGATACCTGCGGAATTCCTCGAGCTCATCGAGAATAATTTCCAAGAGGAAGAAAAACAGGTACTCGTTACTTGCCTTCTGCAAGATAAAAGAGTCCTCGAAGCGCTTTCTCAGCTCGAATGTAGCGAGAAAAAAGAGGTCGACCGGTTAAAGTATTTAGAAAATTGGAAACCGGCCTATTTTGCATTTGTTTTAAAGGATGAAAAGAATTGGAAATATGATCTTTCAGAGATCATTAAGGACCAAAAACAGAACAGTGGGCAGGTTTTTTCTCAATTACCCGATTTTGTTTTTCAGGAAACGAGTGCGATCGACCTGACACAAGCTGCAAAAATTGCACTTGACCTATTTATTTTGCTGAAATCAAAAAAATGGAAGGACCTTGAAAAAGAACTCTTCCATGATTTTCAATTCAATCATAATGCAGGACTTATGGCTGCTTGTTTGCTAGGATTGGTTGATACCAGCGAATTTATCACCAGGGAAATGGCTGATTCGAAAGATCTCGAAACAAAGAAAATGATTGTTTACGGTCTGTTTTGTAATCCTGAGCCACTTGCGAATCAGAAAGAAGATCTGAAAAATCTCCTGGCAAATTTAAATAGTGAAGAAAAGATTGAGATCCTGCAGTTTCTTACTGAAGAAGGCAGGCTTCAATTAGCTCGTTTACTGATACAAGACGAGTTGGAAAAAACAAATACAACAGTTACACCTGAATCGCGGGATACTTTACAGGAAGAACTCTCAGACCTTCAAAAAATGAATTATTTAGCTGATATTCATTTTCTGGAAGGGAAAGAAATAGAAGCCATTTCTGAAATTGAGGGTTTAGCACAAAAACTGGATAATTTAAAACAGGATGCCCTGAAAAAACGTCAGAATATTCTATCGCAAAGAGATTCTCGGAAAAAATCCACGAATAATTCACAAGTCTTACTCCAACAATATGATTGGAAAAGAATACCTGATCTTATACAAACCCTGGATTTGAAGAAACCAGCATACCAGGATATTGAAGAATACCTGCAAAATATCGAAGATCAAATTTCGAAAAAACCAAAAGACAGTAAATTTCTTACACAGATCGCTGAACTGTATCATTCGCTGGGCGATCATCTTCGCTCAATCCATTATTTGAAAATTGCCAGAATTCTTGATGGAAAAAATCAAGATCTGGATAAAAAGCTTCTTCATTATCTAATTGAAAATCACCAATGGAATACTGCACTCCAGCAAATCGATAGCGCGAATAGGAAACAGGAGGCGAATTTAGATTTCACCCATTTTTATGTGGAATCGAAAGAACTGCTTGAAAAGGGAGAAACACTGGCAGTGAGGCAGCGTTTAGAAGGGCTACCCTCCGGTTTATCCAGTGAAGACGCAGAGCCATTGTTTGAGGTTGGCGATTTATATATGGATATGGAAGAATGGGGAAAGGCTCAAAATTATTTTGAGAAATCCATATCTGCTGGAAATACAGACTACAGAGCCTGGATTAATTTATATCGTTGCCTCTGTAGGGCAAAGCAAAAAGAAAATGCTGAGCAAACGTTAACCCAGGCTATTGAAATCTTTAACGAACGCAAAGGTTTCTATGAACAGTTGATACTTGCGTTGCTGGATTGTGGCGACGAAGATCGAGGTTTGTCGTTGATCGAGAAGATCGATCTGGAAAATGCCAACCCAGAAGCAATTGCAGCTTTAACATTTTTAGCAGTTGGAATTCAACAATTTCAAGGTTTATCTC
>CAYLUJ010000095.1:0-9700 GCA_964386805.1 uncultured Pelolinea sp. | reverse complement strand
ATGAAGAAGAGAAGTTACAGAAAGAGGGAGCTGTTGCTTTTTAAGCCAGTTTCATATTATATTCAACCGTTAATCCAGATTGGCACCGCAGCTCGGGCAGATACAGTGCCCGTGCATACCGCGCCGGTCGGCGGCATCCGCCGCACAGTTGAAGCACACCGGTTTTCCACACATATCACAGCCCTTGCGCATGTGCAGAATTGTATCGCCAATGTCGCTCCCGGCGCTGCCAAAGTAGAAGCCGCCTGATAATGTTTGAAAAGGTGTGCGGCAGTAGGTGCACTTGCTGGGATCCACTACTTTTGATTTCTTCCCAAAGAGTCCCATTCTTTCCTCCATTCCTTCACCCAGATTGTAGTGTACGGTTGAATGATTTTCAATCATGGCATCCCCTCATAGGGCAGCTTCTCACAGCTGCCATCAAAGATCAACGGAAATAGAATTCCACCCTTGTATCTTTAAAGAATTCTCCCCTGCCTACCATTCAAGCCGCAGGGGAGATTCTTGAGCATAACTATAAGGAGAGAGAATTTTGATTACTGAAACAGCCAGTTGATGGAGCGCTCAAGGTACTTATCCCAGAAATTCCATTCATGCGCTCCGGGACCTTCTTCATAGGTCACGGGAATCTTTTCATCGTTCAGAAATTTCAGGTATTTCTGATTGACTTCATAGATGAAGTCATCCACACCACACGCCATGTACAAGCGTGGGATCTTCGCCCCGGCGGCTTTGAGTTTTCTTGCCTGGGCAAAAAGGTCATTGTACGTGCCCTGCACGGCATCCAAATTTTCGAAATAGTCTTCCAGTGTGTTTCGGATCATCTTGGGATTGGTGAGCACATGCACAATATCCAGCGCACCGGATAAGCTGATGGCAGCTGCATAACGAGCGGGGTGATTGAGCGCCATCTTGAAAGCGCCGTACCCACCCATGGAAAGACCAGCGACGAAGTTATCTTCGCGTTTATCCGAAAGTGGGAACACCGATTGGACGAATCGGGGTAATTCTTCGCTAACGAAGGTCCAGTAAGCAGGACCGTGCACCAGGTCAGTGTAGAAGCTGTTACCTACGCTGGGCAACACTACCGCCAGCTTGTATTTATCAGCATATTTTTCGATATTGGTATACGCCAGCCAAGAATGGGCATCTTCCACACCACCATGCAACAGGTAGAGGGTCTTGTAGCTGAACTGCTTATCCTTGTACACATCATCCAGCGATTCCTCCGTGGCAGCATGCTCAAAGAAAGATGGTAGTAGCACATTGATGGTCATTGGCATATACAGTGATTTTGCGCGAAAATTGCATTGAATATTGATCATGAGTGAATCCTTTCCATACCTTTAATATTCTTTCTTGTTAAATGGATGAATGCTATTGGGTACTCATGGTTTTCATAAAATCAAGCACCTGCTGCTTACTCTTCACACCGGTATTAGCTCCGATGGCTTGGATGGAAACGGCAGCGGTGGCTGTGGCGAATTTACAGCATTCTTCCAGGTCCTTGCCATCCAGAATGGCACACATGAAACCCGCCATAAAATTATCACCAGCACCCGTGGTATCGATGGCATTTACCTCGTATGCTGGCACAAATAACTTACGATCCTTGGTGAAAGCCCAGCAACCATCTTTTCCTTGCTTGATAATGGCGTCCTTGACACCGTAATCGAGGATGACCTTGGCAACCTCGTCGATTTCTTGTTTGCCAGTCAGCGCTCTGGCTTCATCCAGATTGGGAAAAACATAATCGATGTACTGCAACGATTCTTTGAGATCAGCATAGGTGAATCCACCCGGCATATATACGGCATCCGCACACACGATGGAACTGTTTTCCTTGGCAGCTTTAACAATGCGCAGAATACTTTCGTTGTTTGAAATGGGTGGTACCCCCATACTCCCCAGAGATACGATCTTTGCACCCTTCAAGGCTTCGAGGTTAGGTTTGAAATGGTCGCCAGCGATCGTCCCGGCAAAAATAAAACTGCGCTCCCCGCTGGCATCGATCATTACAATGCTTACCATCGAATTATAATCATCGACCAAAACGAAGTCATCCGTATTCACCCCCTGTGAGGTAACCAGGTTCTTGATAAAGCCACCGGTGGCATCGGTACCCACACCTGCGATCAATTTGGTCTTCACACCCAACTTGGCAAGTACAACAGATTCATTGACAGCGTCTCCACCGATCCACAGGTTGACGCTCTCTGCCCGATGTGCCTCATAGGTATACCTGTTCTGCAGATCTACACCCTTGATGAGCACATCCGTCATGGCCATTCCGACACATACCACATCAAAACTCATAGTATTTTCCTCTCCATAAAATATCGTCCTTAAAGAAAGACTCAATCACTTAGTTGTGAGTGGGTATTTTCGTCATGCCTTTCATGAACTCACCTCCATTGAAGGGGGCAATCTCTTGCGGATCGCGCATGCGCAAAGTGATCGCATCCGAAGGGCAGGTGGAGGAGCACAATCCACAGCCATAGCATTTCTGCAGATCGATCCGCATACCTTCATCTGTTTGTGCGATCGCTTCGAAATGACAACGCTCTACGCAAACCCCGCAAGCGATACATTCTTGCGGATCAATATAGGCAACGAAACGGCTTTTAGAGACAACATTTTGTTGATGATACACAGTAATTGCTTCTAGAAAAACACAACAGCAGGTACAGCAGTTACACAGTACGGTGGGATGATCAGTATTATCGGTCTCATGGATCAAGCCCGCTTTTTCTGCTTCCTCTACAATGTGCAAAGCTTCTTCAACATTGATCTCACGTCCCAGGTTGCGGCTGCGTAAATACTCTGCTGTTCTATCCAGAGAGAAACAGACCTCCAGGGGGGAATCGCACTTTCTTTCCCTTACCCGGCAAGGACAATTTTGCACAACGATCTTCTTCGCATTTTTAATGATGGTTGTAGCTTGCTCTTGTGGCAGGATGGCTCTTTTATCCTCAATTCGTTGATTGATCGGGACTATTCGAAAAGAATACTTTTCTGCAGAGCGTGGCTTATAAGCCAGCTCGTCATTATAGAATTTTTTCCAAAGATCATAGAATTCATCCCCCAATACTTTATAGCGAGGATCTGCAAGGATCATATCCATAAACCTGCCAGGGTTTGCATCAAAAACATACAGTGGGCCCGCAGGGGTCTGGTCTGAAATAAGCACCAACCCTCGCATAAATAGATCTTCCAAGCCATCCGCAGCACTGGCTTCTTTGACCTTCATTTTCTGTGCAAGGTCATTCGGTGTTGCGGGTAAATTCATCATCCATTCTGCTTCACTCTCAGAAACAAGTTTTCCAAGAATGGTCAGGAGAGGTTTTGAATCGGGGTATCCCAAACGGGCAGCTAGCTGACTGATGAATGTGTTTTCCATTTCGTATTTATCCAGATTAAGCTTCGCTGGCTTTGTTGCTCTTGGCATTCTTCATATAATCCGCATACACAGCCACGAGGATGATGATGCCTTTCAGGATCATCTGCCAGAAGGAATGGATACCCATCAGGTTGAGGCCATTGTTGATAACACCAATGATGAGAGCACCGATGATAGTGCCGCTGATATGTCCATTTCCCCCAGCCATACTGATGCCGCCTAACACAACCGCCGCGATGGCATCCATCTCCGCGCCTTCGCCGGCAGTTGGGTTACCCGAATAACTGCGCGCGGAGAGGGTAATACTTGCCACCGCGGCCATGAGTCCACTAAAGATATAGATAAATAAACGTACTTTTTTGACATCAATACCGCTGAAGCGGGCAGCTTTTTCATTACCACCAATGGCATAGATATGGCGGCCCAAACGGCTTTTATTGAGGATGAGGTAGACAATGATCAAGACAACAACAATATAAATAGCAGGTAAAGGAACCGGACCAAGAAAACCGGTACCAATATTGATGTAACCGCGATCATTAATGCGGATGGTTGTTGCACCCGTATACACATAGGCCAACCCGCGTAACACATTCGCCATGGAAAGCGTTACGATAAAAGGAGTGATCTTTGTCCGCGAAATGATAAAACCATTGACAAATCCAATGAAGGCGCCTAAAGCCAGGCAAGCCAGCACAGTCAGCGGAACGGGTATGCCCATATCCAAAAATGAGGCAGCTGCCACACCGATCACAGCAATGGTCGAACCAACGGAAAGGTCAATGCCGCCTGCGATGAGGATAATGGTCATACCGCAGGCAACGAACAGGTTGGCGGAGATCTGGCGCAGAACGTTCATGATATTCTTTGTGGTCAGGAACACTGGTGAATTAAATGCGATGATCGTGCACAGGATCGCCAAGCCTACCAGAATACCAAGATTTCGTTTAATGCTCATCAAGAAACCATTTTTCAAGACTTTATTTTGCAGTGCATTTGCAGTCATATCTTCAATCCTTTTCTCCAATCCTAGATTTTCACAGCACATTGAAGGATTTTTTCTTGTGTTGCTTCTGTGTGATCAATAACGGCAGTGGTTGTTCCTTCGCACATCACTACAACGCGATCACTTAAGTTCAATATCTCCGGTAGATCAGAAGAGATCATGATTATGGAGACACCTTTCATCGTCAGGGTATTCATGATCTCGTAAATTTCACTTTTTGTGCCCACATCAATCCCTCGGGTCGGTTCATCAAGAATCAGGACTTTGGGTTGGGTTGCCAACCAGCTTGAAATGACCACTTTTTGTTGATTCCCACCCGAAAGAGAATTCATCACCGTTTGTGTATTGGGAGCTTTAATCGACAAACTGTGCATATATTTGTCGGCGATCTCATCTTCTTTGGTATTTTTTACGAAGATGAAATTAATGAATTCCTTGATAGTCTTTAATGTCAAATTGAATTTCAGAGTTTGGAAAGGAAAAATACCTTCTTCTTTTCGATCTTCCGGAACCATACTGAATCCTTTTTCGATCATCTGGGCAGTATTCTTCACATGAAGATTTTCTCCTTCAAATTCGATGGTGCCGCCGGTGATCTTGTCGATCCCAAGGATCGCATGCATGGTTTCAGAACGGCCTGCCCCTACCAGACCGGAAAATCCTAAAATCTCACCCCTGCGCAGGTCAAAATTAACATTCTTTACTTTCCTGCTGCACAGGTTCTTTACCTCTAAAATAACTTCCTTATTCTTGTTATATGTTCGATTGTAATATTTTGAAATAGGGCGTCCCACTGTCATGGTGATTAGCTCATCTGCGGTGGTTTCTTTTACTTTGCGTGTACCGATATATTTTCCATCCCGTAATACGGTCACACGATCAGCGATCTCAAATAATTCACTCATGCGGTGGGAGATATAAATGATCCCAATACCTCGTTTAGCCAGATCGCGGATATGACTAAACAGAGAATTCACTTCTTTATCTGTCAACGACGAAGTTGGTTCGTCCATGGCAATAATTCTTGCATTAAAGGAAATTGCTTTCACAACCTCAACCATTTGCTGCTGTGCGATCGTTAAGTTAGCAACTTCTGCTTCAGGTTTTAGATTAAGACCGAATTCGGTCATGAATTTCTGGGTCTGCTCGTTCATCGATCTAAAATCGACTAATCCATTCTTGAGCATCGGCTCACGACCTAAAAATAGGTTTTCCGCGATAGAGAGATGGGGTACCAGCACCAATTCTTGATGGATGACGCTTAATCCATTTTCCAATGCTTCGTTGGCATTGGTGATCTTGACCGGTTTTCCATTGATCACGATCTCTCCTTGATCTTTGGAGTAAATACCACTCAAGATCTTTACCAGAGTGGATTTTCCAGCGCCATTTTCTCCAAGCAGAGCATGCACCTCACCAGGGTAGAGGTCAAAACTCACTCCCTGTAAAGCATACACACCTGGAAATTTTTTATGGATATCTTTTAATTCAAGCAGTGGTGTATTCTTAGGCATCCCATCTCCTACGCGGTTTTCTTTATTAAACCTGTTTTAGATCAGGTTTAATTCCAATTCTCGAGATCGAAATCACCAATATTTTCAGGGGTGATCAGAGTAGTATCGAGAGAATAGGTTGCTTCAATTTCTTCACCAGCCAGGACTTTATAGGCCAATTCAACAGATTTCTGAGCCATGGTAACCGGGCTTTGAGCAGCGGTTGCATATAGACCGCCATCGGCGATGCTTTGTTTACCAGACGGAGAACCATCGATACCGAATACTTTGATCTGGTCCTGCAAACCGGCAGATTGGACAACCCCCAAGATGATCAGGGCAACCTGGTCATTAGCACCGTAGAAAGCGGTCAGATCAGGATTGGCCTGGATCAAGTCTTCGGCATCATTCAGAATTTTATCCATGGAGGTGATGGAGCGGCGGTCGGCAACCACGACGTTGCTGCCAGCGATAGCATCTTCAATGCCCTTTACACGCTGAACAACACTTTCAGCCTGAGGAGCTTCGAGAATGGCAAGTTTTCCACCATCGGGGAAGATACGAACCATTTCCTCACCAACGATCGTTCCGGCCTGGTAGTTATTGGAAGAAATGTAGGTCTTGACGAGGGTCAGGTCAGCTACTGCGGAATCAATGTTGATGACAGGAATTCCAGCTTCGGCACATGCTTCGAGGGCTGGCTGAATACCTTCGGAATTGACAGGATTCAGGATCAAAACATCAATACCTTGGGTGATCATGTCTTCGATGGCAGTGTTCTGCTTATCAACATCTGATGCACCATCGGCGATGACAACACTATCGCCATTGGCTTCTACTGCGGTTTTGATCGTATTACCAATGGTTGAGAAGAATGGATTGGTAAGATCCATAGCAGTGTAGCCGAACAAAATGGGTTCATCTTCAACAGCTGCAGCTTCTTCAGTTTCAGCAGCAGTAGTACCAGTGCAGCCAATCGCCATTAAAACCATTCCGAATACCATTACGAAAGTCAAAATTTTCTTCATCTCTTAATTCTCCTATAATCGTAATTTGTTATTATTTTCCAAAAAAAAATTTATAGATCCTGATTGCATTTCGAGAACCAAGATCAGCAGAACCAGATTATCTGGTATCAGTGTTCTATCAAGCAAGTGGCTGGGTTCCAAAGATCTCAATATGTTCCCGTACGATCGCACTTACTCCGTCCATACCGGCGCTGACCAATTCTCCGAATTGCAGTTTCTTCCTCCTTTCTTCCACCATTTTAATGATCGCATTCGCCCCACCTAGGGACAAACCGGTGAAAAAGTTAATCTTGTTTATCCCATTATTAACTGCCTTGCGAAAGGCTTCTGGAGATAATCCTGATCCGCCATGCATTACCAGCGGAATTGAAACGGTTTTTCTGATTTCTTTCAACCGTTCATAGTCTAGTTTCGGTTCCCCTTTAAAGACACCATGTACAGTCCCAAACGCGATCGCCAAAGCATCCACTCCGGTGTCTTCTGCAAAACGACGTGCATCTTCCACTTTGGTGAAGGCATTTTCATCCGCAACATTTCCTTCCAACATATTGCCTTCATGTCCTGCGACATGACCGATCTCAGCTTCCACGGTAATGCCACAGGCATGCGCCACATCCACAACTTTCTTGGTTAGAGCAACGTTTTCTGCATAGGGAAGGCTTGATCCATCGAGCATAACTGATGTACAACCATAGCGAATGGCTTTCATTACGCCTTCAAAGGTAAAACCGTGGTCCAAATGCAGAGCCACTGGCACAGTGGATTCTTCGCAGCGTTGAACGATATATTTAAAGAACCACTCAAAATGCGGTGCCTGAAACAAGGGTTCAACAACCATCAGAATGACCGGTCGTTCTTTTTCTTCAGCTGCACGCAGGATTGCCTCGGTCATGGAATGATCGAAGGTGTCGAATGCGCCCACGGCATATCGTTTTTCGACCGATTCGCGCAAAATCTCTTTCATGGTGATTAAGGACATTTTTTCTCTCTCTTCTTAAAGTTTTTTATAGTTTCTTGCTTTCCATATTTCCCGTTATTCGAGAAAATGGATCGCAGCAACAGTGAGGTTACGCTTCCATCTTTATAATGGCTGCATCGATCTCAGCTATCTCTGCTTTGCTAAGTTCCCAGGATATGCCAGCACAGTTCTCGTGCGCTTCTTTTGTATTGCGAACACCGATAATGGAAGTATCGACAAAAGATTTCTGAGTATTCCAATTAATAGCCACTTGTGAAATTGTGGCTTTATGAGCTGCAGCTACTTTATCCAATGTCTCTAATAATTTCATCACTTTTGAAAATTTTGGTTCCACAAAGGAATCATAAAAGAATAAACGTGTATCTCCAGGATCCAACTTTGGCAAGGTACGGAAAGCGCCGGTTAGAATTCCACCACCCAGCGAACCATAGGTCATAATACCGATGTGATGATCGTGTACCCATTGGATGAGCTGTTCTTGTGTTCGATTGACCATGGAATAGGGGGGTTGAAACACATCGAGCTGTATATATTGTTCTGCAGCTACCATCTGCTCGATGGTGAAGTTGGAAACACCCACGAAACGGATCTTGCCGGCTTTCTTCAATTCGTTCATGGCACTCATGGTTTCAGCAAAGGGAGTATTGAAATCTGGCCAATGCACAAAATAGAAATCCACATAATCAGTACCCAAGCGCTTTAGAGACGCTTCACACTGGGTGAGCATACTTTCTTTTGTGCAATCTTTCACAACGTGATTATTGACCTGTAACAAACCACCTTTTGTAGAAAGCAGAACCTTATCACGTTTTCCTTTTAGCGCTTCTCCCACTACCTCTTCTGAAACGCCATTGCCGTAGATCAAAGCAGTGTCAATAAAATTTACCCCTTCGTCCAGCATAGCATGAATGGCGGCAATATTATCGCGGCGGTCAACGTCTCCCCATCCTACTCCACCCATCGCCCAGGTTCCAACCGTGAGCTCGGAGACTTTTTCATTGGTTTTACCTATCTGTTTATAACGCATGCTTCTTCTCCGTTCTTTTTTTGCTTTTTTTCAGAAAACGCTCAATGCTTGTTTTAATTTATTTAATTTAATATAATGTTATTATAGTAAGAGAGAGAATTTTGTCAATCCTTTTTATATTTCCTGCGCTTTTAAGCAGGCTGAGAATTTTCGTATCACCTGCTCGTTTCGTTTGAGAGAAGGGAAAAAATCAATTTTATTTTTTCGAAGAAGGAACATGGTATGTTTTTTTCTGATAAGATAAAGGAATCATCCAGCAATTATTTTATGGAGGGAATGTGAGTCATCCTATCTATGACCCTGCTCTACTTTCTATACGAAAGATCCGTAATAAAGGCGCTAATGCAGAAAGCACCTATAACCAGAATCGCCGATTGATTTTACAGCTGATTAAAGACATGGGTGTTATTTCACGGAAGACATTGGCAGCAAGAACCGGACTTCAATTAGCCACCATCACCATGATCATCAATGAACTGCTTGAAAAAGAGATCATACAAGAAACCGGTTTCATTGACGGAGACAGTGGTCGCAAGATCATGGGCTTTGGGTTGATCCGTGACAAATACTGCACTATCGTTAGCCGTATCAGCGTTTCATATTTTACGATCGGCGTTTACGATATCGATAATGAAAACCTCTATATAGATAAAGTCTTCATGGACACACTCAGTAATATAAATCGGACATGTGACGCGATCGCAAAAGAAATTAAAGAGCTAAAGAAAAAATTCAGTCATAAGGTCATTCTCGGAGTCGCAATCGGG
>CAYLUJ010000094.1:0-9781 GCA_964386805.1 uncultured Pelolinea sp. | reverse complement strand
TGCATTCATGAAAAATATCCTCGAATTGATCACGGAATTCATCCAGTATTGTATTGAACACCCGCGCTTTGCTGCGGTGTTCTTTGGAATTGGAATTCCGATCGGGTTGTATGTTACCAGGAAATATCCGGGAGCCATCCTCTTCGTATACCCCGCCTGGTTGGTCCTGATCGTGGGTATTGTGATGTGCTTGGTTGGAACATTAAGCCATCGATTCCTATTTCCCATCATTGCAACCATGACCATGGCAACTGCAGTTCTCAATTTCTATTATTGGTTTGGTGGATCTCAGTGGCCTGTGGAAGATGGTATATTTTCAACCCCATTTTTCGTGTTTGCTCTTGCGGGAGTGATCTGTGGGATCCTGTCTTGGTTTGTACCGCGCTTTTTTTCCTTTTTTTTAGGTGGATTAAGCGGCGCATATTTTACTGTGGTTTTTGTACTCGGCGGGCAGGGAGATTTATCAAACTTGTTTGGCAACGTTTATATCTTTCTCTATCCCATTTTTATACTGGCATTTCTAGTAAGTGGAACGTTTTCTGTTATCCTGTATAAAAAGTTCAATGTGGGTATCACTGCATTAATTGGTTCATCTTTCGTCGGAATGGCATTGCAGCTACAACCAGTATGGTGGGTGATCATTTTTGCCTTAAGCGTTCTGATACAACTTGGCATTGATTATCGCTATAAGGTCAACAGAGAATCTGTGTCGCAGCTGGCAGGATAATGGCTCCATTATTGATTTGCTTTATAAGTAATTATTTAAAATAACAAAAGGTAAATATGACAACTCCTGAAGATTTAGATCGCCAGGTAGCCGAAGGGGGTGTAGCACCCCGAAAGATACTGGGTGGCTGTTTCACTTTATTGATCGTCCTGGCTTGTATTCTTGGGATCATTCAATTAATTTCCGGTGGCTTTCACTGGGTAAGAAATTACATAAAAGAAGCCACTACTCCTTATGACAAAATCTACGTAGAAGCAAAGGGGGAGCTTGGAGGTGGGGAGTATGGTTGGGGCTGGACGATCTATTATGTGATCCATAATGATTCATCCAAAACAGTTGATTTGAATCTGACTGCAAAACTCCCAGTAACATTCAGCAATTGCCAGGCGGCAGGAACGGACCCGACAATTGTTTATTTTCAAACATATTCCTATCAACCTGTGGTAGTTCAAGTCACCATTTCACCAAACCAAAGCATATCTGGGACAACCTACGCAACTTACTCTGAAGGTGGTGGAAGAACGCTGGGTTATTACTCTTGCTGGCAAACGGCAGGTTGTGATAGCTACTACGGCTGTCAACAATATGAAATTGGTACACCTATATTTGTCGCGCAACGGGATACTTCCTCTCCAGTCGAATTGAAAGTGGAAAGATTACCGTAAGTCCAACGCGGAGTTTTCTGTTTAAAAATCTTGCTATCGTAGATATGTAAGATGTATTGCATTTCGTGTGACCCTACTGGGTGCCTGACCTGAGAAAACAGTGCGGAATATATCTGCTCGCAAGTTGGTAGCCACTTTGAATCCAAAGGTTGTAGAGTGATACGATTTTGGAATAATGAAGTGTGGGAAAACATCAGTGGAGTAGTGGAGAGAATATTGGAAGAACTCCATGAATAAGATTTTTTCCCCTCCCCTAAAATTTGATTTTAGGGGAGGAAGAGAGCAAAATAAAGATCAAGGCTTACAGAATAAATTTCGAGTTTATATATGGTATGGCAAAATGGGTATTTCAACAATTGGATAGTACAATGAAAAAGAGACCAGATATTGTAAGAAGAAAACTTATGGTTTGCTAAGAGAGGGAAAATATGTCTATACTGAACCAATTATCATCCCAGGTTGGTGATCGTTCCACAAGTGCGAATCGTCAAGTTGTTGAGAAATGTCCGAGCTTCCGGTTTTATCTGAAATAATCCGCCATGATAAAAGCATCATTTTTCCTTTGGCAAATTGGTCATCATAGCATAAGCAAAAAAATAAAAAACAACTCTTGCATCCCAACCCTTGCCCCCTAAGAAGATTTTCTCGCTGTTCATAAAGTCTAGAAGATTGTTCTAAACATAGGTATGGATTATGAAATTTGAAGTATGAAATAGAAATACGGCGAAAAAAGATTGTACAATTTTCGGTTGTGAAATAATCCGATTGATGCCAAAATCATTCAGTATCTAGATCAAAATGACTGGACGAGTGAAAGGATTGGCGATGAAGCATACTTTACCGGATGAGGATTCTTTATATTCTGTATTTGTCAATCGAGACAGCCAGTATGATGGAATCTTTTTCGTTGGTGTGAAAACCACGGGGGTGTTTTGCCGCCCGACCTGCACTGCCCGCAAAGCTAAGCGAGAAAATGTGGAGTTCTTTGCATCCGCCCGTGAAGCGCTGCTGAATGGCTATCGACCATGCAAGCTCTGTTCACCGCTGGCATATCGCGGTTATGTTCCGGATTGGCTAGTGCCCTTATTGGAAGAGATCAATGAAAATCCGACCATACGCTTGAAAGATAGCGATCTGCGCAACCGTGGGTTGGATCCCCGCCGGGTCAGCTACTGGTTTAAGAAACAGCATGGCATGACCTTTCAAACCTATCTGCGCGCATTAAGAATCGGGCAGGCTTTTGGAAGAATCAAGTATGGAGAAGAAGTGGCTGATACCGCTTTTGGATCAGGATATGGCTCATTGAGCGGGTTCAGTGATTCATTCAAAAAGACGGTAGGTTTTTCTCCCAGCAAAAGTCAAGAGAGGCAGCTTGTGATGACCACCAGAATCCTCACGCCGTTGGGTCCCATGCTGGCAGGTGCCACCGACGAAGGAATTTGTCTGCTCGAATTCATTGACAGACGCATGTTGGAAACCCAAATAGAGCGATTGAAGAAATTGTTGGATGCCGAATTTGTCCCAGGTTTCAGTGAACACTTCGGCAGGTTGAATATACAGATGGAAGAATATTTTCAAGGAAAGCGCATCACATTTGATGTTCCCCTGGTGTTACCAGGCACACCTTTTCAGAAAAAGGTGTGGGAAGAATTACTGAGCATACCCTACGGTTCGACCCGCTCTTACAAAAAACAGGCTGAAATGATCGGTCTCCCCGATGCGATCCGGGCTGTAGCAAAAGCGAATGGCGATAACCGCATTGCTATCATCATTCCCTGTCATCGGGTGATCGGAACCAACGGAAAGTTGATCGGTTACGGCGGTGGGTTGTGGCGGAAGCAATACTTGCTTGATCTTGAGTCTGGAAGAAGAGAACAATAGGATCTTCTGATCGGACGCAATTGTTTTTCCGGTCAATCCGATAGGATTGTTGGAAATATCGGCATGACGTGATCCATTTTTATCAAAGTTAATTAAAAATCAATGTTTGATTGAAGATTTCCTGTTCAAAAAACCGTATAATGAAATTGAAGAGACTATGAAAGAGATAAAACAGGAAATCAGCACAATTGATGCGTATATTGCCGGTTTTCCACCCGATGTGCAGACGAAATTGAAAGAACTGCGGGCGGTGATCAAAACCGCAGCACCGGAAGCGGGCGAAAAGATCAGCTACCAGATGCCAACTTTTACCTTGAAGGGGAATCTGGTCCATTTTGCAGCGTATAAGAACCATATCGGGTTTTATCCTACCCCAAGCGGAATTGAGAAATTTAAAAAAGAATTATCTATTTATGAGAGTTCAAAGGGGACAGTACGATTCCCATTGGATAAGCCTATTCCTTATGATCTGATCAGCCGGATCGTAGTCTTCCGCGTCCAGGAGAATTTGAAAAAGGCTGAAACGAAAAGCAAAAACAGAGTGTAGAAATAAATCCAACTGCAAAACGAAAAATCTGCTACTGCCAGGCTCTTTATGAAAAATAACAATTTTCATCTTTTTCTTGAGAGATTTCTCCGCCGTATGGGTGGCTGGTATCCAATTCTGGTCCTTTTGTTCATACAATTAGTTAATACTCCACTGGTAATCTTGCTAAGTGCCATGCCTGCTCAACAAAATGCCGAATTTACCTCAACCCAGGGCACAAGTTTGCTGATATTCGGCAGTACTGCCATCATTATTCGAAATATTGGGCTGCTCATGCAATCCTATTTCTTTAACAAAGATATGATCAAGAGTCTGTCGAATTTCGGCAAAACTGGAAAGATCATCACCGAGCCCAAACAACAAAACCGCGCGTGGGAGCAGGCGGGTTCTTTTTCAAAGCGCCACATTTTTAATGAATTCGTACAAGGTTTTTCTTTGGTGATGATACCCACTTTGTTATACGGGTATTTCAAACTGCACCTAAGCTATCAACAGATCATTTATCTTGCCCTTGCGGTTGTGGCGGCCAGTTTGGTCGTTCTCATTTTGGAAGTTTTAACCCTTGATCGGTGGTTGATGCCTGTTATCCAAACCTTGCTTCCCGAATCACATGAAGCAGGAATAAATGGTTCAAAAGGAATGCGACTCTCTGTGAAATTGACCCTCGCGATTATCGGTCTGGTGATCATCGATCTGCTTCTAACGGTTCCCGCTGCTTATCACCAGATAAGGCTTATTTCTACGTATGCTACTCCTTCCCCTCAACTCATCAATAAATCTTTATTGACCATTCTGAATGCGGGTATGGGTGCCATTGTTACTGGCCTATTTATATCTATTCAGTTGATATTTTATTTTACCGATCCAATTCGCAAGATGATCCAACTGTTCAGAAAAGTAGAAACGGGTGATCTTAATGAACGAATCGAAATCACTTCTCCTGATGAATATGGCAAATTAAACATATTCCTTAATCACATGATCGATCGCCTTCAAATAATGACCTCCTCGCTGGAAAAACAAGTCGTTGAACGCACAGCACAACTTAAAAAGACGAACGATCAACTGCAAATTGAACTCCAGGAGCGCCAGCGCATGGAAGAACAGCTAGTACACAATGCACTCCATGACTCGCTCACAGGATTACCCAACCGGACTTTGTTAACGGATCGCCTGAGTCATGCGATGGAACGTGCGAAACGCCACAAAAACTATAGATATGCCGTGATTTTTTTGGATTTGGATCGATTCAAAGTGATCAATGATAGTCTTGGTCATAACTATGGGGATTTAATGCTGAAAGAAAGCTCACGCCGTCTGATTGACTGTGTGCGCAGTGAAGACACGGTAGCTCGTCTGGGGGGTGATGAATTCATCATATTACTTGAAGATATAGACGCTACAAATGATTATCTACTTGCTGCAGATAGAATCCAAAATAACCTATCCGTACCTGCCAAATTAGGAGGGCATAAAATATTTACTTCGGTCAGCATGGGTATCGTACTAGGGGACAGTAAATATCAGCAGCCCGAAGATATCTTGCGCGATGCTGATATTGCAATGTATCAGGCGAAAAGGAAAGGGCGAGGTCGTCATGAAGTTTTTAATCCCCGGATGCTGGAGGGTGTAAAGTCATACCTGGCATTGGAGACTGACCTGCGGAAAGCAGTGGATAAACAAAGTTTTATTATTCACTACCAACCCATCGTAGATTTACGAACAAATAGAATTGAAGGATTTGAAGCGTTAGTTCGTTGGCAGCATCCCAAACGGGGTCTTATCATGCCGGGAGAGTTTATTTCCATCGCCGAAGAGACCGGACTCATTGTCCCGATCGGGTATTGGGTTTTGGATGAGGCTTGCCGTCAACTTCGTACTTGGCAGATACAGTATCCCGCAGATCATCCTTTAAAAGTGAATGTTAATTTGTCATCACGGCAGTGTACTGAAAAGGATCTGGTCGAAAAGATCGTCGGGACCTTACATAAACATAATTTGGATGCTGGCTGTTTGAGCCTGGAACTAACAGAAAGCTTGATTATAGAAGATTCTGACGCTATTAGAACTATGTTATTGGAATTGCGCGAATTAGGAATACGGGTGCAGATCGATGATTTTGGCACAGGTTATTCATCATTGGGTTACCTAAACACTCTCCCGATTGACACGCTCAAGATTGATCGCACTTTTATCAACCAATTGGGCACTAATGACGATGGTTCAGAAATTGTTCAAACGATCTTAACGCTTGCACATAGTCTTGGCATGGAGGTGGTTGCAGAAGGAGTAGAGACTGAAAGCCAACTTGCCAGGTTAAAAGCAATGAACTGTGAGTACATGCAGGGTTTTCTCTTTGCACAACCGATCAATAGCCAGGAGGCAGAAGCATTAATAGCAAAATCATTTGCCAAAATTGTGGAATGAAATAAAAAGATACACATTGATAAATCAAAAGTGCTCTCCGTGCAGAGAGCGCTTTTTTGTTACTTTGGAATTGTTGCAGTATTTATTGCGTTTGTATAATTAGTTAGTAAATTACATGATGACTTCACAGGAAAGGTGACCTTTTGTTTAATTAAGACCACTTTTCAGAGTAACCATGCGCACAGAACAAGAAATATTCGACCTTGTTTTACAGATTGCTCGGAAAGATGAGCGCATCCGCACAGTGATCCTGGAGGGTTCGCGTGCCAACCCCAACGCACCCAAAGACATCCTGCAGGATTATGACATCGTGTATATCGTCACCGAGCTGGCTTCCTTTGTGGATGATCCTGCCTGGGTGCAGTGCTTCGGAGAGCTGCTCATCATGCAAATACCTGAGACCATGCAAGATCCTCCCCCTGCGAACAATGATAGTTTTACATATCTGATGCAGTTTCGGGATGGCACTCGCATTGACCTGAGCCTGTATATACTAGATGCCTTCAAGGCGCGCGGCAGGGATAGTCTGAGCATACTGCTGTTGGATAAAGATGGTGTCTTTGACCCCTTTCCACCGCCAGATGAGAGTGATTATTATCCCCAGCCCCCCACCCAAAAAGCTTTTGCCGATTGTTGTAATGAGTTCTGGTGGGTGAGCACCTATGTTGCCAAGGGGCTGTGGCGTGGGGAGACCACCTACGCCAAGTTCATGTTGGATGAGATCGTGCGAGCCCAGTTGATGAAACTGCTAACCTGGTACATTGGTATGCAAACTAGCTTTCGGTGCAACCCCGGCAAACAGGGAAAATATTTCAAAAAGTATCTTTCAGTGAAGGAATGGAAAATGCTGCTGCAAACCTATACGGATGCCGATGATGAACATAACTGGGCTGCACTATTCGCGATGGCAGATCTTTTCCGTTCCATTGCGCTGCAAGTTGCAGAACGATTTGCCTTGGAGTATCCGGATGAGGAATATCAGCGAGTTCTCGGTTATCTGAGACATATCAAAGATCTTCCCCAAAATGGGAGTGAAGTCTCTTAGCCGATCTTTTCAAAATAAGTGTTCTTTAGATCACAATGTTTAAAAAACAGAAATGTTCAATGATTATAAAAGCGAGTGATGAGAGGAGCAAAATGGCAGATACCTTAGTGTTAAGAGATGTTGTACCGGGGGATATTGCAGTATTCTTCGCCAACCAAATAGATGAGGATGCAGACTTTATGGCGGCTTTTACTGCCAAGGATCGCTTCGATAAAGAAACGTTCGACAAACACTGGAAAAAGATCATGAGTGATCCTGCAGTTCATATTAAAACTATCCTTGTCACTGATCATGTTGCTGGTTATGTGTTGAGTTATGAAGAAAACGGAAGACCGGAAGTGAGTTATTGGTTGGGAAAAGATTATTGGGGAAAGGGGTTGGCTACACGCGCACTGCTTGATTTTCTCAAATATGAAAACACCATTCGACCGATCTATGCACGTACAGCGAAGGATAATCACGCTTCACGGCGAGTGTTAGAGAAATGTGGTTTCAAGATGATTGATGAAACAGAAGGTTTCGCGAATGCGCGTGGAACAAATATCAAAGAGCTGTTGTTTGTACTTCAGCCAGAATAATTCGACAGGAAAACACACGATGAGATATCGTGAATAAGGAAATGGAAATTGGTAGATTTCGCCGTTGAGTATTGGAAATAAGGGTTTCTCTTCATTAAATTCTGAAACACATGAGGAGAAGCTCAATAACAACCCCTCCCTCAAATTCTAGTAACTCGATTTGAGAGAGGGGTTTCATTTCGTAAGGGAAATTTATGTTCTATTTACACTAATCTTTCGCATGAAAATGGTTGCTGATCCATTTTCCCAATTCCACCACCCCCAGTAGGCTCAGCGCGATGCCAGCCACCAAGAGCCATTCTTGCCAATTCAGCGGCACGATCCCCAATAAATTACCCAATGCAGGGATGAAGAATGGTAGGACGGCAGTAACCAACCCGGCGCTTACTGCCCAGATCAACGGTTTATTGGTGGTCACTTTGTTCATGCGGAATAACGGGAGACGCATGCTGCGGTAAGCGAAGATATAGATCATGGAGTTAATGGCGAAGGAAGCAAAAACGATACTGCGTCCTTCTGCCTCGTTCAAATGAACCGTGTACATGTGGTTGAAGAGGTACAACGCTGCAATGGCACTGGTAACACTGATAATGGCGATCAATGAAAGCCCCAGATTGTTGAGAATAGGTTCTTTCAGGGAGCGTGGTTTCTCATCCATAATACCTCTTTCCTTCGGTTCATATCCCAATACGATATCCGAAGGTCCATCACAGATCAGGTGGATCCATAATATCTGTGCCACCACCAGGGGCGCCGGCCAACGTAGGATCATGGCGACGAAAATAGTCAGCACTTCGGCGAACGAGTTCGAAAGGGTGTATGCCACCACTTTGCGGATGTTCTCAAAGATGATGCGCCCTTCTTCAATGGCTGCCACGATGGTGCGGAAGTTGTTGTCGAGTAAGATCAGGTCGGCGGTTTCTTTTGCCACATCGGTTGCAGTACCCACTACCACGCCAATATTGGCTTGCTGCAGCGCTGGGGCATCATTTACTCCATCCCCGATCATGGCGGTCACTTCTTTATTGTTCTGCAGCGAGCGTACGATGCGCAGCTTGTCGTGCGGGCGGATGCGCGCGAAGATGGCGGTCTTTTTGACGCGTTCTGCCAGCTCTTCGTCGCTCATAGCTTCCAATTGCGTGCCTTCGATGATCTCATCGCCATCATGCATGAGCCCGATATTGCGCGCGATGCGCTCAGCGGTCACACGGTAATCTCCGGTGATCATTTTCACTTGGATGCCGGCTTTTTGAGCTACCTGGATGGACTCCTGTACCTGTTCGCGCAGAGGATCTTCCATACCCAGCAAACCCAGCCAGGCATAACCACTGTGATCTTCCAGCTTTCCATCTTCCCGGTATGCCAAACCGAGCAGTCTCAATCCTTCGCCTGCCCATTCTTCTACCTGAGCCAGGATGCGTTCTTTCTCTTTTTTCTCCAGGCTGCACATTTCCAGCACGATTTCGGGCGCGCCCTTCAGATAGTTAAATTTTCCTCCATCCAGACTGTTGGCGGTGACCATGAATTTGGTCTCACTGCTGAAGAGCTCCTCCGACAGGCGTTCTGAACGGTCGACCAATTTCTGCGGATCTTCGGCAGCCAGCGTCAGGGAATATTCCCACAGGGCAACGTCCACCGGGCCTTCTAGATCGTTACACAGCACTATGGTTTGGTAAGCACGTGCCTGATCGTTGAGGTCGGCGCGGGTGACGCGCATGCGACCTTCGGTTAGGGTGCCGGTCTTATCGGTGCAGATGACGGTTACAGAACCCAGTGTCTCCACCGCTTGCATACGTTTGACCAGACCATTGCGTTTGAGGATCTTGCGCATGCCCAGCACCAGGATCACAGTTACAGCGATCAAGAGTCCTTCTGGAACCGCAGCGATCGCTAGAATGATGGAAGTGCGCA
>CAYLUJ010000093.1:0-9809 GCA_964386805.1 uncultured Pelolinea sp. | reverse complement strand
TGCGATGTAATCCTCATGGATGGCTTTTGCTAGCATTTCCATGTTCTCCAGCATGGGGCGGGGAACCAACCTGTCTGCCTTTGCTTCCTGGAAAATGAGTTCCAATGTGTCGCATTCAATCTCAAGACCATTCGGAAAAATAGCTTTAATGTTCAATAAGTGATTGAAGAGATCATTTTTATCTTGGATGAATTTTTGCGAAAAAGTGCCTTTGCTTGCCAGGTAGGTGATCCCAAATGTGCTTTCATCAATCTTGATATTGGCGGCAGCAGCCTGTGTGCGCGTCTTCTCAATTCGTCCGTATCCTGCTCTGTTCCAATCCTGCATTTCATCGCAGAACATGAGCAGATAAGCGATCGGATGACTTTCCGGCTCCATGGGACCGCAGCCGAATGCTTTTTGGCATACATTGTGGTAATAGTTATGTAAAAGGATAGCACTGGCGCTATCCACGATGGCGTGATAGAAGCGCATGGGATTTCCCCCCGTCTTTTGGATCAAGCTTCCATACCATTTCAACACAATGATGGCGCTGTAGAAACCGTGATCGATGAATCCGAATTTTGCCATATCAAGCACGAAGGTATCCAACTTGCTTTTAATGTCTGTCAGAGGGATGTCGAGGGTGAGATGGATCTTTTGCGCCAGCAGGTCGATGGGCTGCAATAGGTCCACGTAAACGCTACTTTCGTTTTGGTCATAAAATTCTTTGATGAATGTTCGTTTGGGAACAATTTCAACCACGGAATTCAAGCAGCGAAAGTTCTCAAATTCCAGATGTGCCTTGACCCTGTCGCTGCTGCTTGCCTGATTGGTGTTGGTGGCAAACTCCATGAAGCTTTCGATCTGTTTGCCGATGATCTCCACCGGATATCCCACATCATGGAAGAGGGAGGCAATTCCCCAGCGGAACAGGAATTCTTCGTGTTCGTTCTGATAATTCTCAGGGTACTTATCCCGATCGATGTTCGCCTTCTTGAAGGCTGTGCGAAAATTGGTGTTTTGTGAATAGATGCATAAACCCAGAATGGTCGCGCTGTTTGTCGATCAGCGTAGCAGCACGTTCTTCGTATGCACTTAATATATCCAGCAGATCGATGAAGGTATTTTTAGAACCTTCCAATACGATCCGGTAGGTGCTGAAGAAGATCTCATAAACCGTGGCTGCATTTTCCTTGGTTTCGTTGTCCAGAAAAGTGAGCAGTGCCATCTTGATGGTGTTGGTGAAACGCTGCTCTGCATCTGTTTTTCCTGCCGAATTGAGAAGCGCAAAAAAATCTTGGATATAATTCTGGAGCGTTTTCATTTTATATTGACCTTTTTTAAGCTTGTTGTGAGGAATATTGGATTCGGAGATCATGAATCCAACTGAGATAAGCTACCTGGTAGCATTCTCATCCCTCCACATAGATTTTACACTCTCTTTTAGAAAACCCCCATACTTGTGAGAAAAATAAGAAGGAAATTGTTATCATTGTTTGTTATCTGCTTCACATAATGAATGCACAGAGGGTTAGCACCTAGCGCAACAACACTTTGCTGGTAGCGACCCTTGCACTAACCTCTGTCATCTCTGGGGAGGTGAAATTCTTCAGTTCTGGCTAGATCAATCTAGTGATTTTCCGATGTTGGTGTCTGACGATTGTTGAGCCATGCAAACAGCAAGAATGCAGTCTGTAACGCACTGGCGAGCAGTACGATCCACAAAATCTCTGTATATCCCCCGAGCACGGTGAATAGAATATCTGAAAGATGCAGCATGGTGGGAACAATGAATATGGGGAGATCATTCACGGTGAAACGGCTGGTCATTTTTCCTCGCCATAAGAAAATCAGAAGTGCACAGGGAATCATAAGGTGAAACGCAAGCATTACCCACTCGATGGTTTGCCCTTTCTGGAAGAAAGGTCCCATCCAGAGCAGAAAGTTTGAGAGCGGGCTGATCATTAATAGCAGCGATACTACCATGGTAATCAATGGATAGATATAGCCGACCAGCGGGCGGTAGCCAGATTTTTTATACCACCATCGTCCGACCAACAAACAAGTCGTTCCGTATAACATAATTAACATCCAACCCGGAAAGTTGAAAACCGGTATGCGCAGAATGTTGGCATCGGTCGCGGGATTGATCAACCAGTTCCAGCGTCCGGAGGTCACTTCACCAACGGTGTGGATCTGCCGTATTGCCAGTGGATCAAGCGAGAAATCTTGCATCATTCCGAACAACCCGATGATCGGTGCCCATGCCCATTTGGGTACCAACGTTTTTTCTAGAAACCAGATTCCCGTGATCACTACACAGGCTTCGATTAACGGTACAGAGGCTGGCACAAATCCGATCATCACCAGTGAACGACCATAAGAATATAAGCCCATGACAATTGCAGCGTTTTCGTATATGGACGCGTATAGGAATACGAACGCAGCCATCTCTAAAATCACAATTGCCGGATGCTTTTCACGACGAATGATGAACACCAGCACCAAAAGGGTTAAGAGTATTGCGAAGATGTCCTGGATCAACCAATCGCCGGGGAAGGGTTCGAGAAAAATGTAGTCAAGGATGGTCTTCATTTTGAATTTCTCCCATGTAAAAGATATTCAACATAGTGTCGATTATCTGGATTATAATAAAAATGAAGTTGATTTTCTCAACATCAACACTGGATTTGTCTATCAAGGAAATGCCAAAAATGAGTGTATCTGAATCTGACCCACGCTCCATCCGAACTCGTAATTCATTAAGGGATGCGCTGATCAAGCTTGCGGCTGAAAATGCTTATGACAGTTTATGCATCAAGGATGTCACGAACGAAGCGGGGCTCAATCGCACTACTTTTTACCTGCATTATTCAGGATTGCATGAACTTCTCAATGATTGCGCCCACATGTTATTTGAACAAATGCGTACGGAAATTTACACTAACAAAACTGCTCCATTGAAAAACAGTTCGGCTTCCCTGATACCGTTTGTGCAAAGCGTCTTTAAGCACCTGGAGCAATACGAGAAGTTTTATAGAGCCATGCTCGGAAAATTCGGTGATCCGCTCTTTCGAGAATTATTTCAAGAATTATTATCTGAACTGATCTTTGAGCCAATGACCATACAGAAAATAGATTACCCGTCCAACCCACGTCTTGAGATGAATTTGCGTTTCTTTTGTTCGGGTTTTACTGGGATCGCAGTGTGGTGGTTGGAAAACAGCAAACCTATTTCAACCGAAGAAGCTTCTCGTTACATCACTTCTGATATTTTACCCGACTATCTCCGGCTGATGAGCGGGTAAGGCAAATTTGCACTCCCTGGTGATCTTCTGCCCCCTGCTTCTTTATCGGAAATGATGAATCGAGTGTGTAGTTTGTGCATTGATGGATTTCTCGATAGACGCCGATTAAGAAGACCATTTACTTCTTGTACAGGTGCTAGGGTATTGAAACCGGTGCCAGACTTCGGTCACCGACCAGATTATTTCTCCTGTTTCATCAATTCACGGCAGCGTTTTTGATTGATACCCAGAAACATGGCGCTGCCAGGATCGCTTAATTTGTCCGCCTGGTCATAGCACTGAATGGCGGTTTTGAAATCTTTACGTGTCTCGGCGATCATGCCCAGCAGCCAGTGGTAGCTGTATTTTACCGACCTTTCTTCCAGTGTTGAAAGGATATCGGCGGTCTTCTGCGCTGAATCCAGATCCATTTTTCGAACATAGGTGTAACCGAGCGAGGTAAGCAGCATCGGATTGTTGGGGATCTCTTTCAACCCCTTCTGCAAAAGAGCGATCGCTTCATCGAATTTCAACTTGTCACTGTATTCGCTGCTTACCCATTGCCAGTATGTGGGTTCTTTGGGATTTAAAGCTAACGCCTTTTTATAAAAAGCCAGTGGTTTTTCAGAACGAAAATCTTTGTACCAGATCTCCAATCCTTGCAGAAAGACCTTGTGGTCTTCGGTCAGAACATCCCAGCCGCGGTTCTTGCAGAAGGTGGCGGAGTATTCCTCGAAACTGGGGCGTTCCGGAATGACCATCGGTTTGGCTGATGGAGCCGGCTTTTGCGAGGTCCGTGCGGGTGCTTTGGGTCGCTCAGCGGTAGTGGTTCGAGCAACGGGGGCGGCGAGGTTTTCCCCGCGCATGTTCTGCCCATTTTGGGTGTAATGGAAAAAGATATCGGGAGAAGATGCCAGAAAAGTTTTGGTGATCTCATCATAGACCTTGGCGTTGAAACCCAGGCGGTACTCTCCGTCTTTCTGATCCAATTCACTGTAGGGCAAGAACAGGATGTAGTTGTTGTAATAACAATCCTCGAAACCGGGGCGGAAGGTCGAACCTACTGATACCTTGCCATCTGCGGTTTGAAAACGCTGATTGATATCTTGCAGCGGGTGATGGGTTTCGTCGAAGAAATATGCCACCGCCCGGCATTGGATGCCCTTGCGATTCTTAATGTTGAAGTTCAGGCGAATCTGCAAACCTGGCTGGTTGGATTGGAACACATTATGTGTCACTTCCACTTCGCGGATGATCGCGCTGGGTGGTTCAGAGGGAATGGGTACAGGCGGCTGTTCTTGAGCGGTGGTGTTTGTATTGGTTTGGGTTTGTGTCTTTTGTTGTGCTGCAATTTGGTTTTGCGCTTGCTGTTTTCCACGCGCCAGCACGGCTTTTCCCTGATCAGCGCAGGTTTGCACTGCGATGCGTTCTGGCCATTGATTTTCTTTGCTCCTATCTTTTTGTTTGCAGCGTTGCAGATATGCGGGAGTAGCAGCAAAAAAACGCTTCTCGATGGCATCCAATTCACCACGGTATGGGATATCTACATCGCGGAAGAAGGTGACGGTCAGGCTGGTTTCCACATCCGTAACTTCCATATTCATTTGAGAACCCCAGCCATGATTGCGGGAATACCCGTAGGTAGAGGCGCTGTTGGTGTAGGGATGGAAATACGTATTGGCGTTGAGACTGCCATAGTTGGTGCTGTTTGAGAAACCCAGCGAACGGTTGACCACTCGATCCACGCTTTCCTGAATATTCTGCACTTGCCAGCCAAAACAAGCCATGAAACTGCAGTAATAGGTCTGCTGGTTGTGCGGGATCTTGATCACTTTGTATTCGTATTGTGGCATGCCTGCCTCCTTGCTGATGGACCAATATTAAGTAAATTTTACAACCAGTGGCTCAATTATTGTATCGGATGATTTTATGATGGTGGAATGGAAAGCTTTCAGTGCCTCTTTGTAGAATTGAATTGTGATCCAAGCTACTCTATCTCTTGAAATGGAAATTTCCGCATGTTATGATGTGGTGAAATTGTAAGGAGGGAGTATGGAGATTAATAAAGATCAATCCTCGAAAAATGAAGTAGACCAGCGCACATGTTTTTATTGCCACAATCCGTTTCAAGCTTTTGTATATAACCCTGAAGCATTTATGAATGGAAAAACCCCAAAACATTATCGAAGAGGATGTGTTTCTTGTGGAATTCCAGTATGTTACGACTGCGCTTCAATCGAAGGTATGCATCAGGGCAAACCCGGGCATTGCATTTGTCCGAAATGTGGTGCTGACCTCTAAGCTACTCGAGAGAAATCACTGGATTGACTTATCAGAATCATCACTCTTCGGAGATTTGTACTTATTATTTGTGCAGTAGTGATTTGTAGATACCGTTTTGAAAGTTATCGCAACGCATCGAGAAACTATTCTTCACCCTGAACTGATGATGCAGAAATTTGATTTTACAGAATGGTATGATTAGAAGAAGAGTGGATAAAATACAAGACGTGGAAAAAAGATCATACCCATATCGTATTTTTATAGCTTATTCTCATGAAGATAAGAACCTCTTGGAGAATGCAGTAAAAGTTCTTGAAGGTATTGGATACGTTCCTCTTTGTGATAAGAATATTATGGTCGGGAAACCGTTCACTGATGAGATTAAAAAAATGATCACTCATGCCCATGTCTTTTTACCTCTTCTTACCGAAAATTCGAGCCTCCGACCATGGGTGCACCAAGAAACGGGATATGCTTTAGCAATGAATATCCCTATTTTACCTGTAGCAGTTGGGAGCGTTCCTGGTGAGATGACGGCACAACTAAATGCGGTTATGGTATGCGAAGATTTTTCTGATTTTCCGCAGAAGGTAACTGCTTGCGATATTGAAAATCTGGTAATGCACAATCCGATGGCAGAAATTACCAATTTATGGGTGACTGCCTGGGCAGAAGAACGTACCAGATTGCTCGGAGAGTATGCCGCTTGGGTGAGCAATCTTCATTTCTTTGGAAGAGTACGCCAGAGGGCTGCCCTATCTTCTTTTTCCATCCCAGATGCTGATTTGCAAGATGAGATCTGGAAACAGAGAGATGGCAGTGTGGAATATGGTCAGTATTACCATAATCTGCAGCGTACCGAGCGGCAGACCTTACAAACACATGCAGAGAAAAGTGGGTGTGATCTTCTGATCGATCCTGATTTTTGTTTAGAAAGACATGGCATTGAAGCGACCATGGTTCGCTTGCAGATTCTATTGGAATTTCTTAAAGGCAGGGATAAGGTCAGGGATGTTCGAGTGGTTATTTCAGAAAAAGCCCATCAAGCGAATCTAACATTCATTGGCGACTGGTTCAGCGCCGAATCATTTAACCCTAAAGTTGGTGAAAGCCATAGTCGTACAGTATTTTGTCGCCATGCTCCTACTGTGTTAAACCAAATTCGCCAATTCGATGATCAGTTCATTAAATTATTGGCTCAACAATCTGTTTTACCAGAAGCATCGCGTGATTGGGCGATCGATTATATAACGAAGATCCTGCAAAGATAGTCATCAAATAAAACGTAGTGATGTTAAATCCGAATTGGATTGCATACTTTATTGCTATCATAAAAACAAATGGAGGGAGTAAATATGGAATCATTTCCAGCATATATGGATGAATATAAAAAACAACTACAGCGGGGAGCGATCCAAAAGGCATATAAAGGCTTGATGGAATACATCATGAATTTGCGAACACATTTCAAAGACAAATACCCTGATTGTTTCGTATCTGGGAATATCTATTATGGATACATGGATATGACCTATTTTGCCTTCATTCCGAGATCTTTGAAAGAACGAAATTTGAAGATTGCAATTGTTTTCAATCATGAAGCATTTCGCTTTGAGGTTTGGTTATCTGGCTACAATAAACAGGTGCAAACGCAATACTGGCAATTATTCAAAGAAAGCAATTGGAAGAAATACTGCCTTGTGTCGACCACGAAAGGTGTTGATTCCATTTTGGAACACACTTTGGTTGACCATCCAGATTTTAGTGATCTGGATGCTTTAACCAAACAATTAGAGAGCGGGACCTTGAAATTTACTAAGGATATTGAGAGCTTCTTATCGCAACATTAAACCGATTAAAATAACGATAAAATACACAATCTTAAAAAGGATCAAATATGTCCAATATCCCCACACCCCATATCGAAGCAACTTCCAAAGAAGAGATCGCTAAAGTAGTCCTCATGCCTGGTGATCCTCTGCGCGCCAGGAAGATCGCGGAAGATTATCTGAAAGATGTGAAGCAATTCAACCAGGTTCGTGGCATGCTCGGATTCACAGGAATATATAAAGGAAAGCGCATCAGCGTCATGGGTTCTGGCATGGGGTTTGGCAGCATTGGTATTTATTCTTTTGAACTGTATAAGTTCTATGATGTCAATACCATCATCCGCATCGGATCCTGCGGTGCATTAACCCCGGATTTAAATGTTATGGATATCATCTTAACCGATCGTGTATTTTCAAATGAAACCTTCGCCAAAGATGCCCATGGGATCGAAGAGAGACTCATCAAAGGCAGCCGGAGGATTTCAGATATCATCAAGAAAATCGCCGCCCAGAAGAATATTGAGGTGCATGAGGGCAACGTTGTATCTGATAACGTTTTCTACACCACTGTGGAAACGAATTGGGAAGAGGTTTATCGAGAAAATGAGATCATCGTTTCTGAAATGGAATCTTTCGCGCTTTTTGCGAATGCACAAGCATTAAACAAAGAAGTAGCTTGCTTGTTGACGGTTTCGGATAGTCATTTTAAAAAGGGGCAAAACCTTTCAGCACAGGCGCGGCAAAATGCCTTTAACGATATGATGCTCCTTGCATTGGAGACAGCCATCGCCAGTTTGGGTTGACTGGTTCGCGTGGCAGTTTGGCAGATCTGGTGAAAAGAACCTGATGTGTTTGAATTACCTTGTAAGAAGAAAATATGATCCACATAGTGATCCCTGACCACGAGCTTGAAATATATCCTATCACTGAGAACGAGCTCGATGATGTTCTTGCAGTGTATGAACAGTGTGAAGATTTTCTCTCTCTGGGTCCTGTTTCGAAAGCGTCAATGGAAATGGTATTGAGCGACCTGGAGATATCCAGAAGGGAAGGTTGTCATTTCTGCGGTATTTACCAGGAGGGAGGAGAGATGATCGGGATCATTGATTTTGTTCCGCATCATTATCAGGGTGATCCTTCATTGGCGTTTTTGAACCTGCTCATGATCGCGGCTCCTTTTCGTGAACAGGGTGTGGGTACCGCCGTGGTGGATGCGGTCGAAAAAGAGATTAGGAAAGATCATGCTGTGAGAACTATCCTATCCGGGGTTCAGGTGAACAATCCGTTTGCGATCCGCTTCTGGCAGCACAATGGATATCGCATCTGTAGCGAGCCGAAACTCTATCCCGATCAAACCACTGCGGTTGATCTGCGCAAGGATTGGAAATGACCATATCCTCACTCCTACCCCTGCCTGTGGGGTGGGGTCTCATCTCGAGCGCAATTGAGATACCTCACCTCATTCATCTTCATCGTTCGATTAGTTGCAGAATGCCAATCCAGGTATATGAACAGGTTTATCTTCTACTTAGTTGGTAAGGAGGAATTCCCCGCATTAAAAAATGACGCACTGGGCTTAGGATTCTCCTGTGGAGAGTCCTAAGGTCTTCCTTCTGAGTAAGAATCAGTTTTTGAAAATCTAGGAGATACTTATAGTATCTATTGTATCTCCGCAGTACACACAAATCTCCACTGTGTCAGTTAATTCCAGTCTACTTTTTTCTAGTTGCCTCAAGAAAGTTGAATACAAGGATAATATTCTCTTTATGATAATTATCCATATTTTGTATACTCATAAATCGCTTTCTTGTCTACGCATTCTTTGATTAAGTAATATCTTCAAAAAACCTGCTTGGATAGATTATCCTTAAATAATTTCAAGAGAACGAGAACCTGTGTTTTCAGATTTAGCTTGATGAATGAGTATTTCAATAAACAAGAACAGCCTGGCTTTTGCCAGACTGTCCTTGTTTAATAATTTTAACAAAAAACCAACTAATTCTTACTATTTCGGGTGGCTTCTTTCAAACCTCGGATGAATTGTGAGAACAACGTATAATCTCCATGGTTGATATATTCCACCATGGAAGTTCCTACAAGAACACCATCCGCGCCGAGCGCAACTGCTTCCTTTACCCGCTCGGCATTCTTAATACCATAACCCAAAATTACCGGTATATCTGTTTCCTTCTTGACTTTGGCAATCAAAGTTTCATTTTCTGGATCAACTATTGGACGATTCCCCTCTTCATCAGCAATCGCTTGTAGAAGTAGAAAACCAGCCGCTTTATCTTTGATCCCCATGAAATATGTGTCATTGTATGGATGGTGCAAAATATAGATGCGATAGATCCCTTTTTGATCAAACAATGTTTCCATCTCGGATGCCAACTCTGGTACCATTTCGTCTTTGTCCGGTAATTCAACG
>CAYLUJ010000092.1:8080-9843 GCA_964386805.1 uncultured Pelolinea sp. | reverse complement strand
TGGAGAACAGCAGATAACTCAAAAATGTTCGCTCAAAAATGGATGCCCGACAAAGGAACAAAAGCATCCATTATTCTTATCCACGGTTTCGGTGAACACAGCAGCCGTTATGAGCACATGGCCGAATTTTACTGCCAACATAATATTCAAGTGCTCACCTTTGATCTGCGTGGTCATGGTAGATCCGCTGGTCCGCGTGGTCATATTCCAACTCAAACCACATTTGGGGATGATTTAAATGATTTCTTGAAAAATGTGAAGGATTCCTTATCTGATAAACCAGTCTTTTTATACGGGCATAGTATGGGAGGAATGATTGTTCTTGCCTATATTCTCAAATTTAAACCTACTTTCACCGGTGTTATCACAACCGCACCATTGATCGATACTGCAACTCCATTAAGTGAATCCACCATCAAGTTGGCAAGAGTGATGAATAAGATCGCACCGAAATTTGCCATGGATAGCGGGCTTGATCGTAGCGGTTTATCACGTGATACAAAGATCGTGGATGCATATAATGCCGATCCGTACATATTTGGGAAAGCCTCCACTCGCTTAGGTGTCTTTTTAGCGGATACAAAAGTATTCATTCAGGAGCATGCATCCGAATTCAATTTACCATTGTTGACAATGGTCGGTACCGATGACAGGATCGTGAGCAAGAAGGAAATTGATTTATTCATGAAATCGAATCCCAAAGCAACTTATAAAGTATGGGATGGGTTTTACCATGAACTGCACAATGAACCAGGCAAAGAAGAAGTTTTTGAATTCACGCTGGATTGGATTAAAAAGATGATGAAATAATTTAAGAGGGATTACAGGTATTCTTTAATAATCCTTACTTGACCTTCTTTCTGAGAGACTTTAAAATGATAGTAGTTATGGTATTGCTTATGTTGTGCATTGAAACCTGATAAAGAGATTAAAAAACGCTTGTCTCTTTCTATAAGGACAAGTGTTTTTTTATACACCACAATAATCGGGAAGGATTTTTATAATGAAACAGAAAAATAATGACTTTCTTTTTCGTGAAGAATTGGGCTCCATTGATCCCGAAGTTCAAAATCTCATTAAATTGGAAGAAGAACGGCAGGTCAGAAAATTGATCTTCATCCCAAGTGAGAGCACTGCTCCCTGGAGCGTACGTTCCAGTCTCTCTTCGGTATTGCAGAACCTGTATGCCGAAGGCTACCCTCCTGAACACATGAATACTCAGAATGAAGAAGAAATTCTGGATTATGAGCAGCAGCTTGCACTGTATCGCAGATACTCGGATCCACGTTATTATAAGGGTGTCGAATTTGCTGATATCCTTGAATCTCTCGCAAAAAGACGCTGCGCAGAACTATTCTGCCCTACTTCCATGAAGCCGGAAGAACTATTTGTCAATATTCAACCTCTCTCCGGTGCACCTGCCAATAATGCCGTCTACCAAGCCCTCATCACCCCCGGAACAACCATCATGGGTATGGATCTATTCCACGGTGGGCATCTCTCCCATGGATCTCCGATAAACCGTTCAGGCAAACTCTACAATGCTGTCCATTATTCTGTTGATCCCGGGACTGAAAAACTCAACTATGCGCAAATTCATGATCTGGCAGTACAGCTCCAACCCAAGATCATCATTTGTGGTTATTCCTCTTATCCATGGATTCCTGATTGGCAAGAATTTCGGAAAATTGCCGATGCAGTCGGCGCCTATATGTTCGCTGATATTTCTCACATAGCCGGATTGATTGCCGCCAGAGTGGTTC
>CAYLUJ010000092.1:0-8070 GCA_964386805.1 uncultured Pelolinea sp. | reverse complement strand
ACCGCTTCACAAGTACCGCCTGCAGAGATGAGTGCAGATGTGATCACCTTTACCACTCATAAGACATTATGTGGTCCACGTGGGGCATGTATTCTTACCAAAGACGCTTCCGTCGCAAAGAAGATCGACAAAGCAGTCTTCCCCGGGGAACAGGGTGGTCCGCATGTGCAAGTTTTTGCTGCCATGGCAACCACATTCAAGATCGCGAGATCTGAAAAATTTGTAAACCTGCAGAAACAGATTCTTTTAAATTGTAGAGCATTGGGAGATCAGCTTACGAAAAGAGGATTGCGCCTGGCTTTCCATGGAACCGATTCTCATCTCCTTAATATTGATTGCAAAACGATCAAGGGGGAAGACGGAGCGGTTTTATCAGGCGATATCGCCGCACGCATTCTTGACCTGGCAGGGATCGTTGCCAATCGCAATACCATCCCAGGCGACACCTCTGCATTGAAAGCCGGCGGGGTGCGCATGGGCACTCCCTGGGTCACCCAACGTGGATTGGTAGAAGCCGACATGCAGGAAATTGCGGATGTCATTGCCGATCTTTTCTCCGCAACAGAACCTTATTTCATTGCCGGAGGAAAAGGTGAAAATTTACGGGCAAAGGTGAAATTCTCCGCGCTCGAAGAAGCCAAGATCCGTATCCGCGAGATTGCAGAACGCGCAGGAACTGACCTTGTGGTTGAAAAGCATGCCTATCCTTTTTTCTATTATGACAACGATTATCAATCTTCAAAAGGCACTGACCTTACTTTCTCCATAAAAGGGAAACAGGTTAGGCAGTTCTTAAACTACGCCATCGTTGAGGATAGCGAGATTCTACATGAAAACGAATCCATGCCTGTGCAATTCTTCATTGAAGAAAAATCAGTAGAAGGAATGCTGGCTTATCTTGGCACTGAGAAAGGCTACTCGCTCACTGTTTCCACAGCCAATGCCGGAAAAGCAGCGAATTGGCTACGTGCATTATCCGATGGATTCGTGCATTTCGATAAAGACCTGATAAAGAAGCTCCCGGGTCCGATTCTCGTAAGTGAAACGAAGTCACCGGAAAAAGCTAAATCAATCTCACCTTCAAACTCTCATCAAAAACCATATTTCATTGGGGATACGCTTAGCAAATCAGATGGAAAAGCACTACCCGAATTTCAATGGGTAGAAAAGCAAGATGTTCCTCTCAAGCGAACCTGCCTCTATCAAGAACATATTAAAGCAGGCGCCAAGATGGTTCCGTTTGCCGGTTGGGAGATGCCCGTTTGGTATTCTTCCGTTCTTGAAGAACATGCTGCTGTTCGTATGAATGCAGGTCTTTTTGATGTATCACATATGGGTGTATTTCTCGCGGAAGGTATCGATGCTCCCGCTTTTTTAGATAGTGTATGCGCCAATGAAATCGCCGCCCTCGAAATTGGAGAATCATGCTACACCCATTTCCTGGATGCGGATGCGCATGTCATTGATGATACGATTGTCTATCACTACGCGCAAGATAAGTATCTGGTAGTCGTGAATGCTTCCAATGAAGAAAAAGATTGGGCTTGGTTCCAGGCTGTAAAAAATGGTGCCATCCTGGTTAATCGGCAAAAACCCTGGACCGTTGTATATGGACGTAATGTCATCCTGCATAATCTCAAGGATCCAGCCGAGGGGAAAGGTATGCGCGTGGATATTGCCCTACAGGGACCCAAATCGCGCCAGATCCTCTGTAAATTGGGTTGGGACAAAGCCACCATTCAAAAAATCAATAGTCTCAAACGTACCCAGCTATGTGAAGCGATGCTGGACGGAACAAGCATTATCGTTTCCCGTACCGGCTATACAGGTGAAAAGATGGCTTTCGAGCTTTTCATTCATCCTGAAAAAGGTCCCTCTCTATGGAACTCCCTCCTCGAAAAGGGAAAAGATTTGGGGTTGATCCCATGCGGGCTGGGTGCTAGAGATTCTCTACGCACAGAAGCGGGATTACCCTTATACGGTCATGAAATGGGTGGAGATCTCAATCTGGGTGTAAACGAAGCTGGTTTTTCGCTCTTTGTTAAAACCCACAAACCCTGGTTCATCGGCAGGGATGCTTATCTGCAATCAGAAAAAGAGCGCAAGGGAGTCGTTGTTCGCTTCCGCTTCGATCAACAGCATGTGAAAATGGCGCATCATGGTGACCCTATCCTCGACGAACGAGGGAAAGTAATTGGCACAGTGACCAGTTGCGCCATCGATAAAGAGGAATACCTTACTGGTCAAGCATTCATTGAAAAAAAATATGCTCAAGAAGGTACCAAGGTCCTGATCTATCAGAATAAAGAAGCATTGGATGATGTACATTTCACTTCATTAAAAAATGGCAGCCGGATTTCTTTACCGGCTTCTGCAACAGTGATTAGTCGTTTTATGAAATAAACAGAAACTAACAATCAGGAGGAATATTCCATGGCAACATTCTGGGATAGCCGTTTTGCACAAAGAACCCAGCGAATGAAAGGTTCAGCCATTCGCGAACTCTTGAAATTCACTGAAGACCCGGAAGTGATTTCTTTTGCGGGTGGAATGCCAGCTCCCGAAGCATTCCCTATCAAGGAGTTTACTGCAGCCTGTAATCGAGTATTAGAGAAACAAAGTAGTCAGGCCTTGCAGTATGGTTCTACGGATGGCTATTTACCTTTACGCGATATGATCGCCAAGCAATCCAAACGTTACGGCATAGAGGTTACCCCTGAAAATATTCTTATCACATCAGGTTCTCAGCAAGCATTGGATTTATTGGGAAAAATTTTTATCAATCCAGGCGATCATGTGGTTGTCGAGAACCCCACCTATGTTGGTGCACTGCAGGCATTAAACACATATGGTGCAGAATACATTCCAGTCCCAACAGATGATGAAGGAATGATCACTTCTGAATTGGAAAACAGTTTACGCAGCAGTCCCAAGTTTATTTATGTTTTACCCAACTTTCAAAATCCCACCGGCGTCACTCTTTCTTTTGAGCGCCGTTTGCAGTTAATTGAACTCTCTGAAAAATATGGCGTACCTATTATTGAAGATGATCCCTATGGACAGCTTCGCTTTGAAGGTGAAAATTTACCCGCGATAGAAGTACTGGATAGCCAGACCAGAGCTCAGGGTACTTGCTATTCAGGAAATGTTATTTACACAAGCACTTTCTCAAAAACTCTTTCACCCGGTATCCGGCTGGCATGGGTTATTGCTCCGCCAGAAGTGATTCAAAAGCTGATCATGGCAAAACAAGGAACCGACCTACATACTGCTACCTTTAATCAAATGATTGCGTATGAAGTTGGAAAAGATGGATTCATCAATGAACACGTAAAATATATCCGCAAGATCTATAAAGAACGACGCGATGTGATGCTGGAAACTCTGGAAGAACACATGCCTGAAGGCGTTAAATGGACTCATCCCCAGGGAGGGTTGTTCCTCTGGATAACCCTTCCAGAATTTATAGATTCCCGCGAGCTATTAACTGAAGCATTGAAATTTAAAGTCGCTTTCGTGCCGGGTAGTTCTTTTTTCCCTGATGGAAGCCATCCCAATACCATGCGGCTGAATTTTTCTTATGCAAACACAGATAAGATCAATGAAGGAATTGGTCGCCTAGCAAACGCCATTAAGCAGTTCATTGCCAAAGATAGTAAAGTTTAATTGTGATTCCAGATTTTAAAATCGGCCAAGATCGATTTCCCAACAAATTCGCGCAAGATAGAATTATCGGGGATAAGATCCTGTTCGATCGGAATGAACCAATTCAAGAATGCAAGCAAACGTTTTGCTTCGCGGTATTCATCAGTTCCAAAGGGGATTTGACGTAGCAACGGTTCTGCAAAAGGCTTTAAAGCAGCCAATTCATATACCAGTGCTGAATTAAAAATAGCATTTGCGTTCTCTTGGTAAGGGAAAATATATTCGCGTTCTCCTCTCCGTACTGATTCCCATAATGAAATGGTGCGTTGTGCGGTGAACCCCCGCGCCCATGAATCACGTACCACTCTCCGCAGCATGCGCGTATCGGTAGTTGAAATACGATTAAACCGATCCAGGTTAAGCTGGGTTAAACAGGAAATATAGATGCGAAATATCTTTCTGGGTGGAAATTCAGTCAATAAAGCAGTATTCAAACCGTGAATACCTTCCATGATGATGACTTGATCTTTCAAAATCTTCACCACTTCCCCGGGTCCACTTTTTCCTTCGTGGAAATTGAATTTTGGTAATTGAACTTCGTTGCCATCCATCAAGTGCAGCAAATCCCTTTCCAACAGTATTCGATCGACTGCTTCAAATACTTCGAAATTGGGCTTCCCCTCTTCATCCAATGGTGTTTTTTCACGATCCACGAAGTAATTATCCATTTCGAGAGCAAAGGGCTTAATGCCGTGAGTTAATAATTGAATGGCAAGACGTTTCGAAAAAGTGGTTTTTCCTGATGACGATGGACCTGCAATCAATATTAGTTTTTTTTCAGGTTTGCTGTTTGCAATTTGCGTGGCTATTTCGGAAATTTTTTGTTCATGCAATGCTTCTGAAACAAGGATCACTTCATGGATTCCATTGTTCAATATTGCATCATTCAACGAACCAACGCTGTCAATTCCAAGACTCGAGAGCCAGTTCCCATATTGCTGGAAAATCCCTCTTAACTTAGCATATTTTGGCATTGGCAGTAAGCGAGTAGGTGTTTTTCTGCGAGGGTACTGCAAGATAAAGCCTTCTTCCACAGGTACCAGAGCAAAAACAGTCAAGAATCCTGTGGAAGGAACCATATAACCATGGTGGTAATCTCGATTATCTTCCAGTTGATATAGAACAAGATCGGGTTTTCTTCTATATTTCAATAGCTGTAGTTTATCTTCGTACTTCTTTCTTTTAAAATATTCTTTTGCTTCGTCCAGAGTGACTACTTCTCTTTTTATTGGGAGATCTTTTTTTACGATCTCCCGCATACGATTTTCAATTTTTTGTACCGCATTCTGTTTTAGAGGTGAGTGATTTTTTACTGTACAAAAATATCCCCCACTCGGGACAGAATAATCCACAGTTAGTTCCAATTTAGGGAAAACATCTTCAAAGGAAGCTTGCAATAAAAAGACTAGTGAGCGCCTGTAAATTTTAGAGCCATCCGAATCAGACATGGTGACAGGTTTTACATTAGAATCTTTCTTGATTGGAAATGTTAATTCTCGCAGCTCCCCATCCACAACAGCACCTACGATCGGTGGATTTTTCCATTCGGGTAATGCTTTCATGAACTCGATGATGGGTAAATCTCGTTTCCCCCGGTAGGTTCGACCGTCAGGTAAATAAATTTCAACAGTATCCCGCGGAATATTAATTTCAATTATCTTTTCTGTTTCCATAGGTTTACCACTTTTAATGTAAAATTCTATCCTGATTATAATCACTAGGATAAGTCTATGCAGAATCGTTTTTGGCGTTTGATCGTAAATGCTCCCGCCGAGGGAGCCTGGAATATGGCAGTTGATGAAGCAATTTTGGAATCAACAGCTAATTGCCTGCAACCCACCACATTGCGTTTGTATTCCTGGAATCCCTTCTGCTTATCGTTAGGGTATGCACAATCCATCGCCGATATTGATGAGAATCGTCTCAGTAAGAGAGGTTGGAATGTGGTTCGCAGACCGACTGGTGGAAAAGCTATCCTTCACGCAGATGAACTAACCTATAGCATTTGCGCTTCCCAGGATGATCCTCATGTACAGGGTTCGGTATTAGAAAGCTATCAGCACCTTTCGAAAGGTCTCATGGCAGCGCTTCAAAATATTGGATTGACAGCTAACTCTGAACCACATAAAGCACCTTCTGAAAGGAACACGACCAAACCCATTTGTTTTGAAATTCCTTCAGATTATGAAATCACCTTGAACGAAAAGAAGATCATCGGCAGCGCACAGGCACGTAAAAAGAATGGCGTCCTTCAACATGGAGCCATTCCCTTATTCGGAGATATCACTAGAATTACAGAGGTCCTTCAATACTCCAACGAAAAGGAACGAGCAGTATCGCGAACTCTATTGCTAAATCACGCTACAACATTGGAAGAACAAGCTGGTCAAAAGATCACCTGGAAAAAATTGGCGCATGCTCTTATCAATGGCTTTGGGAATGCTCTTGCTGTAGAAATTAGAACCGGTCACCTCAGCGAATTGGAAAGACGTAGGGCAAAACAAATTCTGGAAGAAAAATATGCAAATCCAGAATGGACTCGCCGTTTATAAAAATGTCTTGCAACGTGCTTATCATCATCCTTTTTTTACCTATATTTCTAATTCTCTTGTTAATAATGATTCATGTTCGTTTGGTTCACCGCACAGAGCCATTTATCTTAAAACAAAAAGAGAAACCTTCTTATAGAACTGCTATTGTATTTGGAGCTGGAATTAATAGAGTACTTTCCCCCACCCAAGTACTGTTGGATCGTTTGGATAAAACCATCCAGCTTGCACAGCAGGATCATTTTGACCAGATTCTACTGAGTGGAGGGAAAGCCAGGGATACCAGTGAAAGCGCTATTATGCAGAGCTATCTCATTCAGCATGGTGCTCCAGCAGAAATGCTATTGATGGATGAAGGTGGAATCTCCACATTCGACACATTAAAAAGAGCAATATCTACATTCAATATTCATCAGGCAGTTCTTATTACTCAGAGATTCCACCTTCATCGAGCCATTGCGCTTGCACAAACTTTAGGGATGGATGTGATTGGAATTGCTGCCGATACTCGGAAATTTAAATTCACATCTCGTGTATGGTGGTATTTCCGAGAATTGTTCGCATGGGTATGGTCATTGATCAAAGTTAAAATTCATTCAGGTACGTAACTTGCAACTGTATTCATAGAATAGAATTTGAAGGATACACAATGGCTTTAATCAACGGAAAAGGCTACTATATTTGGAAGATTCCAAGCTGCAAAGGGGGTGATCCTGATGCGATTGCTCTTGCTGCTCAGCAAGCCGGTTTGCAGCATGTTTTTATTAAAATTGCCAATGGGATCTACGATTATAATTATGATTCAGTAACCAAAAAAGATCTCGTCGCTCCAGTTTGCGAAGCTTTGTTAGCAAAAGGGATCAGGGTTTGGGGCTGGCATTACGTATTTGGGGATCTACCAAAGGAAGAAGCCAAAGCAGCCATTCGCCAGATTAGTCGCTTGCCTCTGGATGGTTATATCATTGATGCAGAAGGGGAATACAAAGATAAATATACTCCTTGTCGTATTTTTATGAATGAATTGCGTGCAGTTTTACCCGATTATCCGATGGCTTTCAGTTCTTATCGCTATCCCAATTACCATCTCTCCCTCCCCTGGAAAGATTTTCTTTCCAAGTGTGATTACAATATGCCGCAGGTATACTGGGAACAAGCACATAACCCCGGGGAACAGCTTAATCGTAGTTTAGAGGAATTTCAATTAATCGAACCCTTTAGACCAATCATCCCTACCGGGGCAGCTTATGCCGCCGGTGGTTGGATTCCAACTGTTGCTGATATTAAAACATTTTTAGATACCGCAGTCTCATTGGGTATGCCAGCAGCTAGTTTTTGGAGCTGGGATTACTGCCGATTGAAACTCCCTGAGATCTGGCAAGCCATTGCAGATTATTCGTGGCCGGGTTCTACCACGGTTGTTCAAACAATCCCTGAACTATTTATTGAGTACTTGAATAATAAGAATATCCCTCTTATTCTTAGCCTTTATGATGATAATGCAGTTTTCGTTACCTCAAAACAGACTATTCAGGGTAAGAACGCATTAAATGGTTGGTTTTCAGTGTTGCTCACTACCCTTCTTTCGAATGCCACCTTTTCTTTGGATTCTTTTTCAGGTACCGAAATTACAAAAAAGATAAATTGGAAGATCACAACTGCGGATGGTAGCATTTTCAGTATTGCGGATACGATCGGATTACAGGGAAATAAAATCCTGTATCATTATTCATCCATTCAATATTAGAAAAAAGCCGAGGAATTTTGAACTGCACCCCAAAAGTTGGACACAAAACCAACAGAAAGGGTGCAGTTTTAT
>CAYLUJ010000091.1:0-9872 GCA_964386805.1 uncultured Pelolinea sp. | reverse complement strand
GGAAAACAACTATACCGTGAAAAGGATGCGCAAAGAATACAAATTGGTAGGAATTTGGAAATTATCTAATTCTGTATTAAACTAATAAGTTGCTTATTTATTGAGGAAAAAATGACGAGTGAGAAACATTTAATCATTGGATTGGGAAATCCAGGCGACCAGCATGAAGATAACCGCCATAATATTGGTTTCAAAGTTATTGATGTATTGGCGGAGCGTTGGGAGATCAAACTCAAAAGAAATCGCAAGAATGCATTGACCGGTGAAGGCAGTTTTATGGGAAAACCGGTTGTGCTTGCCAAGCCGCAAACATTCATGAATAATTCCGGTCTTTCAGTTGGACCATTAAGCCGGCTTTATGGAGTTCTTCCTGAGAATTTACTTGTCATCTATGATGATTTGGACCTGGCTTTTGGTCGCATTCGGCTGCGCGCATCCGGGAGTGCAGGGGGGCATCATGGGATGGAATCGATCATTGAAAAAGTATCCACCAATGAATTTCCACGTTTGCGCATAGGCATTGGGAGACCCAACCATGAAGATGAGGATGTGGTTGATTTCGTGTTGACAGGTTTTCATTCTTCCGACAAACGAAAATTGAAGATCGTTCTCAATCAAGCTGCGGATGCCATAGAAACTTATCTGAATTCGGGAATCGAGATCGCCATGACCCAATTTAATGGTACTTTTTTGGATAATGAATGATTGATCTGAGATTTTCCGAACTGGATGGTTTTGCATTTATCCGTGATGCTCTGCGGGAAGGGAAATCTCCCGGATCATTGGGATTAATTAAATCTATCCGGCTGCCGCTTGCAATCGCCCTGCAAAAAGAATTTCATGTACCGCTCCTTTTCATCACCGGTCAATTAAATCGAGCACAGGTGTTAATGGAGGAACTGCATTTCTGGAAGCAGGATGCGAGCGGAGAGCTTTTTGCTGAACCGGTGCCACTGTTCTATGAAGATACTGATTGGGATGAAAGCACTCGTTCCAACCGGATCGCGGTTCTTGAAAAACTATCCCGGCACTGGATTCCCGGTCAAAAACAAACCGAAGAAGACCTGCTGGTCATCACTTCTGTTAAAGCACTCATGACCCGCACCATTCCGCGCAGAGATTTCATCCTGGCTAGAAAGATAATCAAAATCCACGAAGAACATGACCTGGAGCAGCTAGCACGGCATATTCTACAACTTGGATATGAATTTCATGAAATTGTGACGGGGATGGGGCAGTTTTCACGACGTGGTGGTATCGTAGATATCTGGCTGGCGAACCAGCTGCATCCCATACGCATTGAATTCTTTGGGGATGAGATCGAATCGATCCGCGTTTTTGATGAGATCAGCCAACGTTCGATCGAGCAATTGGAAGAGTGCACCATCCTCCCTGCCCGCGAATTCATCCTCCCGGAAGATTCGAAAATGGATGGTGTTCAACATAGAAACGAGCGTGATATCTGCGTTCTTTATCCTCATGCGACCAGTCTATTCTCGTATCTACCAAAAGGGACGTTGATCTTCTTGGATGATCAAGATATTCTGATCACCGTCTCGGAAGAAGTGGAGAAGGATGCGCTGGAGCTGCGTGAGCAGTTAATAGACGAACACAGACTGGAAAGGTCATTCCCGACCCCATACTTTTCCTGGTCAGAATTGTATGATCAGATGCTTTCGTTCAATCCCATTAACATGAGCTTTTCAGGGATGGAGACACAACAACTATTCCGGCAAAGCATCCAGCCAGCCCCCCGTTTTGGTGGGAAGACCGACGATTTTCTGAATTTTCTTGCAGAAGAAACCGGGGGCAGACATACGGTTGCAATTGTCAGCCGGCAAACAGAACGATTGCAAAAAATGTGGCAGGAAAAAACTTCTGTTCAGGAAGATCGATCCGGCGCTCTGGCTATTTTCTTCAATAAGAATCTCAGTTCCGGGTGGAAGATCATCTATCCGGATGCTTCCATCCAATACTGCATCACGGATGAAGAAATCTTCGGTTGGCAACCAGCTATCCGCGCCCGGCGGCGCAGAAGCCAGCAGGAACTTACTGTATTCGATTTTGGCTCTTTCATTCCGGGGGATTATGTTGTGCATTTTGAATACGGAATTGCACGATATCAAGGTTTAGTTATGCGCACCCTGGACGGCGTGGACAAAGAATATCTATTCCTGGAGTTTGCAGATGGTGATGAACTGTATGTACCGGTCCATCAGGCAGATCGAATTTCATTATACGTAGGTCCCGATGCGCGACCGCCCAAACTATCAGCGCTTGGCAGCCCCAACTGGGAAGGGATGAAGAATCGGGTCAAGGAAGCGGTCCAATATGTGGCAGGAGACTTGCTGGAACTGTATACCAAGCGACAATCCGTGGAGGGGTATGCTTTCAAAGAAGATTCCGACTGGCAGCGAGAATTGGAAGCCAGCTTCCCCTACGAAGAGACCGAAGACCAACTGCAAGCGATCGAAGATGTAAAACATGATATGGAGCAGGCAAAACCGATGGATCGCCTGTTGTGCGGAGATGTCGGTTATGGCAAAACAGAGGTAGCGGTACGGGCAGCATTCAAAGCTGCACTGGATGGCAAACAGGTTGCTTTGCTGGTGCCTACCACCGTGCTGGCACAGCAGCATTTTGATACATTCAAGCAACGTTTGGCACCCTTCCCTGTGAAAGTGGAAATGCTTTCCCGCTTTCGAACAGAGGCTGAACAGGAAGAAATTTTACTTTCCCTGGAAGCAGGCGAGATCGATATCGTTATCGGAACACACCGTTTGCTGCAGAAGGATGTGCTGTTTAGGGACCTGGGTTTGCTCATCATTGATGAGGAACAGCGCTTTGGAGTCATGCACAAGGAATTCTTTAAAAAGATGCGTGCCAAGATTGACGTGCTTACACTGACTGCCACACCCATCCCACGCACCCTGTATATGGCACTTTCCGGGATTCGAGATATTTCCATGATCAATACCGCGCCGACCGATCGTCTACCGGTTACTACACATGTTGGTGGATATGATTCAGAACTGGTACGGCGTGCCATTCTGCGTGAAATTGACCGGGGTGGACAAGTTTTCTTTGTACATAACCGGGTGCAGACCATTAATACTTATGCCGAACAATTGCAATCGATCGTACCCGAAGCACGCATTGCAGTAGCACATGGACAAATGCCCGAACAGCAACTGGCTACTGTCATGCACCAATTTACCGAGCAAGAGGTGGATGTGCTGCTTTCTACATCCATCATCGAATCCGGTTTAGATATTCCCAATGCCAACACACTTATCGTTGATCGGGGTGATACTTTTGGTCTGGCTCAACTTTACCAACTGCGCGGAAGAGTAGGGCGCGGCACGCAAAAAGCTTACGCTTACTTTTTTTTCAATTCCAAAGGAAAACCCACTGTGGAGGGGCTGGAACGTCTGGAAGTGATCGCAGAGAACTCACAATTAGGCTCGGGGTATACCATTGCGATGCACGACCTGGAAATGCGCGGTGCGGGAGATCTGTTGGGAACACAACAGCATGGACATATTGCTGCCGTCGGATTCCAACTCTATACACGCTTGCTGGCAAATGCGGTTAAGAACATTAAACAGGGTGAAGAACCTCTGGTCGATCAATTCAAAGAAACGCTCGCTCAACCTGAGTTACGACCATTCATCAGTGTCGATCTGCCGCTTCCGACCTCCATTCCTATCGATTACATTCCCGATGCAGGAGTGCGATTGGAACTTTATCGGAAACTGGCACGTATCACTTCAGAAAATGGGTTCTATGAAATTCAAGAGGAATTCCGCGATCGTTTTGGGTCTCCCCCGCAGGATGTTCTCAATCTTATCTGGCAGACTAGGATAAAATTAATGGCAGAGCGCGTTGGTTTTTACTCCATTACGCTTGAAGGACAGCAGCTTGTAATGCGTTACCCACCATTGCCCAAAGATATGAAACGAAGAAATTTGATCTCATTGGAACCAGACTGGCGCAGCGGTAAGAATGACTACTGGTCGCGTTTCTCAATGAATGGCGTGGAATGGAAAACTTGCCTTGAAGAGGCTCTATATATACTGGATAAAAAAGGACAGGAATAGGAGAAAAGAGATTGGATTTCCAATTAAAAGCCCCTTATCAACCTATGGGAGATCAGCCGGAAGCCATCCGGCAGTTGGTGGAAGGGCTACAAAAGAGAGAAAAACATCAGGTATTGCTGGGCGCCACTGGTACAGGGAAGACCTTCACAATAGCCAATGTCATTCAGCAGGTACAAATGCCAGCTTTGGTGCTGGTTCACAATAAAACTCTGGCAGCGCAACTGTACGCCGAATTCAAAGAGTTTTTTCCAGAGAATGCAGTGGAATTCTTTGTCTCTTATTATGATTACTACCAGCCTGAAGCATATGTACCTCGCCAGGACTTATATATTGAAAAAGAAACCGAGATCAATGAGGAAATTGAACGGTTGCGGTTAGCGGCGACCACCGCGCTGGTATCCCGAAAAGATGTGATCATCGTTGCTTCCGTTTCAGCTATTTATGGATTGGGCAGCCCGGAAGCCTACCGCAATATTGTGATCCGCTTGCAGGTGGGGGAGATCAATCGAAGAAATGCACTGCTGCGCAGACTGATTGAACAACAATACACGAGGAATGATATCGACCTTCATCCGGGAGTGTTTCGATTGCGTGGCGATACCCTGGAAATATTTCCGGCTTATGAAAGAAAGAAAGTGGTGCGCATTGCATTCTTTGGGGATGAGGTGGAGAAGATCACCATCCTCGACCCGCTAACCGGGGAGATTCTGGAAGAACTCCAATCGGTTGAAATCTATCCCGCCAAACACTTCATCACTGAAGATGATCTATTGAAGAAAGCGGTAGTGGATATCGAAGCAGAGATGGAAGAACAAGCAACTTATATGGAGAACCACAATAAACTACTTGAAGCCCAGCGGCTGCGACAGCGTACTAATTTTGACCTCGAAATGCTGCGTGAGATCGGTTACTGTGCAGGGATTGAAAATTATTCACGCCATCTCGATCAGCGCCCCGCTGGTTCAGCTCCCTGGACGTTGATGGATTTTCTTCCATCCGATTACCTGCTGGTGATCGATGAATCGCACATGACCATTCCACAGGTCAGGGGCATGTTCAATGGAGATCGGTCACGAAAAAACACGCTGGTGGAATATGGTTTCCGTCTACCATCTGCCCTGGATAATCGACCTTTAACATTCCCTGAATTTGAAGAAAGGATGGGTTACACCATCTATACCTCCGCGACGCCGGGACCTTACGAATTAGGTCAGGTCGATCATGTTGTAGATCAGATCATCCGACCCACCGGCTTGGTCGATCCGGAAGTGGAAGTGCGTCCGGTGGTAGGGCAAGTAGATGATCTGGTGCATGAGATCAAGCTGCGTGTGGAGCACGGAGAACGCGCTTTAGTTACCACGCTTACCAAGCGTATGGCAGAAGATCTATCCTCATACCTAGGTGAATTGGGGATGAAAGTGAACTATTTGCACTCCGAGGTGGAAACACTGGAACGGGTAGGTATTTTACGCGATCTGCGCATGGGCGTTTTTGATGTGATTGTGGGAATCAACCTGTTACGTGAAGGGCTTGACCTGCCGGAGGTATCGCTGGTTGCCATTCTGGACGCGGATAAACAGGGTTTCTTACGCAGTGAAACCGCGCTTGTTCAAACCATCGGGCGGGCAGCACGCCATGTGCATGGCAAAGTGATCATGTATGCCGATAGTGTCACGGATGCGATGAAAGCTGCCATCGGCGAGACCAATCGACGGCGTACCAAACAGGAAAAATATAATCAAGATCACCATATTCAGCCAATTTCCATCATAAAAGAGATCTACGACATCACCGAACGGCTTTCCGGTCAGATGGTCAGTGAAACAAGCAGTACTTATAATGCGGATTCTGGAAAAATTGTACATATTCCAAAAGATGCTCTACAACAGCTGATCCAGGAAACTGAACAAAAGATGCAAGCGGCTGCGAAGGAGCTTGATTTTGAGAGAGCGGCAGTTTTGCGTGATCAGATCTATGAATTGAAACGTGTTCTGGTAGAAGAATCGAATGCAGCACCCTGGAAAAAAGCCATGCTGCTGGCAGGAGAAGAAGATGTGGAGGAGTGAGAACTAGACAGTCTCTCGAGGATCAAAAGAAGTAAATTCACCCTGATAGGGCAGCCACTCCACTTTTACATCAGAAACAGAAGCAGAAGAAGGGCCACGCTGCAGATCGACGACCAGCGCGTCCAGCGCTTCTTTTTTTCCTTCGGCAAGCACTTCCACATCGCCATTCATCCGGTTGCGAACCCATCCGGTAATTTCATGAGTCCAGGCGGATTGCATAGTGAAAAAACGGAATCCGACTCCTTGAACACGTCCTGAAATGGTTGCATGCATGCGCGCAGCTTGTGGGGAATCCATGGTTCTTTGCTCCTGAATTACTCAATATCGAAAAGATCGAGATCTTCGGAATCTTCTGTGAAATCTAAATTTTCCAATGCCATGTCGAGCACATCCATAAGATCTTCATCGACAGTCTCTTCCAGTTCCTGTTCCAATCTTTCCCGTACACCTTTTCCGCCAATCTTGGAAAGTGCCCAATAAATGTGATACAACAGCTCACTATCCACGTCTTCATCATCAAGCATATCAAAAAGCAGTTCGTTCGCGGCGGATAATTCCAACTCACCGGCGGCTCGGATGGCTTCGATTTGGATGGATTGATCAAGATGATTCATGTGCTCGAGAACAGTTTTATCCCAACGATTATCCAGCGTACGACCCATGGCGAATAAGGCGCTGGCAGTCCATTCTGCATCATCACGCTGCATGGCTTGGGTGATCAATTGAGGGACGATATCTTCACAGGAATACCCTAACGATTCAAGTGCTTTGCGTTGAATTTCTCCTTCGGGTTTGCGTTGAACGATCTCCAGCAGTTTTGCAACGACTGGAGCAGATTTTTCTTTGGGAATTTCTTCCAATTCACCCAGCAGGATGAACTTTCCCAGAGCAGATGCGGCGGCAGCACGCACCGATTCGGCAGGATCATTTTCAAGAAGTTCCATGAAGGCAGGAATTAAGCTGGTATCTTCACAATCCCAGAGCAGGTGAATTGCCTGGCAGCGCACTCTTGGCTCGTCATCTTGCATGGCGAATTTTGCCACAGCATCGCAACATACCAGTGTATCTGCTTCTGTTAAATCCTCGAGATCCTCCAGCAGGGTGATCTTTCGATTAATAGAGATGGCAGACCAGGATTGTTTTAATTTCTCCAGGGATGCATTATCCAGATCTGAAAAAGCCCGTAATCGTTTAGGCGAGAATGGCTGGCTCTCATCCACCAATTCGGCTATTACCTGTTCAAATGGAGTTTCTTGATTTTCTTCAGTCATTACTGCAACACAATCGGGTTCATAAAGTCTTGGATGAATACGAACATCATTAACGCCATTAATATTGTAAACCCAATTAAATTGATCATATTTTCAACTTTCAGGGGGATCTTTTTTCCGGTGATCAATTCCGGTATCAAAAAGAGAATACGGCCGCCATCCAATGCTGTAATTGGTAACAGTAAATTGGAATAACCCAGAGAAACAGAAACAATTCCAAAAAACCACAGGATATTAAGCACCTCTGTCTTTTGATCGACGCCGCTAGCTTTTTCTGATGTGCGCACCTGGGAATAGATGTCATAGATACCCTTTGGGCTGACCAGACGTACCTCTGATGGCTTGATTTCCCCCTTTAATAATTGAGATGGAATACTGATGAGCTGTTCTCCTTGATCTTTTGCCATCTGAAATGCAGAAGAAATGCTTTCGGAAAAGCCAATGGGTTCAATGGGGTAGGTCAATACAATTCCCAGTGGTCCCTGGTCATCCGGGTACTCTTCACGTGGGGTGACCAACAGCGTGATTTCTTCGCCAGCTCGTTCCACCACGATCGAAACTTCCTTACCCAGGTTTTCAGAAATGGTGGTGCTTAATATCTCCATGGAATCAATGTTGATAGCGTTGACCTTCAAAATATGATCATCTGCCATCAAACCGGCAGCTGCAGCCGGGGTATTTGTTTCCACTGCTTGAATGAGCACCTGATCAGTGATGGCTTTCCCTGTATTGGAAAATACGATGGTGAACAAGATAATACCGATCAGAAAATTCATGGTTGGACCAGCCAGCATCACCGCCAGGCGTTTCCACTTATTTTGTTCATTAAAACCAAGGCCGTCGGTTTTCTCCGGCTCATTTTCACCTTTGAAGCGTGTGAAACCCCCAAAGGGGATCATGTTTATTGAATAATCAATCCCATTCTTCGTGAAAAGTTTGAACAACCTGGGTGGATAGCCGATACCAAACTCTTCGATCTTGAACTTTAAAAGAAGACCGATCAAAAAGTGTCCGCCTTCATGGAAGAGGATCAACAAATCCAATGCAATGATGAATTCAAGCAGCATTCTCTTTTTCCTGTCTAAACTTAATTGAATGTATTATACCCAGAATGATTTTTTGAATTATTGGAGAAACCTCAGAAAACCGGTTATGAAATCTGCACCCCACCCCCGGGATAGGCGCGGTAGATGGTTTCCACTCCATGTAAAGTTTGCAGCATTTTTTCAACTGTCTGGGCGTTTTCAGCAGTACAGAGCACATGCACATTCGGTCCGGCATCAATGGTGTAACATACCTGCAGCCCTTGCGAGCGCCACTCGTGGACCTTCTTCATGATATTGATCGTGGCTGGTTCCCAATAGATCAGATTGGGGGAGGAGGTCATCATCACAGCATGCATCAAATTGCTGTCGAGTTCGACGATCTCGGCAAAAGTAGAGAAGTCCTTTTCGATGATGGCTTGCCGGCAGATCTGCAAGCGGCGCGGGCAATCTGCTACCCGGGCATTCTGCAGTGGGCTGGTGCTTGCCAGTGCATGCCCGGCACTGGAACCAACTTCTTTATGGGTGCGGCTAACCACGGCGATCAGATCTACCAGCTGCCAGTGATCGGCAGGCGCGATGCTAAAAGCGTAGGAGTCTTCATCGGAAGTACCCGCCTGCCATTCCACGAACCCAGCGGGTACAGAGCGGCAAGCCGAGCCGGAACCACGGCGAGCCAAACGAGAAAGAGATGCTTCATCCAATTCCAACCCCGCAGCTTTGGATGCAGCAACTGCCAGGGCTGCAAATGCGGAAGCCGAAGAGGCGATGCCGGCGCCCATGGGGAAATTGTTCTGGCTGATGACAATGGCTTTGCAATCTTTCTCGGGCATGCGGGTGCGGATGATATCCAAAAATGTGGAAACGCGCTGCACAGCTTCCGATGAAGCGTTCGCGCCATCAATGACCAGATCATCATGCTGGAGGTCAGAGCGGAATTCCACACTGGTGGTGGTGGAAAGCGCATCCAAATTCATGGAAAGCGAGCTGTTCATAGGAATACGCAGGGTTTCGTCCCGGTTTCCCCAGTATTTAATGAAGGCGATATTCGGATGGGCAAGGGCAGTTGCTGATTGTTTTTCCATTATTTGAGCTTTTTGTGTGTAAAACTGTTCTTAGTTTATCATGAATGCTTTTTGATCATTAGTTGCTATAGTCGAATGAATATTATTCATTTTATATTCCAAACTGGAATGGATAGAAAAAACTTGATAGAGCCAATTGAATAGTTGTTATCGCACCGTTATCAGAAAGATGATTATTTTACTCTCTAGGCAAGGGCTTAATAAGACTATTTCAATTGCCAATATGAATACTTTTAAAGTAGCCATCTCTGCTTGAGGAGTTTAATAAATTTAAAGATGGTACAAAAAAACACCTGTTTTTTCAATG
>CAYLUJ010000090.1:7251-10035 GCA_964386805.1 uncultured Pelolinea sp. | reverse complement strand
AACAAGCCCTTATAGGGCTAGGTCATGCCACCCGCAAAGCGGGTGGTCATGACTTCAGTCGGGGTGGGCGGATTTGAACCGCCGACCTCACGGTCCCGAACCGTGCGCTCTAGCCGGGCTGAGCCACACCCCGAACTCTCTGAAAAATATTGTAAATAACCTTATATAAAAATTTTCAGAATTGTTATATTATAACAAAAAGTTTTCGTTGATTATTGGTAATTCCATAATTTGTTAAATATAGAAATCGAAAACTAGATCGAGGGAATTTTAATGAATGAAGTAATAAATAATCCTTCCTCAATGTGTCTCGTTGATACATGCATTATTAGCGAAATTTTGAAAAACAAAAAAAATGAAAGAAATTCATTTATTAATTTTTCATTGACAAATCAAGTAATTCCTTGTGTTTCTATTTTTACAGTTTTCGAGTTACGCAAAACTAATAAAATGTATGAACAGTTTATAAACTTCTTCAATGGTTTTCCATTATTTATTGCTCAAGCACCACTAATTCTATTTGAAAAAGAAGTCTTATATTATCCTAATCCATCAAAAGTGGATCCAATTAATTTTATTTTTCCAGGAAAGGAAAAGGAGAATGATATACACTTAAAGGACTTCTTTAACCATATTTTTTCTGATCCAGAAATTTTAGATTCAGAAAATAAATGGAACACAATATGGAAGAAAGAAATGCTCGAGAAAATTCTTGAGTTAAAACCAAATTTCCATCCGAAACACAGTTCTTATAATTCACAAGATGCGAAGAGATTTCTTAATGATGGAATGCCTGATTATATTATGGCAATGCAAAAAAATATCACGACTCATCTAAACATAGGAGTTAATCCTATTGATTTAATAGCATTCCCATCAATTAGAACTATTTTTTACACAGTATTCTATAGATTTTATGCTGAAAACAGGGAACCTGAATTACAGGATATTTTCGATATATTTATATATAGTGTAGTTCCATATGTGGGTACTGTAATTGCAGAAAAATTCCAAGCTGAAATATTTCGCAAATTGAAAAATATTGATGAAATTTATAAAGATCTTAACATTTTAACTTTAAAAGATCTACTTGGTAGTGGCAATGCAAAGAATTATTAATACTTATAAACTGAGCTTGATAGATCCTTGATAATAACAAGTCCAAACCTAATCAAAACGGAAAAGAAACGTAAAAAGAAAACTCAGTTCTTGATCTGAAACTGGTCAAAATCTTTGACCACCACGCTATTGGGGAAGATGGATTGCGCTTCTTTTTCCACATCCTTATCGCGATAGCGGCGCGAAACATGCGTGATGAAAAGCTGTTTGACCTCCGCTTTGATCGCCAGTTCGGCTGCTTCGCGCACGGTTAAATGTGCATATTCGCGCGCCAGCTCGACCTCTTCATAGAGGTAAGTGCCTTCGATAACAAGTGCATCCGCTTTCTGGCATACTTTCTCCAGCGTTTTGGTCTCTCCCGTATCCCCCACGATGACCAGCTTGGTGCCGGGGGTGGGTTCTCCGAGAATATCATCCGGTTCCACACGTTTGCCATTCGGGAGGGTAATCGCTTTGCCCTGCACCAGATCGCGGCGCATAGGTCCGGAGGGGATGCCCAGTGCATCCGCTTTTTCAGCTAAAAATGGGCGTTTCCTTTCTTCTTCAAAAGCAAAGCCGAAACAGCCTCCTCCACGGTGTTTCACGGGAAAAGCGGAAATGCTGAAATCCTGTTCTTGAATAACCATTCCCCTTTTTACCGTTTTCAATTCAATAGGAAAAGGGGGCGTGACACCCCGAATGACCACCTTGAACAGCAAGTCTTCGATGCGCTCCAAGGTATAATCACCGCCGTAGATCTCCAGGTTTTCAATGGCTTCCCAGCGCAGAAAGGTGGAAACCAGCCCCCCGATACCAAGAATATGATCCAGATGCCCATGCGTGATGAGCAGACGGTTTAATTTTTTGAAGCCAATGCCCGATTGTAATATCTGGCGCTGCGTGCCTTCTCCACAATCTACCAAAAAACGGTGTTCATTGTGTTTCACGACCTGCGCTGGCAGACCCCGTTGGATGGATGGGGCAGAAGCGGATGTTCCTAGAAAGATGAGTTCAAACAAAATGCGTGTTCCTATTTTTATTTGAGGTTATTATTGTACTCTATCTCTTCCCTGATTTCTCATTCAATAAACACAGTGTATTATTAATAGAAAAGAAATTAGTACGAGTTGGTATCTATCTTGCAACTAGTATATTGAATTCCGCATCCGGAATTCAGAAAAAAAGGAGTATGGCATGGAGATTAAGAGCATCGCGATCCAGAAACCAGAGGATATCAATTTCATCCTCGGTCAATCACACTTCATCAAAACGGTGGAAGATATCCATGAAGCCCTGGTGAGTGCTGTACCGGGCATTCAATTTGGGCTGGCTTTTTGTGAAGCTTCCGGGAAATGCCTGGTGCGCTGGTCGGGGACGGACAATACCATGATCGACCTGGCAAAGAAGAACGCAGCTGCCATTGCAGCCGGGCATAGTTTCATTCTGTTCCTGGGAGAAGGTTTTTTCCCGCTCAATGTTCTCAATACAATCAAAAATGTTCCGGAAGTCTGCCGTATTTTCTGCGCCACTGCCAATGCAAGCCATGTGATCGTGGCAGAAGAAGCGGGTGGACGAGCTATCCTGGGAGTGGTGGATGGAGAAACTCCCAAGGGCATCGAAGGTGCCGAAGATATCACCTGGCGCAAAGATTTTTTAAGAAAAATCGGGTATAAGGCTTAACCCATT
>CAYLUJ010000090.1:0-7241 GCA_964386805.1 uncultured Pelolinea sp. | reverse complement strand
GAAGAAATGAAGAAAACAATTATCATCATCTTATTAGTTGCCTTATTTGCATTCAGCGGCTGCACATTGCTGACCAAATTTGACGAGGTCAAGCAACGCTATTTATCCAGTCGTGTTGATCAACTGCTTACCGAAATGCCCACGGAAATCACCACGGTGGAAGCTGAAAAAGATAATGGAGCTGAAAGCGCAGAAGTCACCGAAACCTCATCGGTTTCTGCAGCCATAGCTACCGCAGCTGCTCAAGCGACTGCACAGGCTGAAGAGGTCGTTCTAACTGAAGCGGTAACCGAAGAACCGAAGGCTGAACCGACCGCAACTCCAACCAGCGCACCGACTCCCACACCCACCATCGCATCCAACGATCCGGGTATTTACCTGGGCGCGGCAGATTGGACGGATGGTATGGATGATATCAAGAATTGGCCGGTGGATAAGAACGATTACAGTTCTGCGGTCCATGAGAATGGCTACTACCGCATCACTTCCCTGGCTGATGCCGATGGCTGGCGATTGGCTAGCACGGAAGCCTTTATCAATGGCTATGTTGAACTGGTGTTCACCACTGAAACATGCAGTGTGGATGACCATTATGGCATTATCTTCCGCGTTCCTGTATTGTTGGAGGCCAACCGCGGATATTTATTTGGGGTAACCTGTGATGGGCGTTACAACTTGCGCGAGTGGGATGGCACGAGCGGAGATCAGGGAACCATGACCACGTTGATCCGTTACACCAACAGCGCGATGATCAAGACCGGTTCCAACAAGCAGAATGTGCTGGGAGTGATGACCAAGGGGAACGTTATCAGCTTATATATCAATGGCGAACTGGTGGATCAGATCAGCGATGACACCCTCACCGGAGGCTATTTTGGCGCTTTCGCCGGCTGGGAGCAGACCGAGAACTTCACTGTACATGTGGATAAAGCCAGCTACTGGATCGACGTTGAATAATCGAGATTGAAAACTAAAAAATGCCTGATACATCATCAGGCACTTTTTAATTAATCCCACTTTACCAAGTCATGGAGCTTTGCGAGGGATCTCTCCGTCAGTAGGTCAAACTAGCCAACAATAGGTCAACCACTGACCATATATCTACGTCATGGTGAGCGTAAGCGAGCCATCTCTCCATTTGTAAAATGAACCAGCCAATAATAGAGTATTCAATTGTCAGTTTCAGAAAATTTCAAGGAAATTGTTTTGCGACTTTTCCAATAATCGATTCCAAAATGGAGAGATTCCTCCGTCGCTGCGCTCCAGCGGAATGACGAAAAAAGGGCGGTTTTCCAAGACCGCCCTTGCAGCTCAATTATGAAAATAGAAACAGTTAAGTAACTTTTTTATTTAATCTCTCTGATGACTTCCATACCGTTCAAAGCCATGTGGTATAGAAAGGTGTAATGGAAATAATCACCGGGGTGGGCGAAGGCTCCGATCTCCTTTGCCGTGGCAATGGGTGTATCGTAGGTATCGGTGCAGTTGGCAGGTACCACCACCCAACGCGTTTTCTGTTGAGCATTGGCGCTCACTTTAAGGTGCATGGCGAGCTGGTAGGTACACAGGTCGGTGCAGTCGCCGACCACAACATAGGTCTGCACTTTCGGATGGTCCGAGATCCAGGCATCCAGGTCCGTACCAAGACTGGAATCGATCGAGTTCTTTTCCATCAACAACATATAGTCATAAAATGGCAGTTCTCTTATCTCTGGGATGGTCTGCGCTTCGACCGTGGCGCGTGTGCAGTGGGGCGGAAATGCGCCAAATTCCACTGCATTCCATTCGTGCGCATCCTGCAGCAGGAGCATATTACGGCAGCCAGCCTGCCAGGCTTGTTTGAATAACCGTACGATGGGCGGGATGATGGATGCCACCCGCTGGCTGGCTAAAGCACCCTCTTTGCAAAAACCGTTGGTCATATCCACACACAGAAGTGCGGTTTTTTCCGGCATACCAAAAACGGAGCCTACATTAACTTTTGGCAGGTTTGAAACCCAATCCTGTAAATAGAGATAGAATGTTTTACTTTCATCAGTCGTCATAACGTTCCCACTTTCAAAACCCAATTAATATAATTTTATCAATCATAAACCATCCTGCTCATTTTTTGAAAGGTTATGCTACAATGTACGGCATTATGTTGCCAACGAATTCCATCCCCGCCATTTTCTTTTTTGCTTTCAGCATGGCGATCGGCGCTGTGCTTTCCCCCGGACCGGTAACCACCGCGCTCATTTCCCAATCCCCGCGCCTGGGCTGGATCACCGGACCGCTGGTTTCCACCGGACATGCTCTCACCGAACTGCTCATGGCAGGTATGATCACCTTTGGATTATCCGCTTTCCTTTCCCAGCCGACCCTGCAGACCGCTGTTGCACTGTTGGGAGGTATATTGCTGCTGTGGATGGGTGCGGGCTTCGTGCTGAGTGGGATCAAAGGCAAATACCATCTGCCTACCCAGGAAGAAAAAGAAACCACGCAGCCCATGAGCCGCGGGCAGGCATTAACCATGGGTATCCTGACCACTATCAGCAACCCTTTCTGGTACGCCTGGTGGATCACAGTGGCATCGGTATATCTTCTGGAAGCCAAAGAGATGGGTATGCTGCCGGTGATTGCGTTTTACCTGGGGCATATCAGCGTGGATTATCTGTGGAACACTCTGCTTTCCACTGTGATCGGCAGCGGCGGAAAATTGTTCAGCAATCGTGTGTACAATATCCTTATGGCAATTTGTGGATCGTATCTGCTCTATCTGGGAATTCAATTTTTAATGGTAGGGATTAAAGGTCTACAGGGTTGAAATGAGCAACCGGATCTATTTTGGGGATAATCTACCACTCCTGCGCACTTTTCCGGATGCATCGGTAAAATTGATCTATATCGATCCTCCTTTTAACACCGGTCATACTCAAACCCGCACACGCATCCGCACCATTTCATCCGAAGGGGGCGATCGCACCGGTTTTAAAGGCAAACGCTACGAGACAGTCAAACTCAGCAAAAATGGCTACAAAGATACTTTTGATGATTATCTGGCTTTTCTGGAGCCGCGCCTGCGCGAAGCCTATCGCATTCTCAAAGCAGACGGTTCGTTGTATTTTCATATCGATTACCGCGAGGTGCATTACTGTAAGATCCTGCTGGATGAGATCTTCGGACGCGAATCTTTCATCAATGAGATCATCTGGGCGTATGACTACGGTGCGCGTACCCAAAAGCGCTGGCCTCCCAAACATGACAATATCCTGTGGTACGCTAAAGATCCCGATCACTACACATTCAATTATGATGCGATCGACCGTATTCCCTATATGGCACCCGGGTTGGTAGGCAAAGAAAAAGCCGCACGCGGAAAAGTCCCAACCGACACCTGGTGGCATACCATTGTTGCTACGAATGGTCGTGAAAAAACCGGCTATCCGACTCAAAAACCGTTGGGTGTAATTAGACGCATCATCACCGCCAGTTCCAACCCCGGTGATGTAGTACTGGATTTCTTTGCCGGCAGCGGGACGGTGGGGGAAGCATGCCTGGAACTGGGAAGAAATTTCATCCTGATCGATAATAATCCGCAAGCACTACGGGTGATGAAGAATCGTTTTAAGGAAAATCCATCCATTGAATGGGTAGAGGGGTAATTTGGCAAGGTTCAGTTGATGAGTGCTGATTACCCGATCCTCGAGTTTGACCCCGATCCGCAGGCTATTCTTCCTCCGCAGTCATGTGTTTTTTTCAAGATGTGCTGCAGGAACTGTTGTCGCAGGGAAAGCTGAACGTGGTAGGGCACCTGCGTTCGGAGATCGGGCAGAACCCGGTCTATACCATGGCGGTGGAGGATCAGGCTCTCACCATTTTACATGCTGGAGATGGTGCTTCGCTGGCAGGCAGCTTTCTGGATGACCTGATCGCGGCGGGTGTGCAGAGGGTGGTAGTGTGCGGAGGCTGCGGCAGTTTGGTGGAGGATATTCCTGCCGGACATGTGCTGATCCCGATGAGCGCGGTGCGTGACGAGGGTACTTCGTATCATTACCTTCCCCCCTCGCGTGAATGTTATCCATCACCAGGTATTGTGAAGAAGATCAATCAAACGCTGCGAGAAGCCGGCATCCCTTTTTATCCGGTGAAGACCTGGACCACGGATGCCGTTTATCGGGAAACGGCATCCAAGCGTGAGCGGCGCATTCGAGAGGGCTGCCAGGTGGTGGAAATGGAAGCCTCCGCTTTGTTTGCGGTGGCTGCTTTTCGCAATGCTGAGATCGGTATGCTGCTGTATGCCGGCGACCTGGTGGTGCCGGAGGGCTGGCAGGAACGCGCCTGGAATCAGCGCAGCGACAGCCGCCAGCTTCTTTTTGACCTGGCTGTAAAAACCTGTCTGAAGTTGGAAGAAAAAAACAAGAAAATTTGAGATAATGATCAAATGAGATCTGAATTTCCCATCCTTGAGTTTGACCCTGAGATCAATGCTATCCTCAATCCCCAGACGGATCGCTTGAAAGAGAAACTGCCGAAGAAAGCAGTGTTTTGTTTCTTTCAGGAGGTTTTGCAGGCTGAATGGAAAAGCGGGCGCTTGGAAAAGATCGACTGTCTGCGCTCAGAGATCGGGGAAAATCCTATTTATCTGGCGTCCATTGGAAAAGAATCTATTGCAGTTGCCCACACGGGGGTGGGTGCGCCGCTGGCGGCTGCCTTCCTTGAAGAAATGACCTATGCCGGCGTTTCCCAGTTCGTTGTGTGCGGCGGATGCGGAGCGCTGGTTCATGATCTGGCAGCCGGGCATGTGCTGATCCCAGTAAGCGCAGTACGGGATGAGGGCACCTCCTATCATTATCTTCCGCCTTCCAGAGAGAGTTATCCCTCTGCCAGGGTGGTTAAGGTGATCGATAGTCTGTTGAAAAAAGAGGATGTGCCTTACAGCGAAGTCAAGACCTGGACGACTGATGGATACTATCGTGAGACTCCCGAAAAACGCAGGAGCCGTATAGAAGAAGGTTGTCAGGTGGTGGAAATGGAAGCATCTGCTCTCTTTGCAGTTGCTGAATTCCGCAAGGTGGAACTAGGCTTGCTGCTGTATGCGGGCGATCTGGTGGTGCCGGAGGGCTGGGATGATCGCAGGTGGAAAGGGCGGCTGAAGAACCGGGAATTCCTTTTTGAACTGGCACTGCAGGCTTGTGCTAATCTATAGAAAAGCTCTCCCGTTACGGCAGCAACGGCAGTATCGTTGACTTGAAGGATGAGCAGGTAGAATCTCAGCGAGATCAACAGACAGAGCAGCTCGTCATCCAGAGAAAGATCCACGATCTCAACATCAGCCTGCGTTTTAAATAGATTGGATACCTTTAACAGGCACTGAGTAAAGATGCTGTGGCTTTACGGATGACGATCTGCCTTTTGGTGAATTCCTTGGGTATGAAGGTCCAGCATTGGAGCGTATTTTCAATTTCTCCTTGTGCGGGGAGTGTACTGGGAAAAGAAAAATCATTGATATTCCAGAGATCTGATGCGCGGTTTAGTTTGTCTTTGTCAAGTCCCCCATGAAATGGAAACGAGGGACTTGACTCACTAATAGTTGAAATCTAGCCTTGGCTTACTTTTTCAACCACCAATGCTTGAGCGATGGTTGGCAGCGCATTTTTAACAATGCCGGTTTGCCAATTTGAAATGAAATGAGTGATTTTAGTAGGCGGGGTTAGATCGAGAATTTGCTTTCCGCCATTGTAGAGCATGGCTGCGTTTTCAATCAGCATGGCATTCGCTTCATAGCGATCCAGTCCTTTAACGATGATCTCATCACGATGGGTGGTGGAAAGGCTGCTCATGGAACTGGCAGCGACCAGACTGAATTGGAAAGGTGCTGTGTTGGGGTATTTTAAGGTAATGATCTGTTTGCCGATCTGCCACTGGCGTCCCTTTTTAACCAGTTCGGTATTCAACCATTCCAGATACTCGTCGAACAGCACCGGCTGGTCTGCTCCAAAAACACTCATGCAGCGAGAGAGGATGGCATTACGCAGCCAATCGACCCGCAGGAGATTATCATCCGGGCGGATGGCATTCCACATCATATGCAGAACAGAATGGACGACAGCCTGATCTTTTTCAGCCCAGGTTGTCAAAGCTGCCAGCAGAGCAGGATCGATATCGCTGTAGCTGTAGCGACCAAAGCCGTTCACAGCCAGGTAAATACTGAATTGATCTTCTTTTTTGGTGCTTCTGCTGTAAGAAGAATAGAGCGGATTAAGGTTCAAATATTCCGTGATGATCTCATCGAAAGTTTTGTGGTGGGCGGACAGGTTTGCCCAGAAACCACGTACCCCTTCACTTTCATTTTCAGTGCCGACCCCTGCCCACATGGCGCCAGGAATACCTTTCTTTCCCTGTTCGGTGATCTTTGCCAGATATTCAGCCCGTTTCTCAGGATTGCCGGATGCCAGGAATTCTCCGATCACGTCTCCTGCCATATCAGCAGGCTTTATAACAGAATAGGCGGTCTCCGGGAAAGTGCAGATCCAGGCTCTGCGCAGGCGGGGCAGCAGGCTTTCTGCATGAGGAGATTTTTGCGCTTCTTGCATGGCTTCTTTACAGAATCCTCTTTTTAAAACCTCAACGAAGAATTCGGCTTCCCCGGTTTCATCATTCGCTATACGTTGCATCAGCTCTGCATGTTTTGCGGGAATGGTGTCGGCTTTTGCCGTCATACCTGCAAAAGACGAAAGGAAGAAGTTTTGCAGATAGGGTGGTATGTTCTTTGAGACTGTGCTTTCAAAGATTGGGGTAAAAATTTCAACCCCCAATTTTTCAAGATTTTCTCCTGTGACCATGACTGCCTGGATCAGATTAAAGCGGTCCATCCAGTTTTGGTCGAGCCAGGCTGCTTTTGCAAAGAATTCGATCGTTTCTGCGATCAAACGCGAGAGCAGTTCCGATTTTTCTTTCTTGGCATGCAATCCCAGCAGACGGCTGTGGCTGCGCATTTTCTTGGCAACGGATTCAATGTTGCCCGGTGCGCCGGCCTGTATTAACCCATTGCGAATCTTCTTGGCGATCTGTTCGATAAGGGCATCATCCAACTGGATGACCTGATTTTCATCCTCCAGCATTTCCAAGATCAGGTTTTCCATCTTTCCATTGCCAAGGATCTGAAAGAGCAAGCCCCATTCTTCCGCTGTGATCTGGGAACCACGATTGAGCCGTTTAAGGATGTCATTTTGCGATTTGCCGGAAATATTCTTCATTAA
>CAYLUJ010000089.1:6471-10170 GCA_964386805.1 uncultured Pelolinea sp. | reverse complement strand
CCTTTCTGGCAGATGTCTTTGATATGGGCAAAGTGTATAAGGTGCATCATCTGCTCTCAGTCCTTTCCGTTATGCTGGTCCTGGTACACCCTGCCATTCTTCTGGTCAATAATCCCAATATCCTATTGCTTTTCAATCCCTTTACAGCGCCCTGGTGGACACAAGCCGGCTGGATCGGGTTGGTGAGTTTGCTGCTCATCGCCGTCACCTCTGTCTACCGCAAGGAGATCCATCTTGGTTATAACGCCTGGCACAGCATCCATACCCTGCTTACATTTACCATTGTAGTGTTTGGCTTGGTCCATATATTCAAGGTCAATTACTATTCTGCCACATTGCCTATGCGCATCGCCTGGATATTTGAAATTGCGATCTGGGTCATCATGATCGCCATCATTCGCATTGGAAAGCCGCTCCAGATCAAGCGCCATCCCTACTCGGTGCAACAGGTCATCACTGAAGTTCCCAACGTCTGGACGCTGGTGCTCAAACCCCAGGGGCATGCCGGTATGAACTTTCGAGCAGGTCAGGTCGCCTGGATCAATGTCAAATCCTCCCCATTCGCTCTGCACCGCAATCCCTTCTCTTTTTCAGGGAGTGAGAATGCAAAAAAGGAAATCTGCTTCACCATCAAAGCACTAGGAGATTTTTCCGCATCCATCGGGGAACTCAAAGGCGGAGAGACTGCCTATGTGGATGGACCATATGGAAATTTCTCGCTGGATGATGCGGAAACCAAGAAAGGGTTGGTCATGCTGGCAGGCGGCATCGGCATTGCCCCCATCCTGAGTATTTTAAGAACATTGGCAGACCAGAAAGATCAACGTCCTCTCTTTCTCTTCTATGGAAGCTATGATGAAGAGAATATCATTTGTTATGACGATCTTGAAAAATTGAAAAAGGTTCTCAATTTGAGCGTGGTGCATGTGCTCGAAAAACCTAAGGGAAAAATACCCTGTGAAAGCGGTTACATTTCACAAGCTATCCTGGAACGCTATCTGCCCGCAGAGAAGAAGGATCTGTATTTCTTCCAGTGCGGTCCGCTGCCCATGATCACAGCCATGGCACCTCATCTGAAGAACCTGGGGATATCGAAAAGGCACATTCACTCGGAAGAGTACGAAATGGCATAGGATTTTTCTACGATCACAAAACGCATGGTCTGTATGCTCGACCATGCGTTTTTTCTTTTCTCTTGCTGCCGCTGATAGTCAATAAATGACATAAATCATATTCGTAACACTACCAAGGACGGTTCTATGAAAGACATGGATGTCATTGTCATCGGTGTAGGTCTGGGGGGACTATCAGCCGGAGCTCTCCTGGTAACCGGCGGGCTGATCTGGTATGCTTTTTGAGCGAAGGTCGCCTATCGTGTGGAGAATTTTCTGTATCATTCTGAAGAAGATGAATATGAATGTTCACAGAAGAGACGGCTGCGGTACATCTTACCAAAACCTACAAAAGTGAGCATGGATACCTTTCAAAATGCCGCACCTACGAATGTGAAGATTGTTCTCAATGTCCGGTGAAGGCACAATGTATCCGCGCAAAGAATAATCGCCAGATTCAAATTGGCGTGGAATGGGAAAGGCTCAAACGGCAGGCTCGCGATAATCTGCTTTCCCCTCATGGGCTGGTGATGCGTTCCCGGCGTCCGGTTGAGGTCGAAAATGTTTTCGGAAGGCTGAAACAAGATTGGGGCTTCCGCCGTTTCCTCCTGCGGGGATTGGATAAGGTGACTACCGAGTGGGGATTCTTGTGTATCGCCCGTAATATCGCAAAAGCAGCGATCGTTTGATCGCTGCTTCTTTTTCTTCCTTCTTTACCTCAAGACTGGTTTTTTAGACAGCCTCTTTTTTTTAATTCTTACTTCTTTATTTGGCAGGCTCAGTATTTTTCTTTCGTAATAGAATAACGATCTTCCATACACCCTGGATCATATCAAAAAGAATTCCCAATCCAAACCACAACATAAGGTCTGGAGCTTGATAAAGGCTTTCTTTCCAGCTAAACCCTTTCTGTAAATAGGCTTCTATTCCGAAAGGAAGCAGGATTAATAATGCCGCAGTGATCACAAAATGGGAACATACATCCCACATCCGTGAAAATCCCTTCTGTGCTTTGAATTTTTCATACCATGTTTTCATTTTGAACAATGCCTGAACATTACATACCATATTGACGATAAAGCCTGCCAGCAGCAATAATCCCAGCAACCGCATGGATAAGCCGCCACTGGGGGCGGGATTTCCGGTGACAATAGCAAAAACGCCATCGTTCAATTGCTGATTTCCCCACAATGAATTCAATAATCCATTTTTATTGACCAGAATTGAAATGGTCATATCAAGTTCAGGAAGCAAATATGCGGCACTGTGATAATTTTCATTTGTGCCACCATGTTCAATGACCTGATATCCATTTTTTTTATATTGGAACCATCCCATGCCGTATGAGGAATTGATTTCTTCATTGGGGGTATGCATTGCCGTGATTCCATCTTTAGAAAGAATGCTCACATTTTGAAATTCACCATCATTGATTTGCGCGCGTAAATACTTGCTCAGATCTTCAACACTCATGCTGAGATATCCCGCTGGAAGATCATATTGCTTGAATTCCTGTTTGCGCGGAAGTGAAAAAGAAAAGAAACTTCCATAGCCATCCGTCAATCCGGCAGATCTGGCAGATGATTCGCCCGCAAAACTATCATTCATTTGCAGAGGTTCAAAGATATTTTCTTGAACATACTCCTCATAAGTTTTCCCACTGATCTCTTCCACCACCGCCCCTAGAATTGCATAATTGGAATTGAAGTATTGAAAAGTCGTGCCGATCGGAGCGGTTAGTTTCGCGTTTGCCATCGAGCGTACGCCATCCCGAATGCTGGTCGCGGGATCAAGGTCGGGCATATACCCAAAATCAGAAAGCCCACTGGCATGGTTGAGTAAATTTCGGATGGTGATGGTTTGGGCAGCCTGCTGATCTGCAAGGCTGAACCATGGCAAATAATCAATGACTGGCGCGTCAATGTCCAAATCACCCTTTTCAGCCAGTTGCATGATCGCCAGCGCCGTAAAGGATTTAGAGATTGAACCTATATACATGGGTGTATCGGTTGTCAGGGGTACATCTCTGGAAGCTTCACCGAAAGCTTTCAAATACACAATATCTTCACCTTGGGTGATTGCTACTGCTACTCCCGGTAGATTCTGTTTTTCTATCTGTCCGAGAATAAACTCATCCAGAGCCTGTTCATTCAAAGGATCACTTTGGATATTTGCTTGAAATCCGCCATTTGAAATACCGGTAAAGCCAAGAACAAGGGATAATAAAAGTGCGACGTATTGTTTCATTGGAGCTCCATTGTTTATGATAAATAGTTTTTCGTTCAGTCCATTCTACCTGATAAATACAAACAATTTTTTGTTTCCATTGTTAATTTCATTACATTCTTTAGCAGTAGAAAAGCATGTAGTTATGGTATTATCAACACAAATTACCGTTTCCATATAATTTTCATGAGAAAAGGACGGTTTTTATGAAAGACATGGATGTTATTGTCATCGGTGCAGGTCTGGGGGGATTATCAGCCGGGGCTCTTCTGGCAGCGCAGGGACACAGCGTATTAATTCTTGAACAATCAGATCAGATCGGGGGATGCTGTTCTTCTTTTGAGCGCAAAGGGTTTCACTT
>CAYLUJ010000089.1:0-6461 GCA_964386805.1 uncultured Pelolinea sp. | reverse complement strand
GTAGAGATCATTAAACCTATCGAAGACGTGTTCAAGAAACTGGGCACCACCCTGCAAAAAGAGGTAGATCTCATTCCCTGTGATCCGGTCATGTCGATCATCCGCCCGGATGGCAGCCGTACGACTATTCCCTTTTCTATTGAAAAAACCGGGGAACTCATCAGCTCCATCTCCCCTGAAGATGGCAAGCGTTGGAAGGATTTTGTAGATTTCTGTTCTGAAATGGCTGATGTCACATTGGATACCTTTTTCAGCATGCCCGCTGATAGCATGACAGATTTGTTCGCCATGCTGGGCAAACAGCCGCGTATGGCAAAATATTTGCCCGTCTTCCTCTCCAGCTACCAGCGTATCCTGGAGCGCTTCTTCAAAGATGAGCGCGTGTTGCAAAGCATGGGTTACCAATCACTGTATTTCGGTCTTCCTCCCGCGCTGGTGCCCGGACCGTATGCCATGATCCCCTACACCGAGCAGATGGGCATTTACTATCCGCGCGGGGGCATGATCAAGATCCCGGAAGCATTGCAGCGCATGGGTGAAAGCTTCGGCATGCAGGTGCGGCTCAACACTTCTGTGGAAAAAGTGGTCGTGCGCGAGCAGCGCGCACAGAGCGTGACCCTGGCGGATGGAACGGAGATCACCGCGCAGGTGGTGGTATCCAACATCAACGCCAAAACACTGTATCAGAAATTAATTGGAGAGGAATACCTCAGCCCCATCGCTCGCAAAGGCATCCAGAGCTATGCCTATTCCAAAGCGGTGCCGATGATCTACCTGGGCGTGGATTACACTCCCCCCTTGGAAGCGCATCACAACTTGATTGCTGCCACACCGGAAGATGTCAACCAGTACTGGTGGAATTATGTCGAGCGAGGCAAATTAAATTATGAGACCATTGGTCTTATCTGCTGGCCATCCCACAGCGATGCTACCCTGGCACCCAAAGGCAAGCATGTCATCAATCTCATTCCCGAAGGTTTTTATAACCTGGCCGAAAGCAATTGGGATGATATCAAGCAAGAATTCATCGAGAAAGAGCTTGATTACTACTCGCGTTTCGCTGTACCCGGCTTGAAAGAGCATGTGCAATATGTGGAATGTTCCACTCCGCTCGATTACGAGCGCCGCCTATGCCTGCCGCAGGGAGCCATCTACGCCTTTCAGCAGGATCTTACTGCGCAGGCTGTCTTCCGCCCGGCGGCGCGCTCCAAGAACATCCGCGGGTTGTATCTGACTGGCGCATCCACCCACCCCGGCGGAGGGGTGCCATCCACTATCGCTTCCGGCATGATCGCCGCGAATTTGATTGAGAAATTTGAACAATAACATTTCAGACAGGGAGAGAGATTATGCACAAGCATAGTGGCTTTTTGAAATTTCTATTCGTCCTGATCCTGCTGGCAGCCGGTGGAGCCATCTGGTATGCTTTTTTGAGTGAAGGGCAGCAGAAATTCATCAAGAATTTTATCAAACAGATACCGGATCTGCCCGGAAGGTATTCATTGTAAATTTTCTATTTTCCCAAAGAATTTATGATTATCAATTAAACCTTTCGTAAATGTGTATCTTATACAATCACATTATTTTATATTTTCGAATATTTTCTACTATCTTTTCTAGAAAATTTTTTAACTCTTCAGTAATATCTGCTTCAGTGAAATTTTCCATGAATAATTTTGAAATATCACGTTTCTTTTTGCTATATGAAAATTCCGAATTGGCTTTTAGGAAAGGATCTATTTTCCCTGAAAAATCTTCAAATGGATCAATTGACAAATCATTAATATTTACTCCAATAGTGTTCAATGAACGTATGATTAAATCCATCGGAAGATAATTTTCGATTTCCCTTAATTGAGTAGAAATGTAAATTCCTCCATTACTCTCAATTTTCCTTTTTAATTCTTCTTTTTTAGGTTGTAAATTATCATCCAAATCTCGTTTATCACTATCTTCAATAACTATATTGTTTGGATTTATATTGAAAATATTTATATAATCCTCTTCATGGTTTGGTTCTAATCCCGTGGTTAATGATACGATTTGTTTATAAAAAGAAAATATATAATCTATGCCCTCAATTAAATCATTTGCAAAAATACTCAGCCATTTTCTTATATATATTCTATCTGAAGGACCCTCCACCCAAATTATACAGTTAGCTAAAAGAATATCGCTTGGGCTTACCCCAAGATCTTTTATTAATTCAATCTTTTCACTATCTAGTTCGACTTTTTTAATAATTGATTTATTATCTTTTTTCTGAAATGAAATTATTTCACTTTGGCTTTGTTCAGGAATACTGTTGATTAATACAGGGGAATGACTTGTTATTATAAAGTGCCGATTTGGAATATTCACAAGATACTTAATAAATCTTTTTTGAAGTTCGGGATGTATATGATTTTCTGGCTCTTCAATACAGCAAATTTTATCTTTAGTTAGAATTATCCCGGTAGCCATGATTAATAATTGATGAAATCCTGTTCCGTAATTTGTTATTGGTAATCTAAAATTTTCATTATCGACAATAAATTCTTCTGAATTTGGAGGAAAACTAAAATCTATTTTTTCATATTCTGATAAATCCCTAACCATATCAAGAATATGGATATAATCATCTCGAATTGAATCATCATCAATTTTAGGATTCTTATATTTAGCCAGTAGATCTCGTAAATTTGTCCCATTAAATTGAAAATTTCTATTTTTTTCATCATAATTAATCATACGAAATTCGGGAATTATTTCTATTATAGGAAATTTAATCTGGATTTTTCTTCCAAGAATTTCACTATCATTTGTAATCGCTTTTTTATATGCATTAATATTTACTTGTCCAGTGAAGATTTTTTCAAATATTTGATGAAAAACAATACCGAGCTCATCAATATTATTTATCTCTGAAAATGAATTATCACAAATATAAGGTTTATTATCTAAATTCCATTTATATTCTAACCATATTTTTTCATAATTATTTACTTCTATTATTTCATTTTCTTGAGGTATTTTTTCTAAGTTACCATAGATACGAAAAATAAATGAATTTTTCTTATCTCTTTTTAATAAATCAGTCTTTACTATCTCAACTTTTTCACCATTCAAATATCTAGAAATATTTTTTAATGCATATATCAATGATGACTTGCCAGAATCATTTTTCCCAATTAATAAAAGTATCTTTTTGTTTAAATCGATTGCTACATCGTTTTCACTTAATACTCGAAAATTTTTTAATACAATTTTCTCAACAATCACAATTAACCCCTTCCTTTATGCATTATCTATTTTCATCATAGATAATGTTTTGAGTAATTTCCAGTTTATAAATAAAGGATATGATATTTTTTGTTTATAATCAATGTTTTAACTAAATAAATGAATTAATAAATTTATAAGAATTTAATTTGATTTACAAAAAACCACCCTTTTCAGGGCGGTTTTTTTATATAAACAACGTTGCGTTCGATTCATCCGAGGCATGCACGAAGGTTGCCACCCCCACCACCTCGATGCCGTCGATAGCTCTTCTTTCTTGATGCCCGTCAGGTCCGTCGACATCTGGCAGATTTAAATAACCATCCGTTCTTCAGTGCACCATAGGCCAATAAACCCATTTTTGTATTAATTTTTCTCCTTATGTAGTTCACTTTTCAAGTTGCTTTCGATAAATATTAGAGTTAAAATAGGAAGTGAAAATAGAACCGAAAAGGCAAACCCGTCGAAAGACGGTGACGCAAAGCCACAGGTCTAAAGTGGTTTGATTATTTCTGAGAACCATTATGATAGCTAGGCTGCCGAAGTAATCATTACGTCTTTAGGCCATTTTACATGGCCTTTTTACATTTAAATAAAAGGAGGAAGATAGTGAAATAGTTCGAAATGTACATCAAGAATTCAGTATTCTGATGTTTAAAAAGAAAGGAAAAATTATGTTTTTAAAAAAATTATTCCAACCTAAATATCTCACACTATTATTAATCCTTGTTATATTAGGATCAGCAGCTTATGGACTTGCTGCTGCCAACGTTGTGCCAGAAACTGGCGCCGGTGAAGGGTCGGGCACAGTAAGTGGCTACACCATATCCAATGTCACTTACGCTTTACTTGTCGCTGATCCTACAAAAGTAGCAAGCGTGTCAATTGATGTTGCACCTACAACAACCGCTGGTGTTCCAGCAACTGTAAGAATTTCAGTTGACTCAGGTGTTACTTGGATTTCTTGCACGGGACCTACTGTCAATACCTGGTTATGCACCTTTGGTACTGGATCAGAGCCGGCGATTTCCACTATCGCAAGCCTGGAAGTCATTGCGATGGATTAAGTTCATATTTAATGGTTAAAATGGGATTGGAGGAGGTTAATATTTTAATCCTATCCAATCCCTATATTTCTAATGGGAAAATTACATACCATATCTTCAAGACTTCTTTCTTTATTTTTTTTCATTATTGCTTTGTTCTGTTGGGCACGTTTTGCTCCCGCCAATATTGGAGGAAACACTACCTATGCGATCCTTCGTGGAAATAGCATGTACTCGGAGTTCAAACAAGGAGACCTGGTTTTAGTTCACCCAAAAAGTAGCTATGAAGTTGGTGATATCGTTTTATATAGAAATCCTGATATCGGCTCTGTCTTCCATCGGATCATTGGAATTGATGGAAATAAATTCTTTTTAAAAGGTGATAAGAATTCTTGGGTTGATTCCTATCAGCCGACTGTTCAAGATATTTATGGCAGCTTATGGATCCATTTATCGTATGTTGGTTACTTCCTTAAGTATTTTCGTTCGCCAACAATTTTTTCTTTCATTATTACTTTTTCTTGCCTTTTTATTGGTCAGGTGTTTTCAAGTGATCAGAATAAAGTTTCATCGAATGTTAGATTAATAAAGAAAAACTCTTCTTTTATAGATAAATCTAGGATATCAAAAATGACATATAAGCTAACAGACTGGTTGTATTTTTTTCTTGTACTTCTTCTATGCGCTATAATCCTTTCGTTCGTCTCTTTTTCTAAACCCATAGAACGGACTATATCGGATGATATTGTCTATACAAAAAAAGGGAACTTTGAGTATTTTGCAGTAACTCCCGATGATATATATAAAGAAGGATATCTTGAATCAGGTGATACTGTTTTTAGGTTGTTAACTGACTCCTTAAATATTGTCTTTCAGTTTCAATTGGAAGCAAATAACCCAACACAAATTAATGGTACCTTTCGCCTTTTGGCGGAAATCAGCGATGCAAATGGTTGGACCTATCCAATAGAACTAAATCCCGCTGTCAACTTCACGGGAACAAAATACACTGCCACAAGTATTCTTGAATTAAATCAAATCCAGGAGATACTCGATAACTTTGAGAAACAGACTGGTGAAAATTACTCCACCTATTATTTAAATATCAAACCTGAAATACATCTAAAAGGTGTGATTGCTCAAAGAGTATTTGAGGATGATTTTTCTCCATCCTTGACTTTCACCATTGATGAATTGAGCATGAAATTACCCCATCAAAATGATGATGTTTTATCCATTCTTCTAAACCCTTCGTCTCAAGGCATTGTCAATGGAACGAAAGTTACGGCAAATACTGTTTCCATTTTGGGTATTAATGTCAATGTTTTATTTTTACGTATAGCTTCAGTCTATGGCATCATTTTTTCTCTAGGTTTTCTAACATGGTTTGGAATTAAATATTTTAAAACACAAAAACAAGATGAAGTCGCAAAAGTAAAAATGTTGTACGGAATAACCTTCATTGATGTGAAAGATGGATCGTTTCTCTTGAAAAATGCTGTTGAAATTGAAAATTTAAAAGACTTGGCAATAATAGCTGCACAAGAACAAACGGCGATTTACAATTACCAACAGAATGACCTGAATCATTATTATGTAATCTCTCAAAATAATGCTGACATAATTTATCACTATCAAGTTCGTTCAAATTTCAAACAAAAGGAACAGTAAAGCTGCATCAAGTATTACTATGAAATCAGCAAAGAAAGCCCTAATTCTCCTAATGTTCAGTCTTGTCTTCTTAGTATTACTTAATTCCATTTATGCATTAACAGCAACCAATACTGTACCGGAATCAGGACTGGATTACGATGTGATTCCTATAACAGCCAATCAAGCAAAGCCTTCCGATTGTGCCAGCCTCATTCTAACAAGCATAATAGTAAACGATGCAGGTTCCTCTGGTAATGATCTTCTACTTGGAACATCGAACAATGATTCTCTGAGTGGAAATGACGGTGATGATTGTATCTATTCCGGTAATGGAGATGATACTTTGGATGGAGGAGCCGGTTCTGATATTTGTATCGGGGGAGCCGGCACTGATACATTTTCAAATTGTGAAGTTGAGGTTGATCCTTAATTTTCTTTCCCATTCTCAATTTTGGTTATATCAATTTTTAATTAAAAAAGCCGTCCCTGGTTGTAGTGCAC
>CAYLUJ010000088.1:0-10266 GCA_964386805.1 uncultured Pelolinea sp. | reverse complement strand
AGCAGTATTGCTATTGAATCAGCAAACACAACTATTGAATTTTGCAGCAGGGAGAGGATTCAGAACCAGAACTATTGAATCGTATCGTTTGCGCCTCGGAGAAGGGATTTCTGGCCAAGCGACCATGGAAAGACATCTCGTCCAGGCTTTAAATCTCTTTGAATCTGATGAGAGCATGGCTTACCTTCCTCTTCTCCAGGAAGAAGGATTTCTTAGCTTCTACAGTGTTCCTTTAATTGCCAAAGGTCAGGTGAAAGGTGTATTAGATATTTTCAACAGAAGATTACTAACTCCTGATCAGGATTGGATCTATTTTCTTGAAACATTGGCAGGGCAGGCTGCTATTGCCATCGATAACACCACACTGTTAGAAAATTTACAGCGTTCCAATATTGAACTCTCCCTGGCATATGATACAACTCTGGAAGGTTGGACGCGCGCACTTGACCTGCGTGACCAAGAAACGGAAGGGCATACCCAGAGAGTAGTTGAAATGACAGTGCGAATGGCTCAGCTGTTCGGTATTCCCGATAAAGACCTGATACACATTCGCCGAGGTGCATTGCTGCATGATATTGGGAAAATGGGTATCCCCGATGCTATATTATTAAAACCAGGACCCCTTACAGAAGAAGAATGGTTAATCATGCGCAAACATCCTGTTTTCGCATTCAATTTGCTCAGTCCGATTTCACATCTACGGCAAGCTCTCGATATTCCATATTGTCATCATGAGTGGTGGGATGGAAGCGGGTATCCCAGACATTTAAAAGGGTTGGAAATACCACTTTCAGCCAGAATATTCTCAGTAGTTGATGTATGGGATGCTCTGACATCAGACAGACCCTATCGAAAAGCATGGAATGCGAAAAAAACTTTGGATTATATAGAAAACCAAAAAGATATCCAATTTGATCCGCAAATTGTTGAGCTCTTTTTGAAATTGATAAAGAATGAATTATTTAAGAAATTATAGGGAATCGTCATTCACCAAGAAAAATACGAATTTCCTTTTCATGACCTTTCAAATATGAATCCAAAAGTTGCTCAGCTAGTTTTGACTTTCCGTAGTTTTTTAGATCCTCTAAGAAATTCAATCCGCGCTTGATTTCTGCTTTATCATCTGAGAGCAATCGTTGTACATTTTGCTTAAAGAATGCTTGATGTTCCAAAATGACTTGTGCAGCTTCACTGGCATAACTATCTTCCCCCTTCAAGATATCCAATAATTCCTTTTCGCCCAATTCGCCAAGTTTTCCCAGGGCTCTTACGGCATTACTTCTCACCGTCCAATCAGAATCATAGGATAATTTATGGAGATAGGGCACTGCCTGTGCATAACGCAAGAAACTGCAAGTCCGGCAGAATTCTCCCCGCACCTGCCATGCTGGATCATTAAAATATTTCACCAAATAAGGGAAAAGAATTGAACCCGTTGATCGGTCTACTTTTTGAATTGCGGTCACTTTTTCTTTCACCGTACCTTTTTCCATTATTTGAGTAAAATCACGAACCAGTGCTTCTTCATTAATCGCTATTTTTTGATGTTGATCATCCATCAACTTTGCAACATCCTGTTTAGAAGCACGTTCTTCTTCAATTACCTCAGATGGAAATTCATGATCCGTCTTATCCCACTGCACCCGTTGTTTGCGTAATCGGGTAGTAATGTACACCCTGATTGCTCTGACAATTGCAAAAAAATTAATAATATTTCCCCAAATAGAACGAGGAATAGATGTAATAGCTGGCCAAAGACCGTAGATTTTATTTACAGCATAAGCACGGCTGACAGATCGCCAGAGCATAAAAAAAGTTGAAATTATTGTTAAATACCACAGCAAAGTGCCTTCAACGATTAGGGGGGGCATGTATTGGGCAAAATATGTTTTTAAGATTTGATAGAGGATGAAATATAGAAAAACAAAATACCCCAGAAAGTTAGCCGGGGTCGTGAACAAGGCTTTTCGATCTTGAAAAAGGTTCCAGCGGATTTTGGTATTTCCTTTCCAACCAATGTTTTGCCAGCTTTGCAGGATGATCCCTATATTCCAACGAGTTTTTTGGCGTACAGCACGTTTAAACTCCAGCGGAAAAACTGCCCTGGTAGCAACCCAATCTGTGGTTTTTCGAGTTACTTTCTTATCAGAATTTTCTGGCGGGAGGTGGATAAGCACAAAAGCTGCTTTATATCCGCGTAAATTCATGCGCAATCCCAGTTCATAATCTTCAGTCAGCGATCCAGGAGTGAAAATCCTTTTTTCATTTTCCAATGCAAAAAGTTCAAATGCGCGCTTTGTAAATGCAGTTCCTACCCCGGCGGAAGGTACAAAACCACCGGTCAATTCGCGTACCAAGAGCAGTTTTGTATGATTCTCTGCAAATTCATCTGCATAGGTCCAATGAGTCGCATGTCGTAATGGTAAAGCTATGGGGAAAACAGGGATTTGCACAATATCCATACGAGGAATTAAATAATTCGCAACGAGCAACTCAAAAGGATGGATGATATCTTCTGAGTCATGCATGATGATGATCTCATACTGCAATCCGGTTTTGCGCTCATAATCTTGAATTGCTTCGAACACTTGATTCAAGTTAGCAGCTTTATTGGTTGGCCCATCATCCGCTGTAACAACCTTATGCACCTGTGGAAAGTCCCTGTTTACTTTATCTACTTCATGTTGTGTTTCAGGGTCATTCGGATAGGTGCCGACGAAGATATCATAGTTGCGATAATGGATCGACTCACAAGCATTTTTCAATGTTTTTGCAATTACAGCTTCTTCGTGCCAGCAGGCGATGATGATAGCGACTTTTTGCTGTTCTCGTGCTTCTAACCTTTCCAGATTTAATTTAGGCCAATGACGGGATAAGAAAAAACGTCTAACAGAGCGGAAAATGAAATAAATATCAAAGACAATATCGGTGAAACCACTCGTAGCAAATATAGATCCAATAATGATCGCGAGAACGTGAAGATATGGGTATAAGTTAACTGCGAAACGAGCTAATGCATAAACTATATTATTCATCGCATCAATTCTTTTAAAATTCTATAACACTATGTCAATAATGGAATAATTTTTTTATTTAGCTGACCAGACAAATCGAATCATTTTATCATTAATAAATAGTGTACAGCAGAATGTACGATGAGCAAGTGGGTTCTTGAAAACCATAACTTTTTGAATGTTCTCTTTCTATTAAAAATAGAACGAAACATTTTATAATGAAAGAAAAGAAAGGTATTGCAGTGATCAAAGAATTTAAAGAATTTATCCGACGGGGTAATGTCATTGACCTGGCTGTAGGTGTGATCATAGGAACAGCCTTTGGAAAAATCATCAGTTCACTGGTCAATGATATCATCATGCCCCCTATTGGGTTGCTGCTGGGAAAAGTTGATTTCAGCAATTTATTTGCCACACTCAGTGGAGGTTCTTATAAAACATTGCAGGAAGCCCAAAACGCCGGCGCAGTAACCATAAATTATGGCGTCTTTCTGAATAATGTTGTTGAATTCATCATTATCGCTTTTACTCTATTTCTGGTCATCCGCCAGATCAACCGTTTATCCAAGACGAAACCTGCTCCTACCGAACCAACTACGAAACTTTGCCCGCACTGCTGTACAGAAATTCCCATCAAGGCTTCACGCTGCCCTCACTGCACATCCAATCTGTAAAAATACAAGCATCCCGATTTTTCCAGCCGGGATGTTTGTATTGATCTGCCACTATTTACTCAGGAAGAATTAATTGAGACAGTTTTATTATGCCCTGGTTAATCTCTTCTTCATTGAGTGCACAAAAGGGAAGGCGAATAAAATTTTCTCCACCATTGACAAAAAAACCACGACCGTCGGTTAATCGCAAACCCTGTGTTTCTGCACGCTCCAACAAAGCTGGTCCATCATTCGAAGCTAGCCAGAGACCAACAAAGAAACCACCCTGTGGGTGCATCCACGTGCATTGTTCTGGCATATTCTTGTCCAGTGCAGAAAGCATGCATTTCAATCGTGTCCTATAGAGATTTTTCAGAAATACTAAATGATCTTTCATCAACCCATTTTGAATGAAACAATGGACAATGGCATGGTTTAAATAACTAGGATTGATATACGTATCTTCTGCATAATGTGCCACAATCTTGGTCAAGTTTTGAGGTAACACAGCATACCCCACCCGCAATCCGGGACTGATCAATTTGCTAAACGAAGAGAGTTGAATGGTAGTGTCCGGAGCCAGGTCAAATAAAGATGGGAGTGCTTCCCCTTCATATCGTAAATCACGGTAGGGAGAATCTTCCGCTATATAGAAATTAAAGCGGGAAGCCAAATCAACCAGTCTTTTTCGTTTTTCCAAAGCCATAACCGAACCGCTGGGATTTTGAAAGTCGGGGATGGTATAGATCAGGCGAATTTGTTCGCCATTTTCTAACTTGTTTTCCAGGTTGTCCAGATCCAACCCATCTTGCCCAAGATTCACAGGATAAATACACAATCCAGCCCGACGCATCAGTGTTAGAACACGGTCATAGGTTGGTTGTTCAACAGCGACGGCATCCCCGGGATGCAATAAACAATGGAGAAGAATATCCAGAATTTGCAATGAACCCTGCCCTAAAATAACCCTATCCATGGATACTTCTTTTTTCTGTGCGATCACCGCTCGCAAAGGCAGATACCCGGCAGCCGGAGCATACTGTAAAATATCAACGCCTTCTTCAGAGATCATCGCTTTTGCACATTCGGCAAGCGCGTTGACAGGAATGCTTTCACGAGGTGGAACGCCGCGGGTAAAAAAGATAGGTTTCATGGATTAGAACTGGATCGATTCGTTCACTGCAAGGTTAACCGGATTCGATTTCAAGCCACTACCCGTCAGTGAGATAACAACCGATTGATTCCTTTCAATTGATTTAAATATTTCCTTCAAAGCAGCGACCACTACCGCGCTGGTTGGTTCCACAAAGAAACCCTGTTCTGCGAGTAATCTTCGAGCTGGCAAAATAGCTTCTTCAGCCACTTTCACGCAAAAACCACGACTCTCTCTCATTGCATGCAGTATATGCTTCCAGCGCACCGGTTGTGTGATCGCCAATCCTTCTGCAACGCTGCCCTTTTGCAGAGCAAGTATGCCTGGCCATTCTTCCCATCCTTGTTCAAAAGCATCACAGATGGGCGCCAAGCGCTCAGGCTGCACTGCTATTAACCCGGGAATTTTTTTAACCAGACCTGCTATATACAGGGCTCGAAAGCCTTCATAATACCCGAGCAGGTTTCCCCCCTGACCCACCGGCATAACTACCCAATCAGGTGCTTGATACTCATTCTGCTCCCAGATCTCCCAGGCTGCAGTTTGTTGACCCAATAAATAAACAGGGTTATAGGCATGAGAAGCATAGATAATCCCCTCTTTCACAGCTTTTAGTGCAGCCTGGCTGGCATTGCTACGCGCACCGGGGATTGCTTTTACTTCGGCACCGAAAAAGGAAATTTGAGAAAGCTTCATGGGTGAAGCCTCGGTAGGAGCAAAAATGGTCGCTTTTATACCCAAACGAGCAGCGTAAGCTGCGACTGACGCTCCGGCGTTTCCAGATGAATCTTCTACAACTCGTTCCACACCACCTGCAGCCAGAGCGTTCATCATTAATTCAACGCCACGGTCCTTAAATGAACCGGTCGGCATCAGATAATCGAGCTTTAACTGAACATCTCTACCGTCAATCTTGCAAGGTAGAAGCGGCGTGAAACCGGCTCCCAGTGAACCCTGCATTTTTTTTACTTCCCCGGGAAAAAAAGCGCTGTAGCGCCAGATGGACTGGACGTCTTTGTCTATTGCTTCGACAGTAAGTGGTTGAGAGAAATCCAACACCCAGGCTCCACCACAATCACAGCGCCATCTGGAAAAATCATACACTTCATTTCTACCGCAAAGTTCACATAGTACCTGCATAATCACCTATGACTGTGATTATACCCACAGGAGAACCTCCAGATAATCTCTTTTTTACAAGGACATCAATAATGAAAATCTGAATTCATTCCAGAATAGTTCATAGTATCGTGCAGACGGTTCTTCACCATCTCGAGCGTGATGGATTGAGGGCGTTCGAGCGGCAGCAACAAAGCGCGATTCCAAACCAGATTGGCGGTAATACCGAGTATCCTGCCTACTCCGAAAAGGACAGTATAGAAATCAAACTGTTTCACGCCGCAGTGGTACTGGAGCGTTCCGCTGATGGCATCTACATTTGGCCAAATTCCTTTGGCTTTTCCCTGTTTTTTCAAAATGTCTGGTGTAATCTGATAGACCATATCCACCAATTGAAACAGGTCATCATCAGCCATATATTTTTTTCCAAACTCATGTTGGGCAGTGAAACGCGGATCGGTGCAGCGCAATACCGCATGCCCATAGCCAGGGATCACTTTTCCCTGCACCAGAGTATCCCAAACGAACGTTTCCAATTCATCCTTCGACGGTAATCTACCATTGAACCGATCTAAAATTTTCAACAGCCATTCAAGACAATCCTGATTGGCTCTGCCGTGTAGCGGACCAGCCAAGCCGTTCATAGCTGCCGAGCAGGAATAATAGACATCGGAAAGAGCAGAATTCACCAGGCAAGCTGCATGTGCTGAAACATTCCCCACACCCTGATCGGCATGCAAGCAAAAGAACAGCCGGCACAAATCCTGATATTGTTGATCCCATTCTTTATAAATGAGATGGGCGAAATTTGCACTCCAATCGAGATTTGTATCAATTCCCCGGATGGATCCGTCCCCATACTTGATGTTATAGATCGCGGCTGCCAGCGCAGGTATTTTGGCGGTCAATTCAAGGCTATCTTCCAGGGTCACTTTCCAGTGATCCTCCCTACGCAAACCATTAGAGCAGGTCTGTGCAAATTTCGACCGCCCCTGCAACGCCAAGATCGCCTGTGAAAACATGGTCATAGGATGTGTATCAGAGGGCATAATTTTTAATATACTAATCACATAATCTGGAATGGCAGCTTTTTCTTTCCAAATGTCCTCCACTTCCAAGGCTTCTTCCAGTGTGGGAAATTCTCCGGTTAACAAGAATGCATACAATCCACCTGCATATGGGAATTCACCTCCCTGTGGTTTGGGGAGTTTACTCAATACCTGGTCAAGAGGAACGCCTCGGTAATGCAATCCATCAAATGGATCGACATATGAGACATCGCTCATTAACAGATCTACACCGCGGTTCCCACTGAAAAACTGCTGGAGAGAAACCTGACTGATGATGGTTTCACCAGAAACCGCCAGCATATAGCGCACCTGATCATATACCTCCCTGATCTTTCCTTCTAATTTCTTTGTAAGCTCCATTGCCATCGTACTCCACTCAATATTTAACGAGGTGTATAACCCAGCTTTATCGAAATTTCCCGTGCTTTTTCCTTTGCAAGTTCCTTATAGTCTTGAATTTTTTCTTCCGTGAAACGCTGCCCGGGACCAGAAATGGTTAGGGAAGCAACCAGAGTACTAAATTCGTTAAAGATCGGGGCTGCTACGCCGGATGCTTCCAGGATCCACTCGCCATAACTAACGGCGCAGCCTTCTTTACGAATATTGATCAAGTCTTTGCGGAGCGTATCTTTATCGCGGATGGTGGCTTGAGTCAGCGGAGTCATCACGATCTGGTTGAGAATCTCCTCACATTTGGCTTCTGGCATGAATGCCAGCATGCATTTACCCGCTGAACCGGCATACAAAGGGATACGTCGCCCAACCCGGGCGGTGATGCGCACGGGTTCCGGGCTTTCGAGACGTTCAATGCAAACCCTCTCTTTCCCTTCCAATACATACAAGCTGATCGTCTCACGGGTACGTTCCAGTAAATTGACCATTATCGGCAAAGCCACCGCTCTCAGGTCAGATGTGGCGGTATAGATTCCAGCCCAGGTCAGCACGCGGGAACCGATGGAATAAGTTTTATTAATCGGGTCTTGATTCAAAATGCGCAGATCCTTCATAGCTGACATCAATCTTCCAGTGGTACTGCTTGACAGCCCCACCATGCGGGCAATTTCCCGTACACCCAACGAAGGTCGTTCCAGTGTGAAACAATCCAAAATATCAATAACTCGCTGCAAAATTTGAACTTTTTCAGTAGTCATGTTTTCTCTTTGTTCCGTTTAGTGGGACAGCGTCCCAAATAATATGGTATATTTTACACGTCAATGGACTTTTTTACAAGTATTTTTAGGGTGTTAAAATTATTCAGATAGTTTTAGAAAGGTCACATCTTATGCAAGACAATGTAGAGAAGATCACAATTCCATATATTATTGGAGATGGGATCGGCAATGATATCTGGAAGGGCACCCAGCGGGTGCTGGAGCATGCGATCAGATTGGCATATTCAGGGACACGCATGGTTGAATGGCTAGAAATAGCAGCCGGGGAAAAAGCCTTTCAAGAAACGGGAGAGTATCTTCCCGCCGAAAGCATTGCGACATTGAAAAAACAGAAGGTGGCCATCAAAGGTCCATTGACAACGCCGGTAGGTGGAGGATATACCTCACTCAATGTTACCCTGCGCAAAGAATTGGATCTGTATAGCTGCGTCAGACCGGTTACCTGGTTCCCCGGATTGCCCTCCCCTTTGAAAAACCCTGAAAATGTGAATGTGATCGTCTTTCGTGAGAATACTGAAGATTTGTACGCCGGTATTGAATTTCCGGCAGAGACTGAGGGAAATGCGGTCCTTCTCAATCTCCTAAAGAAAGAATTCCCTGCAGAATATACCCGCCTGCGCTACCAGCAGGAGGTTGGTATTGACCTGAAGCCCATCTCAAAAAATGCTTCCCGGCGCATCATGCAGGCTGCCATTCGGTGGTCAATTGAAAATAAACGCAAAAAGATAAGCATCATTCACAAAGGCAATATCATGAAATACACCGAAGGTGCCTTCAGAAACTGGGCATACGAGGTGGCAGAAGTGGATTTTCAGTATATTTGTTATTCAAAACGCACCTGGAAGAAGACAGCAGATGAAAACGGCAAAGAAAAAGCCGATCTCGAAAAAGCCAGCGCACTGGAACATGGAAAAATCTTCGTGGACGATTTGATCGCTGATAATGCCTTTGCCAGAGCAATTGCAAACCCGGCTGATTTTGATGTGGTCGTAACACCTAATTTAAATGGTGATTATCTTTCAGATACCTTCGCCGCGCTGGTAGGAGGGATCGGAGTTTCACCCGGAGCCAATATCAATTATGAGCAAGGTTGGGGTTTGTTTGAAGCCAATCATGGTTCGGCTGAAGATATTGCCGGTCTCGACAAAGCCAATCCCAGTTCACTGATCTTATCAGGGGCAATGATGTTCGATTTCCTGGGCTGGCATGAGGTTGCAGCGCTCATTCGCAAAGGTGTTGAAAAAACCATCCAATCGGGAAATGTTACCTTTGATCTGCATGCACAGCTTCCAGGGAGTACGCTTGCCAGCACATCACAATTCTGTACATTCGTCATGGAAAATATGAGGTAGAGAGAAGATATTCAACATGGATACTGACTTTAACTTTCTAAAAAGCACTCTTAATTTTCACGATCAAACGTTTCAATTTTTCAGCCTTCCTCACCTACAAGATCAAGGATTTGGAAATATCGAGAAGCTACCGTACTGTATGCGTATTCTTCTGGAAGGAATGCTGCGCAATTATGGAAAAGAAGGCTTCACCAAAGAGCACATCGTAACTCTTCTGCAAAAAAAGCATACGGAACATGACACGATTCTTTTTCTTCCCAGCCGGATCATTTTACAGGATTTCACCGGAATTCCTGTTCTAAACGATCTGGCAGCTTTACGCACAGCCGCTGCCAAACGGGGTATTGATCCACAAGCCATCAATCCAGTCATTCGCACAGACCTGATAGTTGATCATTCCCTGCAGGTAGATTACGCCGGATGCGAACGGGCACAAGAATTGAACGAGGAACTGGAGTTCAAACGAAACCGTGAACGTTATGAGTTCCTACGCTGGAGTGAGCAAGCTTTTCAGAATTTGCATATTGTGCCACCGGGGAATGGGATCATCCACCAGATCAATCTCGAGTACCTGGCACAGGGTGTATCTATCAATCAAGCAAATGGAAATCTAACCTTAATTCCTGATTGTGTTTTAGGAACCGATTCGCATACAACCATGATCAATGGGTTGGGAGTGGTAGGTTGGGGCGTTGGTGGTATTGAAGCACTGGCTGCCATGTTAGGCTACCCT
>CAYLUJ010000087.1:0-10286 GCA_964386805.1 uncultured Pelolinea sp. | reverse complement strand
GTGACATTACCTTTGGCAAGTTCTTCGCGTGCCATTCTACCGCGTTCAATACGTTGCGCCAGATCAACTTCTTCATCGGCGGTCAATAATGGAACGCGGCTTACTTCTTTTAGATACAGCCCGATAGTATCATCCGTATCGATATGCCGCAGATCGTCTATTTCGATGTCTAGTTCAGCATCTTCTTCTTCAAAGCTATCGTGTTCATCCTCTTTTGTGATCTCGTCTTCAGAAGGTTCTGGAATACTTTCGTCATCCTCCAGATACGGGATGCCAGCGCTCATCAGAGACGCAAAGGCTTCTTCTAATTGTCCTAGATCTTGTTCTGCTTCGGGGAAGAAATGCAAAATATCATCATAGGTTACATAAGATTTCTGTCGACCGAGTTCGATAAGTCTTGCGATTGCCGAGTAACCAATGACATCATCTTCTTCTTCAATATCGTTCATTTTGCTATTTGCCATAAATTAAATACGACCTTTTCCATAAAAATAAACAAAATTATGGCACGCAAAAACAATTACTCTTTATGAGCATACCTTTTTTCAAAACAAAAATCAATAATGCTTTCGTTTTATAGAAAAATCTTACAAATTTGCGTGCTGCGCAAGTTTTTACTATACACAATTGGCATACAAAAGTCAACAGCCAATATTTATTATAGGGTTTCTATGACTCGTTGAAAATATGATGGGAGTAATGCTTCTATATGAGTGCGCTCAGTAGTCCTGGGATGATCAAAATCGATAGAAAAAGCATGTAAATGGAGATAACCCAAATCGGTTGACTGTCTTGTAGTGGGACTCAAATTGGAATAGAAAGAATATAAGGTATCTCCTATAACAGGGAAACCCAGGAAAGCGAGATGGGCTCTGATTTGATGAGTGATGCCTGTTTTAATTTCCAGTGCCAGCATTGTTTGATTTGTGAATCTTTCTATTACGAAAATATCGGTTTGAGCAGGTTTACCGCTTATGTTATCAAGAACGGTTCTATGATTGCGATCCCCATCTTTCCGTAATGGAAGATTTACTGCTTTTTGATCCCAGCCAGGGAATCCATGTACAAGCGCCAAATAAATCTTCCGTATGGAATGGCTTTCGAACTGATAATTCAATTTGCGGTGGGCGTCAGCAGTGCGGGCGAATAGAATAGCCCCACTTGTCTCTTTATCCAAGCGATGAACAACCCACACCCTTCCAAATTCATTAGAAAGCAATTCTTTTAAACAAGGAATTGATGGATCATATCCATCCGGAATGGTCCTTAAACCGGAAGGTTTGTTCACCACAAGAATATCGGAATCCAAATAAAGGCAATCAATATCCAGGTGCTTTGTCATGCGGATGTACTCTGTTTTATAATGACTTTACCGTATATTAATGAATCGTGGAGGTTCTGCTATGTTGATTGTAATTGTACACGTTCATGTGAAAGAGGAATGTATCAAACCTTTTAGTGCAGCAACGATCGAAAACGCCACCAACAGTTTTCAAGAAGAAGGGGTTAGCTTTTTTGATGTCATACAGCAAAATGATGATCCATCTCAATTTGTATTGTTCGAAGTTTACAAAGATGAATCTGCTGCCAGTGCGCATAAAGAAACGGCACATTATAAGAAGTGGAAGGATGCAGTCGCTGATATGATGGCTGAGCCGCGTTTTAATGTGAAATATCATGATGTCTATCCTCCTGTTGAATTTTGGCAAAAACAAAAATAATGGATATTAACAATTTTTCTTTTACCACATCTTCAAAGATTGTATTTGGGCGAGGCGCCCGGAATCAATTACCCGAATTGTTGAAACCCTTTGGGAGACAGGTTCTCATTTTTTATTCAAAGAGCGTTGGTACCATCAAAGAAATTGAAGATCTTCTTTCTCTTTGCGGCTACTCAATAAAAAAAGTCCTCGTATCTGGAGAACCAACTGATGAGCTTCTTGAAGAAATTCTTCAAGAAGTGCGGAAAATGAATCTCGATGCAATCCTTGGAATAGGTGGCGGGAGTGTATTGGATACCGGAAAAGCAATTTCCGCTCTTGTTGCGAATGGTGGCTGCTTATCCGATTATCTAGAAGTTGTTGGAAAAGGGCTGGCACTCAAAAAACCAGCATGCCCTTATCTGGCTGTCCCAACCACTGCAGGGACCGGTACTGAGGTTACAAAAAATGCTGTTATAAAGGTCGTTTCAAAGAATGTCAAAGTCAGTATGCGGGATACATTGATGATTCCCAAGATTGCCCTTATCGATCCAGAATTGACTTTAAGTGTACCTGCCACCATCACTGCTTCTACTGGAATGGATGCATTTATTCAGGTATTGGAACCGTACTGCTCGCGGGGTGCAAACAGGATGGTTGATCTTTTCTGTAGAGAAGGAATCCCATTAGCTGCAAATTATTTACCCAGGGCATTCCATCATCCAGAAGATATGGAAGCACGGGAAGCAATGGCATGGGTAAGTTTGCTGGGTGGTCTTTCTCTGGCAAATGCAAAGCTGGGAGCAGTGCATGGCTTTGCAGGTCCCATTGGCGGCATGTTTGATATAGCTCATGGAGAAATTTGTGCTTGCCTTTTGCCACAAGTATTTCGCATGAATGCAAAAAAGGTACTGGAATTAGAAGATAGAGAACTGGTAGATAGATTTCAGAACATTGCAGAATGGGTAACAGGGATAAAAGGAGCTGAAATTCAAAGTGCTGTGGAATGGTTTATTTCCATGAATGAGGAACTCTCTATTCCACATTTGAAGGATCTAGGGATAGGCGAGAAAGACTTTCCAAATATCATTGAGAAATCGTTGAATTCAAGCAGCATGAAGGGAAACCCGGTGCAGTTGGATCAAAATGATCTCAAGTTCATCTTAGAAAACTCATAGGAGGTGGGGTTTTCTACCCCCTTTTTATTGAAGATTATTGGAACGATACGATGGAAATTCTTCAACGGGTTCAGCATTTTTCACTGCATTTAAAATCGCTTCAGCAACCATCTCTGCCGCAAAAGCACCAACCGTGTTTACATCACATTTCTTTTTGCCTGTGGCAAGAGCGAATAATGTATCACCGTCCAGCATGGTATGCGCCGGGCGGATTACTCGTGCCAATCCATCCTGACCCATTTGAGCCACTTTGTTCACTTCTTCTTTGCTGAGGTCTGCATTTGTCACCACCGTACCAATGACCGTATTTTGTTTTGCAGCAATTTGCATAACGGTTTTTCCTACCATGGAGCGCATTATTTCCTGTGTATTGGCAAAATATCCGGATTCACCAATCTTAATGGGACCTTTTCTGATTGAACGAGTACCCGCCAGGATAGTATTGGTGGTTGGATCATAAACATCACCAAATGCATTGACCGCAATGATCGCGCCAACAATAACCCCTGCGCTGATTTCGATAGCAGCTGACCCGATTCCTGATTTCATGGCTTGGTTCATGCCCAGGATTTTTCCTACAGTTGCACCGGTACCGGCACCGAAATTTCCATTTTGAGGCGTATCTGAGGACGCATTACAACAAGCTTGATAACCCATTTCAGCATCCGGTCTTGATGTAGATGAACCAATCCCCAGATCATATAAAATAGCAGTTGGTACAATAGGTACCTTTGCGAACCCGGTGTCCACGCCGCGTTTCCGTTCTTCCAGATAGCGCATTACGCCAGTCGCGGCATCCAAGCCGAACGCTGAACCTCCCGCTAATAGAATAGCATGTACTTTTTCGACCAGGTGCATGGGTCTTAAAAGATCTGTTTCGCGTGTTCCAGGTGCGCCACCGTGCTGATCAACCCCACCAACCGCACCATCTTTACATAAGATGACGGTACAACCAGTCCATGCCTCATAATCACTGATCTGACCGATCAAAATGCCATCAATATCGGTGATAAAAATTCCTTTTTTCAATGAAATCCTCCTTCATACATTCAGTGATACTTTTCAATAACTAAAAACATTATAAATCCAATGTATATTGAAAAATAAAAAGGAATGCAATGTAAATCCATCCATTCCTTTTTATATATTTATCTACTAAAATGCAAGAACTAATTTTTTTGATAGTGTTTTAACTGCTGGCGTAACCAGGATGCTGTAGGGCTATCATGACGATGGACGACTAGGACAGAATTCTTAGAGTTCTCTGCTACTTGTTCACTTACCTGTCCAAAAAGAGAGTCATTTTCAATAATATCTGCTGAACCAATGATGGTTAGATCATATTCATTTGCTTCGCTCTCCTGAATTACAGCATCGCAAATGGAATCCGCAGAGATAAGACGTAATGTGGCATTGGCAGGATTTTCGCCCAATTCGGTCATGACGATTTCCTGCAAAAAGGAAAGCTGATCTTGATTGGTTTCCTCGTCACTTTTTTCTGAAATAACTCTAAAGTAATCAACATGTGCACCTTCCTGCATGGCAATGTCATTTGCCAGATGGATTGCCAGCCGGCTGTGAAAACCGCCACCTACCGGAACCATGATATTTTGGAATTGTTTTATCCCTCTATCGTATAACACTCCAATGCTGACCCCTGCATCTTCCAACAGACGTTTTACGGCTGCATGATATTGAGCATTCTCCGACTTTTTCCCTGGCCATTTTAATAATAAAAGTTTGACATTGCTATCATTTTTAATTTCATTGATAATGCCATTCTCGAAGGTATTATCTGAAACCATTTTGGTGTACATCGGTACATTTCGGTCAATAGCATAATGAATGAATTTCTCCAATACCGCATGGCGTTGATTTCTGATTTTTTCCATGAAATCACCTGAGAATTGCTGGTCTGTTTGAGCCGAGGATGGTAGAACAGTTAATAAGCACATATTCATGTCTTTTTCTGCTTCCGCTAATAACGATCCTACTTTTAATAACCCGTCTGAATTGCTGGGGGTGGTAATTGGCAAGATAATGCGCCAGCGTCCAGGTGAGAGATTTCTTTTATGTGCTTCACTCCAGAGCTGAAGCCCAATGTGCCCGTAATAATAGATCGTTAATACGGTCAGGATCCCCGCCAGAAAAGCAAGTGCATCCAGATCAGAAAAAAAGATAACAATAATACAGGTCACTGATGCCAGAATAGGTGTGAGAGGAAAAAATGGTGCTTTAAAAGGACGATGAATATTCGGGTATTTTCGATGAAGCTGGATCATTGCCATATTAGAAAAGAAAAGCACAAAAAGATAACCCGCAGAAGTTATGTAGCTAAGAAAATCTACAACGCCAATGATAGTAATTAATATAGAAACAATGCCAATAAAAAGGATCGCCATAAAAGGGACCCGTGCACTATTCAAGCGCGATAAGACTTTTGGCCAGGCGCCATCTCGACTTAATGTAAAAGATTCCCGTGTTGCACTTAACATAGATGAGTTGATAGATGTTAACGCACCTACCATGCCTGCAATTCCTATTAGTGTTACACCCCAACCGGGTAAAAATACTTTGATCGCATCGGTGAGGGCGGTTTTCGATCCTGCAACCGATTGCCAGGGGACTGTTCCTAAAGTAACAACTACTGTTAAACAATAAACCAGAGTAATGATCCCAAGACTTACTAATATGGCAACCGGTATAATCTTGCTGGGGTTCTTCACTTCTTCTGCATCATCTGCGATCACTTCAAAGCCAACATACGCAGCATAGATCAAAGCAATGGTGCGCATCATTGTTTTGAGATTTACACCCAGATCATCGGACAAAAAGACTTTTCCTCCTGGAAGAAGGATGGCGGGTTGAAATCCAGTGGGGGAAACAAACCCGGCAATGATGAAAACAGCAAAAGCAAATAAAAGGGATATCCCCATCACAATTTGAACATTTCCAACATTCGTAACACCCAAAATGTTCAAGACAACAAAAAGGACAACCACAGCGATGGCAACAGGAATGATGGCAATGTTTGGGAAAAAAACACTCAAGGAATATGCAAAGCCAATGGCTGAAAGAGCACAATAGAATGTGCTGGAAATGCTATCCATAGAGCCGATAAGAAAAGAAAGCAACCCTTTTCCCCAGGCCTCGCGCACATAGGTCATTGCTCCACCTGTTTCAGGGTAAACAGTTGCCAATTCACTGTAATTCAAAGCTATGGAGAAACTTAAGAAACCACCGATAATAATAGCAATAAAAGTTGCTGGGCCGGCTACTTCAGCAGCCAGACCCGTTAGAACAAAAATACCTGAACCCAGGGTTCCAGCAGTTCCAAGCATAATTACTTGAAAAAGATTCAGTTGCCTCTTTAGCGTACGTTTAGCCATGCATTACTCCTCTTCCCATAGAAAATATTCGACAGAATATAGAATTAATACATGAATAATATTCTGCCAATTAATTTGGTATTCCGATTTATATTTCAGGGAAAATAATTTTGCGTAAGAATAATTACCTCAAAAGAACGAAATACAATATACACCTTTTTTTCAGAACATACAATCCTGCATTCACTGATATCTACTTGAAAAGAAATACTCGATATATAGAAATATGAAAAACGAATGGTCAATTTTATCGGAATAATTGTAAGATATATGAAAAAGCAAAGGCAGTAATCATGAAAATAGCTATCATTGGTCTGGGGAAAATGGGAGCAAATATGGCACGGCGTTTGCGCCAGGGAGGAATTGAAGTAGTTGGATTCGACCGCGACCCTGAAAGCACACGACTTCTCGAAGAAGAAATCGAGGTCGAAGCAGCCTATCAATTTGAAGAGGTTATTCATAAATTGACAACACCACGGATCATTTGGTCCATGGTACCAGCCGGTGAAACAACGAAAGAGATTGCCCAAAAGTTCTATTCATTGCTAGATGAGGGTGATTATTATGTAGATGGAGGCAACTCTTTTTATAAAGATTCCATCGCTTTAGCCACGATGTTTCAAAAGAAGAAGATCAACTTTTATGATATTGGGGTAAGTGGGGGAATCTGGGGATTGCAAGAGGGTTATTCTCTCATGATTGGTGGTGATAGAGAACCTGCCAGTTACTTGGTTCCCATATTCGAAATTCTTGCTCCAGATAAGGAGAAAGGGTGGGGGTTTGTCGGACCCCATGGGGCAGGTCATTTTGTAAAGATGGTCCATAACGGTATTGAATATGGCATGATGGAATCTCTCGCAGAAGGCTTTGAGATCATGAAAACCAAGCGAGAGTTCAAGCTGAATCTTGAAGAAATTGCAGGAATATGGCAGCATGGTTCCGTGGTGCGGTCCTGGCTGCTTGATCTTACATTGGATGCATTGAGTGAGGATAAAGAATTATCGAATATTGATAGTAGAGTAGAAGATTCTGGGGAAGGACGTTGGACAGTACATGAAGCTATTGATCTGGGTGTACCAGCGCCGGTTATTTCTGCATCTCTAAACCGCAGATTCGGCAGCCGGCAAACCGACAGTTTTGCTGTGAAATTGTTATCTGCCATGCGCAATAAATTTGGGGGACATGCTGTAAAAGAAAAAGAATAATGGTGGAGAGAATGGAAAAGAAAAATGAAATTGGTTTTGTAATATTTGGGGCTACTGGAGATCTCACCAAACGAAAACTACTACCGGCACTCTACCAGCTTGCCCGTGAGAGCAGAATACCGGAAAAAATTAAAATAATAGGTTTCGCCAGACGACCGTGGACTAATGCAGAACTCAAACAAAATCTCGCAGAGGGGATTGAAAATTATGCTAGGATAAAACCAGTAGATTCAAAGAAAATAGAGAACTTATTAGAGAATGCGATCTACATTCAGGGGGAATTTGAAAAGCCGGAAGGCTATTATGAATTATTTCGGTTGCTGCAGGAAACAGGGATCCAACAAAAAATATATTATCTGGCAACACCCCCCTCTGCTTACGGCACCATCATTGATAGCTTAAACCAATGCAGTCCATCAAATTTGGGTTCCGGGTCCAGTTGGACGCACATTGTTGTCGAGAAACCATTTGGCAGTGACCGGGAATCTGCTGGAAAATTAGATGAAAAACTTCATAAATGCTTTCGAGAAGATCAAATTTATCGCATCGATCACTATTTGGGTAAAGAAACTGTTCAAAATATACTAGTTTTTCGTTTTGCGAACGGTATTTTCGAACCGCTTTGGAACAACCACTATATCGACAGCGTGCAAATTACCGCTGCAGAAACGATAGGGGTTGAATCACGGGCAGGCTATTTTGATGATGCCGGTATCATTCGAGATATGTTTGCCAACCACATGCTTCAACTACTTTCGTTAACTGCCATGGAAGCCCCATATGCATTCAATGCACACTCAGTTAGAGATGAAAAACTGAAAGTACTAAAATCATTGAGACCTCTTCAAGGCAAACAAGCCATTAAAAATACATATCGTGCACAGTATGGGCAGGGAAGAATGGGTGATTCGATAATAAAAGCGTATCTTGAAGAAGACCGTGTGAAGCCCAAGTCTACAACGGAAACATATCTTGCCATAAAACTTTTCATTGATAATTGGCGCTGGTCAGATGTACCTTTTTATTTGCGCTGTGGAAAACGTCTGAAGAAAGGATCCACCGAAATAGCAATTCAATTCAAACAAGTACCTCTACCTTTGTTCAATTGGAGAAATCTGGCAGGCGATGCCCCGAACATATTGAAATTGCGACTGCAACCAGATGAAGGCATCAATCTTTCATTTGGCGCAAAAGTACCGGGACCAGTAAATGAAATTGCTCCGGTGAATATGGATTTTTCCTACGCCGAGGCGTTTGGAAGTGAACCCCCTGAAGCGTATGAGCGGCTGCTTCTGGATTGTATGACAGGCGATGCAACCCTCTTTACCAGATCGGATGAAGCTCTTTCTCAATGGGATTTCACAACAGCTATTATGGAAGCCTGGTCAGCTAGTCCAATGAAGGTACTTTCTACATATGAACCCGGGTCATGGGGACCGCAGGGGGCTGATGAATTTATTGAGAGAGATGGACGTAAGTGGCTGAACCCGGCATGAATTAAAGCTTGCTTTTACAATTCGGGCAAACTGGCACGTGATCCAGGATGATATAACCGCAATTTTTACATGATGTGGGTTGGACGGATCCCATCGGTGCACCACAGGCAATGCAGGTCGGCATTCCAGCTGGATTAGCCGCTCCACAGTATTCGCAGGCGATTCTGTGAAGCCTTTCAGATAATTCGTAGCCGCTGCCCAGAGCGCGGGCATTAGTTTCCAAAACTTTCCAAACTTCATTGCTAAGCTGCATGTACTCCACATCTTGGGCAATGTCGTCCAGACGGTTCAACAGATTCACCGGATTTATGAATGTAGCGAAAGCAGAATACCCAATACTTGCCGCAATACCCACCCAATTTTGCTGCCCAAGCTGCACAGAAACACCATCTTCAACTTTCTTGAGAAAAATACCTAAAGCAGTATCACCACCAGATGTGCGAAACTCTCTGGTCTTTATCTGCACTCCCAAACCGTCTTCATACTCGACTTTTTGAACAATCAAATTCCCACGATTAAAATGTACTTGCAAACATTCTGCTAATTCTTCAGGTGAGAATTGACCGTGAAATATCTTGTGTTCCATTAGATTGCATTATAATCAAAAACACCAAAAAACGAGTTAATTATGATAAAGAGAATTTCTTTAATTTTTTCTGTCGTGATAGCGATTTCGTTGACTTGTCTTATTAATAAGACGGTTAATGCTGATTATCATTTCCAACAACCAACCATTGCGATTCCAACGGTTACAGGTACACCTCAAGGCGTAATGGCTTCTGTGGACCTTTACGCAGAAGAACCGGTCAACGTTCGCACAGGACCGGGTGTTTTCTATGATGAAGTGGGAGTATTGTTGCCAGGGGAATCAGTGCCTGCATTAGGAAAATCTGCTGGCGGAGATTGGGTACTGGTTAAATACCCAGGTATATCCGAAGGATCGGGCTGGGTTTACTCCCCACTGGTGAGTTTGTCACCTGGAGAGCTACCAATCGTCGAACCACCCCCAACTCCAACACCTGAAACAACCACCACCATCGATCCCACCCTGGCTGCTCAGTTCATCGTTACTCCAGCAGCCACTAACTTACCGACGTACACAGCCGCACCACCACAAACAATACCGACTTACGCTGATGAAGTAACATCGGGAATATCTCAGCATATTCCAATCGGTCTAATAATTTTGATCGTTGGTGGGCTAGGTGTGCTAATTGCAATTATTTCATTAATTACTGAACGTTAATCTTTTGGAAGATTTAGATCAGAGAGAAATAGTCCGGATGGGTTGTGTTCGGAAATGCGGAATGCTTGGATA
>CAYLUJ010000086.1:0-10403 GCA_964386805.1 uncultured Pelolinea sp. | reverse complement strand
TAGAGGCTTATAGCCTCAGATCAAACCACCCGTTTTACGGGTGGTTTTGATTTTCAATTAACGATTGTTAAGGGTGCGTTTCAGAATACTTTCTTGTTCCGTCGAAATCCCTTTGCTCTTTTTTAACTTGCCAGATTGGCTCAAGGGGCTTTCATCGGATTTTTCCATCGCAGCGCGCAGGGCAATTTCCATGGTGGTTGGGTCAGCAACGGCAGGAGCTGCCTTTTCGTGTTTTTCACCAGCATCTTTGGATTTTTTCGATTTGCGCGATTTGCGAGCCGGGGTGACGGTCACGCCTTCAATAGACTCCAATTCAGGTTCCAAGGCACGCATGCTCAAGTTGATCTGGTGCTTGCGTCGGTTGAAATCAATGATCTTCACTTCGACCTCATCCCCAATACTGACGACATCGGAAGCAGATTTTACATAACCATGCGTGAGTTCGCTGATATGGACGAGACCAGGTTTTTCGGCACCAATATCCACATATACGCCGAATTTTTCAATTTCGACCACTTTGCCCTTTACAACCTGGTCTTTTTCAATATCGCGCCATTCCAGGGCAAAGGGTTTTTTCATCGTTACTTCAATTTGGTCCTTGCGAACACCGCGCACCCAAACATCGATTTCCTGTCCGTCTTTGAGAATATCGGAAACATTTTTAAGGGGTTGGTTATCGGGAGTGATGATCTGTGATACATGGAGAAGAGCGGGTTGTTCTACACCAATATCCACAATTGCTCCGGCAGTGCTGGTTTTCAGCACTTTCCCTTTCAGCTGCATTTTCCTTTCAAGGTTTTCGGAATTTGTGATATTGGTATTCATACTAGATTCCATTCTTTCAATCTCCCGTTTATTTAGTCAAACGGTCGTTCATTATACCCTTCCCATATCTATCTGTCAATTAAAACCCGCGATAGGGCAAAGAAGCATTAATTTGCTTGATCAAGAAGTATTTCGATGGCTTTATCGCGCTGTGGGTCGATCCCGGCATCAGCATCTTCCTGAGTGTAATCGACGATCACGTCGGGCGTTAGCCCGACTTCATTGATCTGTCTACCGTTGGGGGTCAACCAGCGCGCAACCGTAACCCGGATGGCACCATTATCCCCTTCGAGTTTGATCCAGTTCTGAACGGAACCCTTTCCATAGGTGGTTGTGCCTACCAGGATACCTCTTCCACGATCTTGAATGGCACCAGAAGTGATCTCGGAAGCGGAAGCAGAACCGCCGTTTACCAGAACGACCAGCGGAATATCCGGAGCGATAGCATTTTCATAAGCGGAATATGTCTTTTGAGTACCATCCCCTGTTTCTTCGATCATGATCGGACCGCTCTGAATAAAAGCAGAGGTGATGTCAAAGGCAGCATCCAGATAACCGCCGGTATTGTTGCGTAAATCCAGGATTACGCCTACCGGATTCTGAGGGAGCAGTTCGTTCAAAGCCGCGCGTACTTTATCGCCAGCGTTCACACTGAATTGCGATAGATAGATATAAGCGATATTGTTATCCAACATCTTGTATTCGATCACCGGTATCTCGATTTCAGCGCGGGTGATGGTGAATTCCAGAGGCTCATCTGATCCTTCGCGCTGAATGGTTAATGTAACCGTAGTATCTGCCGGTCCGAGAATGCTCTGCAGTGCAATGCTCGGTTCAATACCGGTCATGTCTTTTCCGTCGATTGCAATCACTTTGTCGCCGGATTTAATACCGGCTGCTTCGGCTGGAGAATCTGGCATAGGAGCAACGATCACCACATAATCGCCGGAGGTATCCACCCAGGCACCGATACCGGTGTAGTTACCTTCAAGATCAGCATTCACCTGTTGATAGATTTTGGGGTCCATATATGAAGAATGTTCATCTCCCAATCCTTCCATTAACCCACCAATAGCACTCTGCATCAGTTTCGTATCATCAAGCGGCTGATCAATATACTGTTGGTGGATGATATCCCATACCTGGAAGAAGGGCGAAAAGAGGGTACCTAATTCGGGATCAGAACTGGTGAGGTAATTGGTTTGTTCTTCACTATTGCCGAAATTACCGCCTACCCACATGCCACCGTAGAAAGCAGTAGCTAATCCTATTAAAACCACAAAAACAATTGTGATTGTTTTTACAAATTTATTCATAGTGCATGCACTCTTATAAGTTGCAAACCTTTATTGTATGCCTGGAATGTATTTAAAGAGAGGGTGAAGATTGCTCCGTTAATTGCACTAGCGCTTGATCCAATTGGTTGATGATTGGAATTTGAATATGGTGGTGACCATTCTGCTGCGGATTTTGATTGACCAGGATACCCTTTAGCCCTTCTTCCATAGCACGATCAATAATCTCTTCCTCATCGTCAATCATGACACATTCTGCGGGAGATGGATTGCCAATTAAACGCAGAGCGATGGGGAAAGCCTCCCTCTCAAACTTGGTGTAGGGGAGGATCTTACTGGCATCGATGATATCTTCAAAAAGATCATATACATCAAGAAATTTCAAAATACGTTCGGCGTGATAATAAATGGAATTCGTGAAAATGTACTTTTTCTGCGGAATAGCAGCCAGAATGGCGGGGAGATCTGGATTGGGGGGAATGAGGGCAGTCAGATCAATGTCATGCACATAATCGAGATACTCTTGCTCATCGATACCAAATTCCAGATGTAGCCCGTGCATGGTGCTTTTATACTGCTCCCGCAAACGAATGCGTAACGCTAAGGCAGCTTCATTCGAAAGATCCAATTTATCTTTGATAAAAACATGGATGCGTGCACCGATCGCATCCCATACGCCACTTTCGAATGGGTACATGGTCCTGTCCAGGTCAACTAATAAAATAGTAAATGGATTTTGCATGCGAGTAAGTATACCGAAAAAAGAAATACGCTGGGATATAATTTCCTATGAGGTGAGAAATTGCCGATCAAAATATTGCCAGAATCCATTACCAACAAGATCGCTGCAGGGGAGGTGGTAGAAAACCCCGCTTCGGTGGTAAAAGAATTAATGGAAAATGCCATTGATGCTTCCGCCCGCAGTATTCAGATCCGTATCGAAGGGGGAGGGAAGGATCTGATTACCCTCAGTGATGATGGGCTTGGAATTCCGGCGGAAGAGGTCGCTCTGGCGATCACCCGTTTTGCGACCAGCAAAATTAACTCCATCGAAGATCTGCAACGTATCCGTTCATTAGGATTTCGCGGGGAAGCGCTGGCTTCCGTCGCGGCAGTATCAATGCTGCGTATTCAAACTCGTTCCAAAGATGAAACAGAAGGAAGTGAATTAATTTGTGAACATGGGAAACTAAAAACCATTTCGCGCAAAGGATTCCCGCAAGGCAGCCGTTTCGAAGTACGCAATCTGTTTACCAATGTACCCGCCCGGCTGAAATTTTTGAAATCGGAACGCACGGAACGCAGCCGCATTACTGATCTTGTGCTTCTGTATGCCATGGCGTACCCCCACCTGCGCTTTACATTGGAAATGGAAGGACGCATGGTGCTGCAGACTTCCGGGAACGGCAACCAGCGTGAAATACTGGCGGCGGTGTATGATCTGGAAACCGCCCGCCAAATGCTGGAGATCAACCTGGAAGAACAGGGACACTCTATCCATGGCTTTTGCAGCCCGGTTGGGATCACACGTTCCAACCGGCGCGACATTCATTTTTTTGTGAATGGACGCCTGGTGCAAGATGTAAGTCTCACATCAGCGCTGGTGAATTCTTATCATTCGTATCTCATGGTAGGAAGATACCCCATTGCCATTGTCTTTTTGGAAATTCCACCTGCGGATGTGGATATCAATATCCATCCCGCAAAAGCAGAGGTGCGCTTTGCCGATGCACGAGCGGTTTCCGGAAAACTGGCACGTGCTGTGCGCCTGGCGTTGCTGGCTTCTTCACCGGCGCCGACCTTCAGCCAAGCGCTGTGGGGATCAGCTAGGGTGGAAACCAGTGCGCAAAGAATGCCGAATTCCATGCAAACAGATTTTTCAAGCCCACCTTCCTCTGGTTCAAGTGAAGAAATTTCCGCAACGGAAATAATACAAAAACAACCTGCATTGGAATTGGATGAACAGATTCCTCTACTGCGAGTTGTGGGGCAGATCGGTGCGACCTATATTGTGGCAGAAGGACCGGATGGACTCTATCTGATCGACCAGCATGCCGCGCATGAACGCATTCTCTATGAACAAATTCTGGATAGACGAATGCAAAAGAAAGACATGCAGCTTCTGCTGGAACCGATCCTGTTCACCCCCAATGCGCGAGAAGCGGAACTGCTCGCATCGGTGGAAAATACGTTGGAAGAGATCGGATTTCAAGTAGATGCATTTGGACCTGGAACCTTTTCCATTCGAGCTGTTCCGGCATTTATGAGCCGCACCTTTTCGCTGAAAATCATCACGGATGCACTGCATGAGCTGGGCGAAGAGAATAATGCAGCTGTTTCCAAAGAAAAAGAAGAGATCGTGATCCGATCCATCTGCAAGGGTGCTGCGATTAAGGGGGGAACGGTCTTATCCAGAGAGGAACAGGAAACCCTCATCCAGCAGCTTGAGACTTGCCAGAATCCGCGCACCTGCCCGCATGGTAGACCGACCATGATCCATTTATCAGTGGATATTCTGGAACGGCAGTTCGGGCGAAAAGGCAGCCGCTAAACGGGTTTTCAGGAATGCTATAATCGCAGTGTGACCATTGAAAAAGATGCCCGGGAATGTTTGACTTCAGCAGGGTTTATAACTGATGATCTGCTGTTAATAGGGGTATCGGGTGGACCCGATTCACTTGTACTCGCTCATATTCTGCATTCGCTCGGATGGAAGATTGTAATTGCGCATTTCGACCATCAACTGCGCCCTCAATCAGTCCACGATTGTGAATTTGTAAAAAGGACTGCCACAGAATTCAAGGTGGGGTTCTATCAAGCTGCCGAAAATATCCAGAAAAAAGCAGAAATAGAAAAACGTTCCATTGAAGAGACAGCGCGCGATTACCGTTATCGCTTTCTTTTTGCAACTGCGCAGAAAATTGGTGCAAAGGCAGTTCTCACTGCCCACACCGCTGATGACCAGGTGGAAACCATCTTGATGCATTTACTCAGAGGGAGTGGTATGCGTGGATTAACCGGGATGCGAATTTGTGGGAAAACTGAATTTCACATGGAAATTTCTCTTGTTCGACCTCTGCTGCGAACCTGGAGGGAAGAGATCGACCTCTACTGCCAGGAACATGGGTTGGAACCTGTGCAGGATGCCAGCAATCAGGAGCGCACCTACTTCCGCAATCGCATCCGGCATGAACTAATCCCGACCCTGGAAACATACAACCCGGCAGTCAAGGAAAATTTGATTCATCTGGCGGAGATTGTGCAAGATGATTGGGATTTCTTAGAAGAACAGTATGAGAAAATTTCCAGTGATCTTCTTCATCAACTTTCAACAGATTCTATAGAAATTCCCTGCCGGCGTTTCCTCGAGCTGGATAGGGGAGTGCAAAAAGCCGTTTTGCAGCAAGCATTGGGTATGTTGCAGAGCAATGATCGAGATCAGATCGAATACGATACGGTAATTAGGATTATCCAATTTGCTGAACATCCTACTGCTACCCATCATCTTACATTACCCGACCATCAGCATGCGTTCATTGAAAAAGAAAATCTTATTCTTACCAATCTGGCAAATCTACCAATTATAGGTAAATTCCCGCAATGCAGTGGAACCCATACCATTTCGATAGCCGAATCTTTCGAGTTGGAGATTGCGCCAGGGTTCTTACTTTCCGGAACAACCGCGCCAGTGGATATCTACAAGAGCCCTGAATTTAATAGGGAGTTCATTTGGGAAGCGTATCTGGATGTGGAGAGGATCACATCAGATGAAGCGTACGTGCGTCCTTTTCATCCGGGAGAGCGTTTTGCACCTTTGGGAATGGAAGGCAAGGAAATCAAAGTTTCTGATTTTTTCACCAATAAGAAAATCCCGCTTCCGCTTCGTAAGAATTGGCCACTCATTCTGGTAGGGAATGAGATCGCCTGGATCCCGGGATTTCAGCCTGCTCATGCTTTCCGATTGCAGAAAAGCACGAGCAGGGTATGGCATCTAGAACTGAAAGAAATTAATTAGTGTTTTGTTTCAACTGCTGCAGTTTCATGTCGATTTCGCGCCATTGGATTTTGGAGATCCCCAGATGTTGACGGATGAGGTCACGATCGACACCTTTGCGAAAATCATTCAATGCACAGGTCCATCGGCACATGCTGAAAGAAATATGCTTCTCCAGGTGGGCTGCTTTGCTGATATCTTCCAAAATATATTCCAGTCTTCTGGGTGACCAAGGGAAGACAAAATCTTCAGGTTTGTATTGGTCTACATATCGTTTATAAAACTGCAACCAGGCAGGGGAAAGAGGAATTTTGCGTTCTTTGTTGCGATCCTTCGCTTCGGCATAGCGCACAAACAGAAAAGGATTGTGCGGATCCGTTTCGTCGATGTGCTGGAGTTTGATATTCAGACATTCGCTCTTTTTGATACCCGTCTCCAGAAGCAGTTTGAACAAGGCATAAGGGCGAGTATCAGGATGTTCCTGTTCGGTCATATCTGCGGCAGCTGCCAGAGCCAGGATCTGTTCATCATCGGTGAGGATCTCCGGAAGAGGGCTGATGACGCTTTTTTGAAGGATCTTTTCTGCAGGATCGGTTGGGATACGAGCATTCGAAACCAGCCAATTGAAGAAGGATTTGATCGTGGTGATCCTGCGGCTCAGGCTTTTGGGAGAGCAGGGGATATTTTTCCCGCGCCCGTTATTCACCCATTCCAGAAAATGCTGCAGATCATTGGTGGTAATACTGCCGATGGTTTTATCGGCGGGTAAGAAAGCTGAAAGCAGTTTCAGGTCTCCCTCGAAAGCTTTTATCGTGTAGATAGATTTATTCTGATCGCGTAAAAACATCTTCCAGGTCTGTATGGCTGGCTGCAGGGAGGTATTTTTATCAATAAATACCAAATCTTCATTGGCAGATGGCATAGTGTCCTCCATATTGCGTATAGTTATAGAAAGTGTATCTACTTTGAGAGGTTTCGTCAAGTATTAAGGAGTGAATAGCGCGGTTTTCAATACCTGCCAAATGGCATCATAATTGGGCAGTAACACGTTGGCGCCGCTGGAGGGCATGACGTACGGGGTAACCTGAGATTCACCGATCTCATACATGGTTATTTTTGAAGAATCATTCATAACCTTGGCAGCCAGGGTGATCAGGGGCGCGATATCAGAAAGGGAGAGGTCGGTTACGACACTGCTTGAGAGTGTGTTGTAAATATCTCCAGCTCTGGTGACACCATCCAAACTGACGATCTTTCTTAGAATTCCCATCATGACTTCGCGTGCCCGATCCATTCGATAAAAATCATTAGAAGTATAGCGTGAGCGCACATACCAGAGTGCCATTTCACTATCCAATGTAGCAGCGCCGGGTCCGATGGAGCAGTAGCCACCATGCGAGTAGGAAAGATCGCAGCGGTCATACAGATTTTGAGCGGCGTTGATCTCAATTCCACCGAGTGTATCGATGATGCTTAAAAAGCCGCTGAAATTGGTCATCATATAATGATCGACCGAGGTACCAAAATTGTATTCAAAAGTCTTCTGCGTGAGTGGGAATCCACCATAAGCTTGCGCGGTGTTGATACGTTGTTCTCCTACACCGGGAATGGAGACCCACAGATCACGGGGGAAGGAAACGATGCTGATCTTCTCTTCCTTTGTGTAGAAGGAAACCAGCATGATCACATCGGTGCGGTACCCGCTATCAGCCCGCCAATCGGAACCGAGAAAGAGAACGTTGATCTGGCCATCTGGTTTTGAGTATCCTTCATTAGGGACGAGTGTATCGGTGATTGCTTGGGTAGTGGCTTCGACGGTCGGGATATAAGAATATGGTTGAAATGGGGTAGGTTCGACGCTCTCACCACTTTTATCAGCCAACAGGCGCACTTCAGGTGTCACTTCTCTTGTAAATCCAAGAGCAGTTCCAATCACTGAACAACCCGAAATAAAAGACACAATAAACAGAACAGCAAGGATTGCTGATCCATATCGTATGATGAAATTTTTCACTATTTACTGTCCTATTCCACGTTCTTCCAGAATTTTACGAATACGATTATATTCCTCAAGAGCCAATTGTAGTTCTGCTTCCACCTGATGAATATCTTTGGTTTGATTAATTTCCGAATGCATTAGGTCCAGAAATGGATTTGAACTGGTTTCCAATGGCTTTTTTTCCGGAAGAAGTAAATGTTCTTCACCGAAATAATTGTGCAAGATTTGTACCAGTTCTGGCATAATCTTTTTGAGATATGCAATATGAGAATCTGCCCATTGATTTTCTTGAGATAAGAATAGGAGAGAATATTTCTTTCCCGAACTGTGAATAGGAATATACCAGACAGATTTTGTACGACCATGATGGACTTTTTTGATGAGTGCTTTTATCCATACAGGAAAAGATTCCGGATCATGGAAAAGGACAGATCCTTTTTGAGTAACGATCTCATCCTCTATCAGAACTATCTGCGGTATTAATTGTTTTTGATGGCTCACAGAATAGCCGCAGATGATCTTGATTTCTGGTTTTGTTTTTGCAGTCTGGATGATCAAACAGGCATCTGAACACAAAGTATGTGCCAGCGCTTTACATAATGTAAAAGGTAAAATCGATGCATCGTTTTCGAGTGTGGTTTGAAGCCAGGCCTTGGCAATAGCAGTATTGGGAATAGCGGCGAGGTTTTCAGAAAGAATAACTGGAGAAATCTGTGCAGCATTCTCCAAATCTGAATAGTCGAGTGCAATGGCTAGAAATATCTTTGTGGAGAATAAAAATGCCAGTAATTGGGAGAAAGTTTGTGCAAACAGTGGTGTAACTGTGAAAATTTTGTTTGCCCCTAACCCAAGGATTTGCAGTAAAGAGAAGGCGAGGCTTGCTAATTGCATTTTCCCAGTGTGCAAGAGGTAAACAAAAAACAAGAAAATTCCTACCATGAATTCAAAACCCCGCCAGATTAGAGAATAGGGGATGACGATTTCGGTAGGAGAGAAAAGCATTTCAATCGGTTGGAAAGTTTCGATAAGAAAAAAACCGATTGCCGCGCAGAGCAAAATTCTTTTGTAAATGAGAAATTGAGGCTGATAAGCAGGTTTTATCCATAACCAACCAATCAGGATCAGATTACAACTCCAGACTAACTGCTGCAGTGCGTCGTAAAAAGACGCCGGAAGCATCGAAATATTTGAGTTTTTTACAGGGGTTGCGCTGACCATTATCAGATTCAAAAGAATGACAATGATGAAAGTAAATTTTGCATGACGGAGGTCTTTTTTCTGAATCTGGTGCTTTGCAGCATTGACCAAAGAAACAGAACTGACCAGTAATAGGGTGATTAAAATGGATTGAAGGACTAATCCAGAAGATGAACTTAGAAAATCAACGATCGAAAGGAATGAATCAGCTATCATTTCCATAGATGGAAAGATTATAGCATGGGAAGAAAATCTCTCACACCGTTTTCGGGTTGACAAAAGGAATACATTTGATAGAATACTCAAGCAATATAAAAAGCCGGAGTGGCGGAATTGGCAGACGCGCTACGTTCAGGGCGTAGTGAGCATTACGCTCATGTGGGTTCAAATCCCACCTTCGGCATGAAAACCCTATCCCTATAGGGTTTTTTTATTGACAATCATTGTCTCTAGGGTATCATTGAAATATGAGCGGTGATACAAAAAGACCCCAAAAACTCATCAGTATTCTGTTGATCGCTGTTTTCTTTTTCATGCTCCTGGGGCTGAACGACCGATTATCAGAATATTTCAAACTTGCCAGACAGCGTGATGAAATTGCAACCGAAGTGTATGCATTGCAGAGCACTGAAATTACACTGCGGACACAAATTGCATATGCGTCAGGAGATAATGCGGTGGAAGATTGGGCGAGGGGTGAAGCTCATATGGCGTTGCCGGGGGATGTCGTGATCGTTCCGCTGACACCGAGTGCACAGTCAGGTCAGCCCTCCGTTTCTTCAACGCCCACACCTTTGTTAAAGGAAAATTGGCAGATCTGGAAAAGTTATCTCTTTGGCGGGGACTAAATCGGTTTGACAAAATCAGGTACAATAAGATACTTAAGCAGTAAAAAAACCAGAAAGAAACAGGGAAAAATGCTAGATAGAAAAAATACACGGAATTTAATGGGCGGAGGGAATGGGAAGAAGCGCTCCATGCTCATGATGCTGACGATTCTTGCTATCATTCTGGTAATCATAGGCATTGTGATGATCGTGCTTTGGATAGCTGGCGGAGGTTTCTCTTTCTCCTTGTTCTCGAAAAAACCTAC